>NZ_CP150145.1:6034667-6336400 GCF_037963835.1 Paenibacillus sp. FSL H8-0332
GTAAATTAGGGAATCATTGATGTATCAAGCAGGAGCAATGTGCTTCCTGCGCAACAAAAAACGGCCTCTCTCCCAAGAGAAGGCCGTTTTTTGTTTACTTCGGTATAGGATGTAACCCGTTTATCTACTATTTAAAAGCAGGCAGCGCGATATCCGCGTAATTATCCTCCAGGAACTTCTTCACTTCCGGGCCGCTGATCGCCTTCGCCAGCTTCTGGATCACTTCGGAATCCTTGTTGTCCTCACGGGCAACGAGGGTAATGGTGAAGGCGGAATCTTCACGCTCGGTGATCAGCGCATCCTTCTTCGGAGTCAGACCCAGCGGGCTCGCGTAGGCTGGTGTCATTGCTACCAGATCCGCATCATCCAGCATCCGGGCCAGCATCAGCAGATCGACTTCCTCGAACTTATAGTTCTTTGGATTGGCGGTAATATCGGCTTGCGTAGCCTGAATCCCTATTCCATCCTTCAGCGTAATTAATCCGGCATCTGCGAACATTTGCAGGGAGCGTCCAATGTTGGACGGATCATTGGCCATGACGAGCGTTGCTCCCTCTGGCAGATCGGCAATGTTCTTGAAGCGTTTGGAGTATCCGCCGTAGATGGCATCATATACAGGCTGAACGGGCACTAGCTTTGCACCTTTGCTAGCATTGAACTGTTCCATGTAAGGGACATGCTGGAAAAAGTTCGCATCCACCTCTTTGTTCGCCAGCGCTTCGTTTGGCTGCACGTTATCGGACAGCACGACAACCTCCATGTCCACGCCTTCTTCCTTCAGAATCGGCTTCACAAGTTCGAGGATATCCGTCATTGGCGGAATCAGCGAGGCTACCTTGATCTTCACAGGTCCGGTGCTGGTTGCCGCCGGTGTCTTTTCCGCTTCTTTACTGTTGCCGCAGCCCGCAATTGCAAGCGTCAATACAAGCAGTACCAGTGCAAACGTGGTGGTCATTCTTTTTCCTGTTCTTTTCATGATATCTCTTAAGCCCCCATTATTGTATAGTATTCTAGCGTTTGTCGAGCAGTCTGGCTATCGTGCTTCCCGTGAATTGAATGAGCTGCACCAGCACAATCATCACGAGTATGGCGTAGACCATCACTTCTGTCTCGAAGCGCTGATATCCGTAGCGGATGGCGAAATCGCCAACCCCGCCGCCGCCGACAACCCCCATTACGGTTGAAAAAGAAATGAAGCTAATCGTAGACGCAGTGAGTCCCAGCACCAGCCCAGAACGGGCCTCTACATATAGAAACTTGAAAATCATTCCCGGCTTCGATGCCCCCATCGACAATGCCGCTTCAATCGTTCCCCGCGGAACCTCCAGCAGTGACTGCTCCACCAGCCGCGAGTAATACGCAATGGCAACGATGGACAGCGGCACCGTGGCTGCCAGGGTGCCAATCGCAGTACCCACCACCAGCCGGGTGAACGGAATCAGCGCCACCACCAGCAGCAGAAACGGAAAGGAACGGATGACATTGACGATGCTGTTCAGTACTAGAGACAGTCCTCTATTCTCATATAACTGGCCTTTGCGGCAAAAATAAAGCAGCGTCCCAAGCGGAAGGCCCAGCAGCAGCGCAGCGCCAATTGAAATGCCGACCATAACAAAGGTCTCTCCGATAGACTGCCACATCTGATCCTGGTATTTCAGCATGCTCTCAAACATGGGAGGCCCCCGTTCTGCCGGTGATCCGCTCGCGGAAGGAGCCTGAATGCGTTCCTGGAGGAAGGAAGCCGCCCTCCCCACGGGAGAAGGAATCTACGATCCGTCCGCTCTCCATGACGGATACCTCGGAACAGATGCTCCGCACGACATCCAGTTCATGGGTAACGATCACAATCGTTACGCCCAGGGAAGCATTGATATGGCGCAGCACCTCCAGAATATCTGCCGTGGTGCCCGGATCAAGCGCAGATGTCGGCTCATCGCACAGCAGCAGCTTCGGACTGTTAGCCAGTGCCCGGGCAATCGCTACCCGCTGGCGCTGTCCTCCGCTGAGCTGGGCCGGATATTGCCCGGCTTTGTCCGCCAGGCCTACGAATTGCAGACATTCCTCCACCCGCTTCATCCGCCCTGCACGCGGCACTCCGGCAAGTTCCAGAGAGATCGCCACATTCCGGCTGACAGTGGCATTGCCGATCAGATTGAAATGCTGAAAGATCATACCGATTCTCTGCCGCTGCCGGCGCAGCTCCTTATCCGGCAGCTCCGTAAGCCGCTGCCCGTCAACCATAACCGTTCCTTCATCGGGCCGCTCCAGCAGATTGATCAGCCGCAGTAGCGTGGATTTACCTGCGCCGCTGGTGCCAATAATACCGTGAATGGCACCCGCCTGGACTTCAAGCGATACCTGATCGACAGCTGTATAAGGGCCGTCCTTCAGCGTGAAGCTCTTGCTAACCTGACTCAGCGAAAGAATATGAAGCCCTCCCTTACAGACTGCCTGAACGTACTCTCTGAACCTCAGGATTTATTGTACTATAATTATTTAAAAACTGTTTTAATAAAAATCTCTTTAAATAATAAGGTATTTCTTCCGCTGTGTCATCATTTTTTTAAAAATGATTGCTACGTCTATGGACGAGCAGAGCATTATAAGGATGCTCGGGGCTCTATGGGATTATTCAATGGAAGCAGAATAGTAGCACAAAAAGGGGTGCAGCCCCTGATAGGACTGCACCCCTTTTGCTATTTTGCATAGACAAGTCTATTCGCTCTGAACGCTTATTCTTTCACACTGCCGACATTAAGACCCACTACGAAATACTTCTGCATGAACGGATACACCAGCAATATAGGTACTGAGGCGACCACGGTGATGGCTGCCCGGATCGAAATCGGCGTCACCATCGCCCGGGCTGAATTCTGATCCATACCCACCCCGTTGGTTACGGTAGGGTTCCCGTTAGAGTTCATCGTTGAAGACAGTAGCTTCATCAGCTCATATTGCAGTGTACTGAGGTGCTGCTTGGAGGAGGTGTAGATGAAAGCGTCGAACCAGGCGTTCCAGGCTCCAACCGCCACAAACAGTGCAATCGTCGCGAGCACCGGCTTACAAAGCGGGAAGACGACCCGCATGAAGATTTTGAAATCCCCGGCACCGTCGATTTTTGCCGATTCCATCAGGCTCTCCGGTATCGTACCGATGTAAGTGCGGATGACGATCATGTTGAACGCGCTGATCATCGATGGAATAACGTAGACCCAGAAGCTGTTCAACAGGCCCAGGTCCTTGATCAGGAAGTAGTTCGGGATCAGACCTGCGCTGAAATACATCGTCAGCACGAAGATTACCGTAATGAACTTACGGAATACATACTCCCTGCGGCTTAAGGTATACGCCAGCATGGTGGTCAGAAAAATATTAAGCAATGTAGAAACCACTGTACGTGCCACAGATATCAGGAAAGCATCAAAGATCGTTCCGGTGGCAAAAATCGCCTTGTAATTCTGAAAGGTCCATTGTCGTGGCCATAAGTAAATGCCGCCGCGGATCGTATCATTTCCTTCATTAAATGAAACAGCAATCGTATTGATGAATGGATATAAAGTCACAACCACCAGACAGACCATGAAGACCGTATTGAAGGAAGTGAACAAAAACGGTTCAAGTCTGCCGGTGCCCAGGTTTCTTTTCGCCGTAAAGCCTGCTTTATGCCCAGGGCTAATCTGCCGGTTATCCGCCATTATAACAACCTCTCTTCCCCAAGCCGCTTGGAAATCCCGTTAGCCATAAGCAGCAATGTCACGCTGACCACCGTTTTGAAAATCCCGCCAGCGGTTGCGAGTGAATAATTCCCTTGTGCAAGTCCGTATTTAAGCACGAAAATATCTATCGTTTCGGCCCAGTCTACTACCAGTCCGTTGCCGAGCAGGTACTGCACTTCAAAGCCTGCTTCCAGCACATGTCCTATGGACATAATCATCAGAATAACAATGGTCGCCTTGATGCCAGGCAGGGTTACGTGCATCATTTTCTTGTAACGGTTCGCACCATCAATCTCCGCAGCCTCATACAGGGCAGGGTCAATGGAAGCGATGGCTGCCAGATAAATAATAGTATTCCAGCCCACTTCCTTCCACACATGTGAAGCCCCTACGATTCCCCAGAAATACTTGCCTTCACTGAGCCACAGAATCGGCTCTTTAATCAGATGCAGCTTCATCAGAACGATATTTACAATCCCGTCATTGATGGACAGCGAGGTGGCCACAATGCCGGTAACGATAATCCACGATAGGAAATGGGGCAGATAGGAGATCGTCTGCACGGTTCTTTTCCAGAATACTTTCTTAATCTCGTTAAGCAGCAGCGCCAACACGATGGCTGTAACGAAGCCGAGGATCAGATTGATAACCCCCATGGCCAGCGTATTGCGCAGGACCCGAATGAAGTTATCATCGGTGAACAAAAACTTGAACTGCTTCAGTCCCACCCATTCCTGCTCGCCAAAGGACTTGGCCGGTCTGTAGTTCTGGAACGCCATTGTCCAGCCCCATACGGGAACGTAGGCAAAAAGGATAATGTAGAGCATTAGAGGCACGGACATCCAGATCAGCTGATTCTGATTCTTAATTACGCGCCAGGTAATCGGCTGCTTTTTCTTCTTGTTCTTCTTCGGACGCCGGACGCCAGTATCTATTTCTAAGGTCTCATCCATATTCGTTGTCTCCTACTCCATCAAATTAATGTAAGGTGGAAGGCCGTCACCCGGCCTTCCACCTTCTAAAACCCGGTACCAGACCTTACATTATTTACTCCAGTTCTCGATTCTCCACTTAATCTGCTCATTGATCTTGTCTTCGTAAGCCTTCACATTGGCTTTCTCGATCTGTTCCGTATAATCGGTCCATACGGAATCGAATTCGGCCGGCTTGGCAAGAATGGCTTTCGGCAGGAACTTGGTCTGCAGTTCATTTAGCTTGGTACTGGCAATTTTGGCATCCGAGCCTTCAATCAGATCGATGGACCATGCAGGATAATAGACAGGGTTTGGCGGCGGATCGCTGAAGAAGTCCACATAAGAGTTGAAGCCGTAGGCATCCAGAACTTCCTTATCGAACGGCTTCAGGCCTGCTTTGTATTCTTCCGGCTGTGCAGCGGCATCGGTGGAGTTGCCGTCGCTGTAGCTTCCTTCTGTTTTAGGCAGATATTCAAACAGTGATTTGGCTTTGTTGCCAAGCTGCCACGTAGCATCGGCTGCATCATCACGCTGCTTCTGGGTTCTCATGAATCTGCCGTTCTCAACGATATAATCCTCGCCTTCCACACCCCAAGAGAACAGCTTCTGCCACTTCTCATCCATCAGGGTGTCGAGCAGCTTGATAATCTTCACCGGATCTTTGGCATTAATGCTGATGCCGAAGCCGTTGTTAAGGTTGAGCACCGCAAGATCGCGGTAGTGATCTTTGGTCGACTCGTCGTATACCAGCGGAAGACCTACATAAGTGCGTTCGATTTTATTCTGAGTCGTCAGTGAATCCTCAGCAGCGTTGAAGTTCCAGTGCTGGTCGAACATCCCCAGAACGGTACCGCTGGACAGCTTAGCCATGTACTGGTCGTAGTTCTGCACGAAGGTTTCTTTGTCGATAATGCCCTTCTCGTTCATCTCGTTCAGCTTCTGATAGTACTGCTTGGCATAATCCTTATTGGCAAATACTTCGGCTACGCCGTCCTTCACGACTACCCCGCCATCGTTCGGATGTCCGATCAGATGCTGAGGTGCGTTGAACAACCCCCAGTTTTTCCAGTCATAGTTCAGAATTTCGAACCCGATGGTCGGGCTTCCATCAATTTTCGGATACTTTGCTTTATATTGCTCAATCAGGTCAAAGTATTGATCCAGTGTCTTAACCTTCGGATAGTTGAATTCCTTAAGCACTGCTTTTTGAATCCAGAAGGCCGGTCCCGAATACCATGAGCTGTTGACCTTACCGTTATATACACCGTAGTTAGGCAGAATATAAATATGTCCGTCATTCGGGTCCTTCATCATGTTCCAGTAGTCTGCATAATGCGCTTTCAAATTCGGCGCATGCTCTTCGATCAGGTCTTCAAGCGGGATATAAGCCCCTGCTGCTGTCAGCTTGGTGCTTCCGGTCATAAGGTCCGGATAATCCTGACCTGCAATCATAACGCCCAGCTTCTGGTTAATGTCGCCTGCTAAGAATTCCATATCGAAGCTGGCACCGGTCTCCTCTTTGATCTTCTTGTAAATCTTATTATCCGGTGTCGGCTGTTGCCCGGCTACCCCGATAAATGCGCTAACTTTGAACGGTTCAATCTTTCCTCCATTGTTAGCTGAAGCAGATTCCGTGGATGCTGGCTCCTTAGCACTGCCTGTAGTAGCAGCATTGTTGCCCCCGCAGCCTGACAGTGTGAAGCTAAGGGATAACAGAGCAATCAGGGAATACTTGTACGTAACTTTCAACTTGCCCCCCATAAAGCACCTCCATAGTGTATTTTCTTTAATTTGTAAGCACTTACACAAATGAATTATAGAGGTGAACCGTGTGTTAAAATACGACCGAACTAAAGGTATACCCCCGAAAATTTTAGAACTTGGCGTGGCGGTACTCATTCGGGCCCATGTGCAGCTCCTTCTCGAACCGTTTCAGAAACTGTCCGTAATTGGCATAACCGACACGTTCGGCAATCTCTGAGAGCTTCAGCCTGCTCCCGCGCAGGAGCTCAGCCGCCGCCTGAATCCGCAGGCGATGCAGCTGTTCATTGAAGGTTATCCCGTTCTTCTTAATCAATAGCTGCCCCAGGTATACCGGATGCAGAAAGAAGATCTCGGCCAGCTTCTGAATGCTCAGACTCTCCTGATAATGCTCCCCGATGTACTGGTTGATCTCCCGGACAATCCCATGCGACATATAATTCTGCTCACGCACCAGAAGATCTATGGCCTTCCCGCCGTAGGACAATAAGCGGCTGAGCAGCCCGCTCAGCGGGGTCATCGCCTGCTGAATCTCTGATACCTCAACACCCGATGCCACTCCGCCCTCCTCGCCTGCGGCTTCTGCCCCGGGTGCGAGTGCGAATATCCGGTACATGAGGTGAATTACGAATTTGCGCACCACCTCCGGCGCCACCTGCTGTTCCCGGAAGCTGCGGGCCGCCGCCTCCAGTGCCTCGCGGTAGCCATCCGCGTCCAGGAGATTCACGCAGTCCAGCAGAGCATCCATCAGCCCGATATGGTCATAGTGATAACTGAAGGGCTTGTCCTGCACCCCGCTGTAAGCCAGCACCCCTGCCTGCTCCGGCTCGTAAAAGAAATGTAAAAGAGTCTCTTTGGCCCGGCCATAACTGCCCTCTATGGACAACAAGGAGTCCTCCGGGGTTCCCAGCGCGATATGGACATTCCCTCCCCCGTACTCGCGCAGCAGGGTATCCAGCGCTTCAGCTATTCGGCCAGCGTCCCCGCTGCCTGCCATCATCCCGTACACGATCCCGAGCAATCCCGCTTCCAGATCAATCGTCACCATTGCCTGATATCCGGCCAGCAGGGAGACTGTCCGGCTCCGCACCTCTGTGTACAGCTCCGGGGCCGTCCGGATCAGGCAAATGTTCCAGGAAGTGCTCTCCTTGAAGCCGGGCAGCGTCTCCAGCCATTCCATAAGCTCGGGTTCACCCTTTTTGCCATGAAGCAGTCCCTTGATTAGGGTTGCCGCCTCTTCCCCGGAAGCTGTCTCATGGATTCTTCTGCGGTTCGCCTCCTGTTCCAGCTCCAAGCGGATTTCCCGCAGCTCCTCGGTAGCCTCCTCCGGGAAGACCGGCTTCAGCAGATAGTGATTGATTCCGTAGCTGATGGCCGTGCGGGCATATTCGAACTCACTGTAGCCGCTCAGAATGACGAACTTAGTCGAATCCGTCCCCTCCTGCCGCCACTCCCCGATCATCTCCAGACCATTCATCAGCGGCATATGGATATCGGTAATGACCAGATCCGGCTGAAGCTGCTTCATCATCTGCAGTCCCTCCCGGCCGTTGCCGCAGGTTCCGCACAGCTCGAAGCCCAGCTCCTGCCAATCGATCCACATCTCCATACCTTCCAGAGCGCTCGGCTCGTCGTCGATTAATAGCACTTTGTATTTCATCGTCTATACCTCTCTTTCCAGGGAATAATTCTTCTCAAGCAGCTTCAGGGGAATGCCAAAGGTCACTACGGTTCCCTGATCCGGCGTACTGGATATCTCGAAGCGCACCTGATCCGCGTAATTCAGCTCCAGCCTGCGGTATACATTGCGAATCCCGATGTGAGTCCCGGAGTAATCCTCCTTGCGGACCGCGAACATCAGCTCCTTCAGCTTCTCCGGCTCTATGCCTTTACCATTGTCGGATACTGTAATCTGCAGCCTGTTATCCAGCACGGCCGCAGCCACCTTGATGACGCCCAGCCCCTCAATGGTCTGCAGGCCATGCTTGCAGGAATTCTCGACCAGCGGCTGCATGCTCAGCTTCGGTATTTTATAATCCAGGGACTGCTCATCGATCTCAAAGGTATAGTCGAATTTGTCCCGGAACCTGAATTTCTCAATCCTCAGATACATGTCGATAAATGCAATCTCCTCGCGCACGGACACCAGATCCTCCTTCCAGCTCAGCAGTCTGCGCAGCAGCTTCGACAGGCTTTTCACAATATCGGTGACATCGTTATATTTGTTCTTGGTACAGACCACCAGAATCGCATTCAGCGTGTTGAACAGAAAGTGGGGGTTCATCTGGCTCTGCAGGAAATTCAGCTCCGCCCTGACGCGCTCCATCTCCAGGTTCTTGCTCTGGATCTCCAGCTTGTACACATCGTTGATCAGGGAGTGGATTCTGGAGGTCATCCGGTTAAAATTGTGGATTAGCCCGCCAATCTCATCCCGGCCCTCATCGATGGCGATCAGCTCGAACTTCTCGTTCGTCACCTTCTGCATGTGCCGGGCCAGGCGTTTCACCCGGTAATTATAGGAGCGCAGCATGATGTATATGAATATGCTGGTCAACAGAGTAAGCGTTGTCGCTAGGCCTGCTGCGTACAGCCGGATATCGAGAACCGCCTGGGAGATCCGCTCCCCCTGCGTAATTCCGACAATCCGCCAGCCTTTGAGATAATTCGCCGTACCTACAGCCATTACCCGCACCCCCTCGCTGTCGTCCTGGCTGTCGCCCCACTGATCGAATAGAGGATAGGGATCATCCGTAACGTGCTGATAGCCGCTGTCCGCTGACATCACAATCTTGTTTTCGCCATTGATCAGATAGAGGCTCAGGTAATCCCGTTCCCGGACGATAATGTCATAGATCTCACTGAGATCCAGATCAATCCGCAGCACCTTCTCATAGTTGTTCAGATTACGGTAATTGTCCATGGTCTCGATAATGCTGAGCGTAGGGGTGGACGAGGCCAAATTCTTGTTCTCCATCGTCCGGTAAGCAGCAACATATACCTGGGTGGTGGCCTTCTTCGCCTGCCGGTACCAGTCGCTGAACCATACTTTATCGTTCATTACCTGGTAATTGCCCCCGGATACAACCGTCTGGTTGTTCGTGTATATACTGATTCGTTCCAGCTGATTATTAACAGGCATATAGCTGTTCATCCGGTCTCTGAGCTGTTCGTTGAACATGCTGTAGAACTCGATAGAGTCCGTATAGGTCCGGTCCAGCATCTCGTACAGGTTCTTATCCGCAGCCAGCGTGTAGCCGACAGAGACCCCCCCTTCAATAAAATCATGAATATCCTTCCGCGCCCGTTCCATAGAAATCTCCAGATTCTGCTGCTCCCTCGATTTGATGAGATCCGTAATCCGCTCCAGGAACACCAGATTCAGCACCATGATCGGCAGGAGCACACCCACAATGTAGATGAGATAGAACTTGTAGCTTAGCGGAATATCATTGACGATGGTGCCGAATTTAAACCGTTTTGTCGCCATCCCTCACACACACCCGGCTTTCTTAAGATTTCGGGGTCCCCGCAAAGTACCTGAGTAACCTTCGAAGCCAAAGCCCCACTTTGTAGGGGTATTATTTCTCGCTGAAACGGTACCGTCCTTTAAAGGACGGCAAAGCCGTTTCCACTTAGAGCTGTTTATTGTTGTGGGCATTCTTGTACACCGAAGGTGACGAACCCACCTTATTCTTGAACTTGTCGATGAAATAATCGGTATTGGAAAAGCCCACCTGCACCGCGATATCCGATATCTTGAGCTGCGTTCGCTTCAGCAGGCTCTTGGCCGCTTCGATCCGCTTCTCATTCAGATAATCGCTGAAGCTGCGCCCCGTCTCCTTGCGGAACAGCTGGCCCAGATAAGCCGAATTCATATGAAACTGCCGGGCGAGGTCCTGGAGCTGCAGCTTGCTGCGGAATTCCAGATCCACGTATTGGATCACATTATAGATGGTATTCCCCTCGTTGCCTGCCCGCAGCTCGGTAAGGTACGCCGCTGTCTCCAAACAGAGCCGGTCCACATACAGGCTAAGCTTGTAATAGTCCGTGAGTCCGCCAAGGTTGCCGTACTCCTTGTGCATCGCACACATGATCTGGTCGGGGTCTCCCTGCATCTCGGCAATGCTCCGGCATAAGGTCATCTCCAGATGGGCTACCTCAGCCTGTGCAGCGTCAATATTCACCCGCTTGGCGGTCATGGCTGCGAAGGTTTCCCTAGCAGCGGCCCGGATTCTCTCAGGCACGCCTTCCTTCACCTCATCCAACAAACGCGTAAAGCGCCCGTCAGTGAATTCGGGAGACAAGCGGGCCGTACGCAGATCGTTGTAGTAGAAAATCCCGCCCCGCTCCTTCCGGTACTTCAGCCCCCACACCTCAAGTGTCTGGGTGTAAAGCTCTTGGACGGAGCGCAGACCGTTCCCCCGGCCGCTGATCATTACAGCCACCGGTACCCCCAGCTTCGCTGACTGCACCTTTTGCACCTGAGCGGCTGCTGCCTCCAGCGCTTCAGTGGACAGTCCGGCTGAGCGAACCAGAAGCCCGGCCCTTCCGGCCGGGTCCTGGAACACATAGCCAAGGTGATCCGGGAAGCCTTCGGTATCCCCTTCGTTCAGGCTCACCGTACCTGAACCTGAGATGGCAGCAGCAAGAATGCATTGCAGCTCAGTATCCGGCTGAAGCCCCAGCAGACCGCAGGCGGCGTGTTCCAGCTCCCCACTCCAATCCCCCTGGACACAGCGGCTGATCAGATTATGCACCAGAATATTGTGCTTCTTCTGACCTTCTAATCTGGAAGCGGTTTCATATTGAATAATAGCACTGATCTTCCCCAGCAGCTCCTCGATCTCCTCATCATCCACCGGCTTCAGTAGATAGCCGTCCACCTTATAGCGCAGTGCAGTCCGGGCATAGTTAAAATCGTCATACCCGCTCAGGATCACGAACCTCGGCGGCGGGTCCACTGCTTCCTTCACCGCCGCAATCAGCTCCAGGCCGCTCATCACCGGAAGATTGATATCCGTCAGCAGCAGATCCGGCCTGTGCTCCCGGATCAGCCGCAGGGCATCCCCGGCGCTAAGCGCTTCAGCGCATACCTCGAATCCGGATTTCTCCCAGTCCACCATTGTCCTGAGTCCTTCCAGAACCCAGGGTTCATCGTCCACAATCATGACTTTCAGCATGAGCCCCGCTCCCCTCTCAATCCTCTAAATTTGGTAAGTAATTGAATTACAAGTAATGCTAACATACAAGTTCAATCATGTGAATGTTAACTTAAGTGGATGTCATGCCCTTATCTAGCATTACTTATTCAGCACAAACAGGGAAGACCGCAGCCATTGTCGTATGGCGGTGGTCTTCCCTGTTCTTTTGACACTTGATTTATCGTGCGCTGAAATATTGATCAGGCAGATACTGTGGATCGATTCGTGCGATACAATCCGGTTACTCAGTTTCTACCACGAATCTTTTTATTACTGTATCTCCATCTTGGCAAAACAACCTCCAATTGCTGATATACCCTACTGGACGAGATAGCTGCATTCTGCGAGAGCAAGTTACGTAATCGACATCACTTGTCCGCCTGTCATGGCGACAAGCTGCTCGGCAGTTACCTCGAATACCGTTTTCGGATGTCCGGCGGCAGCCCATAATGATTTGTATTGAAACAGATCTTCGTCAACAATCGTCTGAACCGGCTGGATATGTCCAATCGGAGACACGCCACCAATGACAAAACCGGTTTTTTCCCGTACAAAATCTGCGTCCGCTTTGCCAAGGCGCCGGTCCAGGACGGCCGCGATTTTCTTTTCATTGACCCGGTTAATTCCGCTCGCAATAACTAGAAGCGGACTGTCGATTTCTTTCAATCGAAATACGATCGACTTGGCAATTTGTGCGACATCGCAGCCAAGCGAGTCCGCGGCTGCTTGTGCGGTATGGGCGTTGTCGGACAGCTTGACTACCTTGTTCGGGTAACCTCCTTCGGTCAGTGCGGCTTGTACGCGTCTGCTGCCTTCGTTGTGCAATAATTCCATATGAAATTCCTCCTTCGGATCATTCCTCTTCGTTGTAGTACATCGTAACCTGAACCGTGGTTATCGTTGCAGATGGGTTGATATATTGATGCGCGGTATGCCCGGCAAACCTGATCGCTTGTCCAGTCTGCAGCGTATATGATTCGCCCTGTATGTTCATTTGCAGCGTCCCGTCCGTTACGGTCAAAAACTCATATACTCCTTGCTGGTGCGGAGTGGAAGTAAAATCGGTGCCAGCATCCAGCACCATTGTGAACAGCTCCATCCTCGTTTGCGGATCAAACGGAAACAACATATAGACGCGGCAGCGACCGCCGTCCTCTGTTACGTGCGGTATATGTGCCGGGGTGGCGACAACAACGGCCGCATCATCATCACGCAGCAGGGACGAGAACGAAATATTGAGCCCTGTTGCAATTTTCCAGACGATGGTGACCGTCGGTTGAATATCACCCCGTTCCATCTGGTGCAACATGCCTTTGCTGACATTTGTCAAGGCTGCCAGCTTGTCCAGACTAAGACCACGCTGCTTGCGAATTCGCTGCAAATTCTGTCCAATACGGACGTGAATAGCACCTTCCAATGAGGCACTCCCTCCTATGTCTCCGGTTCGTCGCTTCCCTTAGGCGCGATCAATAAAAGAATGGAGCAATCCGTTGTCCAGAAATGGCGTGGTGGCGCGTAGGACAAGGACAACATCAGCTCTGCTATTTTTCGAATGCGCCTGATTTAATGTTTTGCAGCGAAACGGTTAATGGTTCGTTTGATTCGTATATTATAATATACATTCATCCGTTTATACAATACGAAATAAATACACACAAACAGTGGATCTTCCCGATTTCGTATCTTGAAAAAGTGTAAGAACCTTAATCTATTTTTAAGAGAGCAAGCCTTTGATACTAAAAAACGACAAAAAAGCCGCCCAACCGCACCGGATGTTTTCCCCTGAAAACATCCGGTGCGAGGCGACCTCACTGTACCTTAACTCTAATTCATTCCCCAAGCTCCGCCCGCAGCTTCAGGAACACCTGATAACTGCGCTCAGCGACCTCCGAAATCGCAATCGGGTGGAAGCCCGGCAGATCCGCATACAGCAGGTCGTTCAGCGGTGCGGTCCACCTAACCGGAAGTCTGGCAGCCCCCAGCTTCGCTCCCATAATGGAGCCGACGGTGGCCCCGTTGCAGTCGGTATCCATTCCGGCCGATACGGAGGTGACCACCGCTTTCTCGAAGTCGTCGCCGCCGTAGATCAGCGAGGCGGCCACAATGGCAGCGTTGTTGTTCGTATGCACCGGGTCGTAATGGCTGAACTCGTTCCAAAGGGTGCTGACCAGTTCACGCTCACTGCCTGCCTGCTGTGCAATTTCTACGCCCCGCAGCACATCCTTAGCCAGTCTGCTCGTCTGCGGAATCTCACTCAACCCGATCTGCACAATCTCCTGATTGCTGAGGCCTGCGAACGCCGCTGAGATCATGGCTGCATTGAACATCTCTCCATAGATTCCGTTCTTCACATGCGAGAACGACGCATCCCGCCAGCCCAGCTCCGCAGCCAGCTCGGGATGTCCGGCCGCTCCATAAGCCAGGGCATCTGCGCGGATTGCTGCACCGATCCATTCCCGGTACGGATTCAGATGCATCCGTACCCGTTCCTGCCGCAGCGGCCAATCCGCCGGCTTCTCCCCGTGCAGATGGGAGGTCTCCTGAGCGAAGTTCATATAGCTCTGCGTTTCCGCCGTGCAGACCTGACTGTAGGTCAGATGCCCGTGCCACAGCTTGCCGATATCCCAGGAGTCCCAGTTCAACCCTTTTTGCTCCAGCAGCATCAGGCCAAGCACGGTATAACGGATATCATCATCGCTCTCCATATAGCTGATCTTCTCGCGCGTGCTGGTGAAGGACCAGTCGCTTAAGCCCAGGCCGTATTCCTCCCTTGCCGTGGAATGCTCAGGAGTATAGCCTGTAATCGGCCAGGCATCCGCGCCGCGGAACCACAGCTCGATATTCTCCCAGCCGGTCCGGCCATCCTTCCCGTACAAGTAGTCCCAATATTCCAGCGGCTTGCCCAGCGCGCAACCTACACTCCGCCCAAGCCAGGCCCCGTAGAACCTGTCTCTCCACTGGTCCGGCGTCCAGTCCACCGCAAGCTTGCGCGGACCTTCCGGACGAAGCTGCCTGATCGCTTCCAGATCGGACGGCTCCTGGTAAGGGAAGCTTGCATCCACAGGAAGTGCCATCAGCTCCCGGTATACCTCCATCAGCTTGTCTTCATCGCTCCCGGCCGCATCCAGCTTCTCCGCCAGACTGCCCGGCTGGCAGCCTTCCTCGATCCGCTGCTGCAGCTCGAATCTTACCGTCTCCTGCAGACGTTCCCAGCCCGCCATCCGCTAGGATTCTCCTGCCGGAGACCCCAGCTGCCGGTCTAACCGTTCCAACGAATCGAACAGCAGCTTGATGAAGGCTTCGCGGTCTACACCAAGCAGTACCTCGGTATTCGCAGGCTGGTCCGGCTTCTTGCGGCGGTCCGCCACAGTCATGCCGCGGGTAAGCTTGCCTTCGGTCTCTACTGTTACATACAGGTGCTCGGATTCGAACAGCTCCGGGTGCAGCAGCCAGGCAATGGCGCAAGGGTCATGCAGCGCATTGCCGACAAAGCCCATTTTCTTCCCGTAGATCGAATAGAAATCCAGCAGCTCGCCGACCATGACGGACACGGGGCCGCGCGTCTTGAGCTCCTGAATCTCCTCTTCAAAGATCGCTGCCTTATCCGTCACATCCAGTCCGCTCATGACAATCGGAATGCCGGATTCAAAAACGATCCGCGCCGCCTCCGGGTCTACATAAATATTGAACTCCGCTGTCCGGGTCACGTTGCCGTAAGCCAGTCCGCCGCCCATTAGCGAGATCTTCTCGATCCGCTCCTTCACTTCCGGGTAAGCGGTAATCAGCAGGGCGATATTCGTCAGCGGGGCGGTAGGCACCAGAGTGATCTTCTCTTCCGAGGCGCGGATAATCTCCAGCATGAATTCTACTGCCCCCTGCTCTACGGGCTTGAACTTGCTCGCCGGCAGCGCCGGGCCATCCATGCCCGACTCCCCGTGGGCTTCCTCTCCGGTAACAAGCTTGCCCAGCAGCGGTGCCGCAGCGCCCTTGGCTACCGGAATATCTGCATTTACAAAGCTGAGAATCCTGAGTGCATTGTCGGTGATTTTATCCAGAATCTGGTTGCCGCCAACGGTTGTAATCCCCCGGATATCCAGCTCTCCCGGATGTGCCAGCGCAAGCAGAATGGCAATCGCGTCGTCATGCCCCGGATCGCAGTCAATGATGATAGGTGTTGGCATCGTTGTCACTCCCTCGTATTAGTTGTGAGTGGCTAGATAAGACGCACTTAAGAGTTGAACTCCAAGCTTGGTCGTCACTGCGGTGAACATTTGGACTTCCGGCCGCTGTTGTCACCAGATTTCTTTGATTTTATCCCTCTTCGTCGAGGTTGAAATCCGGTGACAAAGGCGATCGCTAACGCTCCTACAGTTCCAAATTTCCCCTCCGCTTCTTTTTGCTTTTCGTTAATTTCTTTCGTGCGTCTTATCTACCTGGTTTATTTCGTAACAGTAGCCTTAAGCTTCTTGTTCTTCTTCCGTGTCTCCGAGATGGCGTAGATAATCAGGCCGATAACCGTTGCCACATAAGGAAGCGTAGCAATCAGCTCAGCCGGAATCTTCAGCACCTGCAAGGCATTGGAGAGCGCATCGGCTGCCCCGAACAGCAAGGAGGTCAGCGCTGTACCTACGGTTGTACTCCGGCCCATGGACTCTGCAGCAATCGCGATCCAGCCCCGGCCGGCAATCATATCACGGGTGAACAGTGACAAATACCCCATTGACATATAGGCTCCGCCCAGACTGGCAAAGAAGCCGCTGAGCAGCAGCGCACTGTACTGGATACGGACCACACTGACTCCGACGGACTGGGCCGCATGGGGATTCTCGCCCACCGAGCGGATACGCAGCCCCAGCGGTGTACGGTTGAGCAGATAATAGACTACGAGCACTGACAGTATAGAGAAATACGTCAGAATGTGGTGGCCCGACAGAATCGGTCCCAGCACCGGAATATCCTGCAGGAGCGGAATATTCACACTCGGCAGCACTTTACTCGCTAGGGAGGTGGAAGATCCTTTGTCGCCGCTCAGCAGATACAGAATAAATACCGTACCGCCGGAGGCGAACATATTGATCGCCACCCCGCCGAGAATAATATGGGTCTTGAATTTTAAGGTGAAAAAAGCCAGAATGCCCGCAATCAGCGTTCCTGACAGCACCGCCCCAAGCAGTCCCACCCAGGCGCTCTGCGTATAGGCGCTCACAATAACCCCTGCCAGCGCCGAGACCAGCATGATCCCTTCCATCCCGATGTTAATGATTCCGGCACGGTTGGAGATCAGCGCCCCCAGTGCAGCAAACAGAATCGGTGTGGTCACACGCAGTACAGAGAAGGCAAAATCCGTCGTCAGAATGACATTCAGCAGACTGTTCATGCTTCCTTCGCCTCCTTCAGCAGCATGCGGTTCTTCCAGAACTTGAGGAACTGCTCAGCGGATATCAACAGAATAATGACAGCCTGAATGATCGAGATCATCTCGGAGGGCACATCCGACAGACGCGACATCATATCGGCGCCAATGCGGATATAGGCCAGGAAGAGCGCCGAGACAATGACGGAGAGCGGATTATTCTTGGCCAGCATGGCCACCAGCGCACCATCCATACCGTAGCCCGGCAAGGAGGTCCACTGAAACCGGCTGTACATCCCGAGCACTTCCACCGAGCCGCCCATACCGGCAATGAACCCGGCGATCAGATGGACCAGAATGATCACTTTGGCCGTCTTCATGCCTGAATAACGGGCGAAATCCCGGTTGACCCCGGTCATCCGCAGTTCATAGCCCCATTTGGTCCGGTAGAGGAACAGATGGGCCAGCACTATAAGCACCAGCACGATAATAAGTCCAGTGTGAATCCGCGTCCCCGCAAACAGCTTGCTGAGCTGGGCCGTTTTCTCGAATTTAAAAGAAACGTTGGCAAACGCCTTGGCATCCCGCAGATGATAGTTCAGCAGGTACAGCCCCACCCCAAACAGGATGTTATTGAACATCAGCGAGGTGACCAGCTCATTGGCGTTCCACTTCGCTTTGAGAATACCGGGGATGGCTGAGAGCAGTGCCCCTACGATCGAGCCCGCAAGAATCGCCACTACCGGATGGAACCAGCTGTTCAGGCTGAGATGAATCGCCAAGGCAGTAGTCACGACACCGGAGAAATAGAAGATCCCCTCCGCTCCCAGGTTGAACATATTGGCCCGGAACAGCAGGGAAACCGCAAGGCCGGTGAACATCAGCGGAATCGCCATTTCAATGACGTTTCCGATATGGCCCTTCGTGGACAACGGCTCCCAGAGGAAGATTCCGATCGTCTTCACCGGGTGGTCACTGACCAGCGAGATGATCAGGAACGCGATAATAAGTGCAATGACGATGACCGCCGCTGTGCGGATCGCCTCGAAATATTTGACTTTAAACATGATTTGCGGCCCTCCCGGTCTGCTCTTTGTCCTGCCGGTTAATTCCCAGCATGTAGAGCCCCAGCTCTTCCTCACCGACTGCTGACGGATTATCGAAATAGGCAACAATCTGGCCCTCATACATCACGAGAAGACTGTCGCTCAGCTCCAGAATTTCATTCAGATCCGCTGATACCAGCAGCGTGGCACAGTTCGCCGAGCGCAGCTCCAGCAGCTTCTGGTGGATGAACTGGGCAGCCCCGATATCTACGCCCCGGGTCGGCTGCTCGGCGATCAGCAGCTGCGGATTCGTGGAACACTCCCTGGCTACGACTACCTTCTGCATGTTACCGCCGGACAGCATGCCGATCGGCTGCTGCGGGCCAGAGCAGCGCACCTTGAATTCTTCCACCAGCGCAGAGGCCAGCGCAGCAATTCTTGACCCGTGCAGGAAAGGCCCTTTATTCATATCCTTCTGACGGTAGCGCGTAGAGATCAGATTGTCGGCAATGCTGGCTTCTCCGGCAGAGCCCTGGCGCATCCGGTCCTCAGGGATATAGGATACCCCCAGGTTGCGGATGTCCAGAATATCCAGCTCACGGATATCCTTCCCCTTCACCTGTACCGATCCGCTGCCGCCAACCCCGCGCAGGCCGCCGGTCAGCGCCTCGATCAGCTGCGTCTGTCCGTTCCCTTCAACGCCGGCGATGCCGACAATCTGGCCTTCACGGACCGAGAAGCTAATCTCGGAGAGCAGCGCTTTGCCCTGGCTGTCTGAGATGCTCAGCCCTTCCACCGCAAGCACCGGCTTGCCGTAGGGAAGATCGCTTTTGTCATACTTCAGCACCACATCCCGCCCAACCATCAGCCGCGAGATCTCCTGCTCTGTTACTTCCTTAGTATCGAAGACACCTTCACTCCGGCCGCCGCGCATGATAGTAATCCGGTCACAGATTGCTTTGACCTCCTTCAGCTTGTGCGAGATGAACACAATCGTGTGCCCCTGCTCCTTAAGCTGCTGCAGCTCATGGAACAGCTCCTCCGTCTCCTGCGGAGTCAGCACCGCTGTCGGCTCATCGAGGATGAGAATCTTGGCCCCGCGCACCAGCGCCTTCAGAATTTCCACCTTCTGCTTCATGCCGACGCTTAGGTCCTCCACCTTCGCCTTGGCATTCACTGAGAGATTATATTTACGTGCAGTTGCTTCTGTCAGACGTACAGCCTCTGCATAATTGAAGCCCACGCCCCTCTTCGGCTCCATACCCAGCACCATATTTTCAGCCACTGTAAAAGAAGGCACCAGCATGAAATGCTGATGCACCATACCGATACCGCGGTCAATCGCGTCCTGCGGGGACTGCAGCTTCACTTGTTCTCCCCGGATATAGAGCCCGCCTTCGCTCGGGCTCTCCATTCCAAACATAATTTTCATCAGAGTCGATTTACCGGCTCCGTTCTCACCCGCAATCGCATGGATCTCGCCTTCACGCAGGGAGAACTCAACGTTCTTGTTGGCAACCACACCGTTCGGATACACTTTGGTGATTCCCCGCATTTCCAGCAGAGCATTTGCCATGGGTTATCAACGCCTTTCAACCAAAGATTCTATTCATGTCCTTAAGGTTTAACGGCATTACGGATCGCTTCGACCTCAGAGGTCTCCATACCCATTGCATTATCCACCTTAATTTCCTTATTGATCAGCTTCTGCTTCACTTCTTCAATCTTGGTCTGCAATTCCGCCGGGAATGCCGCTTTGTAGATTTCGTTCTCGGCAATGCCTACGCCGTCTTCCACGAATCCAAGTACATCGCGTTTACCCATTTCAAGCGTGCCATCCTGCAGTTTCTTCACTGCACCAAGGATGGCCGAATCGATCTTTTTAATCGCAGAAGTAACGATCAGGTTGGCTTTCACACTATCCGTATCCTTCAGCAGCATCGCCTGGTCCGAATCGACGCCGATTGCATATTTGTTCTTTTCCTTCGCTGCATCGAAGATACCAAGGCCCGTACCGCCCGCCACGTTGAAGATAATATCTACACCCGAGTTATACTGGATCAGCGACAATTCCTTGCCCTTCGCAGGGTTCACGAAATCTCCGGCATAAGAGACAGCTACCTTCACTTCCGGATCAACATATTGCGCTCCCTGAATGTAACCGACCAGGAAGGCATTGATGCCGGGAATATCCATTCCGCCCAGGAATCCGATCACATTGTCCTTGTTGGCGTTAGGCATATCAGACTGGGTAGCAAGCGCCGCAGCCGCTCCGGCCAGGAAGGAGACCTCGTTGGTCGAGTAGGACATATTGTACATATTGGCAGGCGCTTCCTCGATGTCAGTGTCATAGTTGATGAATTTTTTATCAGGATTCGCTTCTGCCGTTGCATTGAACATTTCTGTAATTTCCGAGCCGCCGGAGATGACAACATCCCAATCCTCAGCAGCGATATCATTAAAAGTCGGCTCCCATTTCGTCTTGTCAGCGCCCATTTCCACAACCTTCGTTTCTGCGCCAAGCTCGCTTTTCACCTTCTGCAGACCATTGTTCGCCGCATCAAAAAACGATTTATCCCCCAGCGTCCCCGGAATCAGCAGTACCACCTTGAGCTTGTCCCCCGCAGCCGAGCCTCCGCCTTCCGCATTCGTTCCCGGAGTTGCTGCCGCACCATTCCCGTTCCCGGACTTGTTGTTTCCGCACGCAGCGACCAGTACCATAACTGCCAGCAACATTAAAGTGAGCATTTTCTTTTTCATTTTCTAAGTTCACACCCCTATTTGTAATAGATCCACCCTGCTGAATAGCATAAAATCCCAATTACACGTTTTGTTAGTTCCTTCGAACCGGGCAGCATGAATAAGCGACTGTTGAAATTCTGAAAATACGCAATTTACTCTGAAAACCAAACATTTCATGTTACATTTCACTAAAAAACCGTAAAATATCCGAACAAGATGGCCAGTCCAGTTGAGAATCTTCGGTTTTATTGATAAGATCATAACAAATGAAAACATAAATATTTATATATATTCGGTCAACTTTTTATACGATTCGGCTAAATGACTATCTAGGGAGGCTCATCATGGATCGTGTCCTATATATTGTAAATGCAGAGCATGAAGCGGGTACCTATATCCCTCCGCACCAGCATGAGTGCTTCGAGCTTGTCTATTATATCCATGGTCAGGGCACCTGCAGCATCGGCCAGCGCAGCTATCACTTCCGGCCCTCTACCTTCGCCCTCATTCCGGCAGGCTTCAAGCATGACGAGAATCATCAGCCCAGCCCGGAGGTGCTGTTCGTCGGCTTTCACTGCGGCAATCCGGTGATCAATTCGCTGTCCGGTGTGTTTGACGACGATAAAGAGCACACAGTACTTCAGACCCTGCAACGGATGAGCGCCGAGTTCAAGCGCAAGCGCGACGGGTTCAGCGAGCTGCTGAATCTACAAATGAGTGAAATTACCGTCTATCTCCAGCGGCTGCTCAGCGCCTCCGATTTCCATTCCCCGGCCGAGGATCAGATGCAGTATGTGCTTAATTATATGAACGAGCATTACCGCCACAAGCTCTCGGTGGCCTCGCTGGCAGAGATGTCCGGCTACAGCTACGACCGCTTCCGGCATCTGTTCAAGGAGCGGTTTATGCACTCCCCCCACCGTTATCTTTTACTAAAACGCCTGGATTATGCCAAATCGCTCCTCCTGCACAGCCAAATGCATATTTCCGAGGTCTCGGCTGCAGCCGGATTCGTCAACGACGCCCAGTTCTGCAATATGTTCAAACGGGAGATCGGCCTTTCCCCGCGCACCTTCCGCATTCAGAGCAGAGTCATATAGGGAATAGTCCCCCTCCCCTGTCACAAGTAGCTTTTGTACACGAATCTTGCATTTGTTCACTGTGCTGGGGTCCGGCCTGTTCACTGTTGTAAGCTTGTTCCTCTGTCCTGTTCATAGGCTGGAGCTTATAATCGTACTATGAACATTTAAGACAAGGACGGTACCCGCAAGAATACACAGTGAGTCAGGGGGGCTACTTTGGATGAGACTGAACAAGATCGGCAATCAACGGGCACTGTACAGCAGACTGCTAGTGAGCATTACGCTTTGCGTCTCCTTAACCTTTCTGGTCTCCACCATCATTTATTACAACTACTATATCGGCGTAGAAAAGAAACAGACCTTCCAGTCCGACCTCGGCAACCTCACACAGACCAGCCGGGAGGTCATGAACATGACCGATGCTGCGCAATCGCTTTCTTTTCAAATCTACCGTAATAGCACCATCTCCAAAATCGTGTTCTACGATAAGCCGGACATCTACGATGTCACCGCCGCTATGTCCGAGCTGGGCAACTATCTGAGCTCCATGCCTTATATCGAATCCATCTATGTATATAATCCCAAGGGCGGGCAGCTGTATGTTGCCTCCTCCCATGGCCAGAACGGTGTGTATACCGAAAAGGAGCTGGTCGATACCTCCATTCTGGATATTCTGAGCCACTATCAGAACTATAAGGCGTTCACCCCGATCCCCAGGGTCTATTCCAACGGCGCACAGGAGAATGATCAGGTCCGTGCCTACACCTTCCTGTGCCTGGATGCCATTGGTTGGGACCGGGCGATTAATTCGGCGGTGATTGTCAACATTTCTGCCCCTTGGATCAACAAGGAGATCGCCAGCCCCGTGGATTCAACCAGCGCCACCTATATACTGGATGATCAGGGCGCCTTCCTGTCCAGCAATAGCCTGAAGCAGCAGGAGCTTTCCCACGAGGAAGCGGGATTCATTGAGCAGCGGATCAAGGGCCGGGAGGCCGGCTATTTCATCGCTCCCTTCGGGGGCGTGAACTCGCTGATTTCTTATACAGCACCGGACGATTTAAGCTGGCAGTATGTACGAATTACGCCGTATGAGATCATTACGAAGCAGACCAACAACATCCGTAACACCACCCTGCTAATCGCGGGTCTTGTGCTGGTGGCCGGCATCGGCCTCTCCTGGATCATGTCCAGAAGTCTCTACCTGCCGATGAACCGGATTGTCAGCGAGATGCATATTCTGGAGACCGAGAAGCGCGACAGCATGTTCATGATCCGGCAAAATACACTGCGGGACCTGATCCTCGGCCTGAAGCCGCTGCAGTCCATGCAGCAGGTGGAGAAGCTGCGCCAGCTCGGCATTCATTTCACCTTCAATGATGATTATCGGCTGATCCTACTGCGGATTGACCGTTACCGGGAATTCCGGGAAGCCCGCTCCTCTTATCTGCTGGCCTCCAAGTTCGCCATCATGAACATCGCCTCCGAAATCTGCGGCCAGACCTACCGCGTGGAGACTGTAGATATGAACGATGACGGAATCCTGGTGCTGCTGAACATTATTGATCCCGTGGAATATACGGATACCGGCCTGATCGAAGCCCTGCTCCGGCAGATTCAGCAGGCCTGCTCCGATTATCTGAAGATCAGCCTTACGCTGACCTACAGCCATATTGACCGTAATGCCAGCCAGCTGCATCAGCTCTATCAGCAGGTCCGCGAGGCGTCGAATCACCGGCTGTTCTATGGTCATGGCTGCATCCTTAATGCCCGGGACATCTGCACGCTTCAGTCCAGCACTTATCATTATCCGGCGGACAAGGAGAAAAAGCTGGCGGATGCATTGCTGAGCGGTAGAGTGGACGATGCCGCCGAGCAGTTCAGCTCGATGATCCGCGAGACCGGGGCCTTCCCTTATCAGACCGCGCAGTTAACCGTGTCCAGGCTCAGCGTCACCGTCAGAGAGATCGTAAATTCGATCCAGAAGCGTAACCGCTTACAAATCGATGGAATAGCCGAGCTGCCCTGCCTGGAAGCCATCGAGACGATAGAGGAGCTGGAGGCGGCTTTCGCCGCCCTCTTCCATACCCTGCAGGAGCAGCTGGCCGGCAAAAAGAACACCAAGCAGCACGACCTCATCTGCCAGATCAACGCCAAGATCAATGAGGATTACATGAAGCCCCATCTGAGCCTGAACCAAATCGCCGATGAACTGGACATGTCACCCATCTATATCAGCCGTCTCTACAAGCAGCAGACCATGAACAGCATCGTCGATGTCATCCTTGAGGTGCGGATGCGTGAGGTGTGCGCCCTGCTGGAGAACACCGACCTGCCCGTCACCGCGATCGCCGAGCGCTGCGGCTTCACCAGCAGCTCCTACCTGCACCGGATGTTCAAGCGCAGCTTCGGTACAACGCCTACCGATTACCGGCGGTTAAAGAGTGTGCGGATGAACTAGGGGGTGTGCTTTGGTGGAACACCAAGCCTGCCGTTGGCTTCCCTGGTTTAGTGAAGCACCAAGCGCCTCAGATCTCACTAACCCGCACATGGTCGAGATGCTCATATCATTTAAACAAACTCGGCCAGTCTCGAAGTTGCAGATATTGCAACTTCGAGACCGTATTCATACCTCACTTTGTTAAATTGTTGCACCAAATGCAGCAACTCGCCCAAGTATCCGCCGAACTTAGAAGGAATGATGCCTTTCCTGCAACAATTCCCGTCCAGGCCCCATTTATAACGTAGAATGTTGCAATTTGTGCAGGATTTAAGTAGTGGTGGCGCTTTTGCGCTTTGGTGGAACACCAAGCCACGCTTTCCGCTTTGCCTTGCAGTTTCCGCTTTGGTGGAACACCAAGCCACGCTTTCCGCTTTGTCTTGCAGTTTCCGCTTTGGTGGAACACCAAGCCACGCTTTTCGCTTTGCCTTGCAGTTGCTGTGTGTGGAACACTAGCCCGTCTCCAGATACATGGAGACGGGCTTCTGCTCTCCCCTCCTGCCCCGGAGGCCTTAGGGCTGACGCGGCCTCCGCGGCTGTGGTCTCGTTGCGCCAAGCGCTTAAACAGCGGAGAAAACGGAATGAATGTGGAGAAGCGGAGCGTTCGCCTTTGTGTCCGGATTTTCACCGCTAAGGTAAAATCAAAAAAATCCGGACACAACAGCGATCGGAACATCATTCCGTTTTCGGAGCGTCCACCCAAGCGCCCAAGCACCAACCTGCGCCCCAAGCCCCCAGTCACAGCAAAAAGCCCCAAAAGCCATACGGCTTCCGGGGCACCACCTCTACTTTACATAAGCCTCCCACTGCTTCGTCCACTCCGCCTGAATCTTCTCCAGGCCCGCCTGCTTGGCCTTCTGCATGAAGGTCTCCAGGCCCTTATCCACATCATCCACGAGTCCGGCCTCCAGCGGGAACAAGTACTGCTTCTCTACCTGCTCAAGCGCAGCCTTCTCCGCCTGATAGGAGGTGTAATCCTCGGCGAAGCCCAGGAACAGATCCGGCTTCTGGATTTTATCCAGCTCATCAAAGATCGCCTTGACCCCGTCAAAGCCCTTGTCGAACAGCATGAACTCCGGATTTCTCCACGCCCAGCCGTTCATGCCTTCCCGGGTGAAGCCATTGGAGGTACTGGTGCCAACAAGCTTGTAGTAGCCGTCTTCCACCGTGTAGTTCTTGCCTTCAATACCGTATTGCGTCAGCTGATTATAGCGTTTGTCCAGCACCATCTTCTGATAGAAGGCGAGTGCCCGCTCCGGGTTCTTGCTGCTCTTCGGAATAGCGAACCCGTTGTGAATCGGATGTACAGGGGTTGCATAGCCGGTTGTCAGGCCGAAAGGAGAATACGCCAGCTCCCAATCCGGATGAGTCGTGCTGATCTTCATCTTCATGTCGTTGAACCGGTTAGGATTGTCGCCGAACATGCTGGCCGCTTTACCTGAAGTGACCGGGTCCTGCATCGTATCCTTAATATTCAGCACATTCTTCGGAATGAAGCCTTTATCGGCCCAGCGCTTCATCATCTTCAGCTCTTCTTTTTGCTCATCGGAGCCCCAGTAGGAGTAGACCGTGGACGGAGAATCATACTTCACACCCATGCCGTACGGCAGCGCGCCGACCATTTTATGCAGCTCCGTGTAGATATAATGGAGATTGTTGCCTACATCGCTGTTGAGTGACATGGGCATCATATCCGGCTCGTTTTTGACAATGCCGTCCATGTAGGCCTCATAGCTGGCCAAGTCCTTAGGCTCGGGGAGATTGTATTTCTTGCGCAGATCCTCGCGGTAGACGAACCCGTTGGTTACATACTCCTTGAAGGTCGCCGGAACCGTGTAGATTTTACCGTCAACCTTAACATCCTCCCACATTTTCTCAGGGACGAACTTCTGCAGCTCGGGTGCCGCCTTAGGCAGCAGATCATCCAGTGCCAGGAAGGCACCGCGCTTCGCATAGGATTGATATTGAGTCCAGTCCGCCGTAAAAATCAGATCAATCGCCTGCCCGGAGGACAGCAGCAGCTTATACTTCTGATCCCAGTCCGTCCAGCTGGTGAAGTTGAACTTCACCGTGGCGTTCAGGTCTGCCTCAGCCATTTTGTTGACCTCCGCCTGGATGGCCGGAAGATCCTTAGGAGCATCGCCGAGCATATAAAATTGCAGCTCCACCTTCTTCGAGGTGTCGATCCCGGTATCCGCTGCCTTCGCCGCTCCCTCTGATGCAGCCGGTGTGCCTGCGTTGCCGTCCTTCCCGGCACTGCCGGTGTTGCCATTGCTGTTCCCCCCGCCGCAGCCGGCCAGGAGCGATAGAGCGAGCACACCTGTTGTAAGCGTAACCAAAGATCGTCTGCCTGCTTTCTTTCTCATGAATGAACCCTCCTAGAATTTGTTGTAATCCCATGCTTCATCGATGCTCCTCGTGCAGTTCTCTCCCCGGAAGCATACCGCCCTTGTGTGTGACTCTATGTTAGCCGATATAGCAGCTGTACGGTAAAGGTACAATCTGCCACACGGTTCTAACCTTTGACCGCTCCGATCGTCAGCCCCTTCACGAAATAACGCTGGATGAACGGATACAGGAACAGAATCGGACCCGTGACCACAATCGCCATCGCCATCTTGGTGGATTCTGTAGGCAGATCACTGCCTAAGCTGACCCCGGTACCCGCGCCCATATTGGCGATGAAGGAGGCCGAGTTAATGACATTGTACAAATGGAACTGCAGCTGATACTTATGCGGATCATTGATGAACAGCGAAGAGGAGAACCAGTCATTCCAGTAAGCCAGAGCCAGAAACAGACCTACGGTCGCGATGCCGGGCATCGAGAGCTGCAGCACAATGCGCCAGTATATTTTGAAATCCCCCGCCCCGTCAATTTTGGCCGATTCGAACAGCTCCTCCGGCACCGCCGAGCGGATGAAATTCTTCATCAGAATAATCAGGAACGGCGTCATCAATCCGGGGAGAATCAGCGCCCCGTAAGAGTCGGTCAGATGCAGATACTTAGTAATCATAATGTACCAGGGCACCAATCCCCCGCCGAACAGGGTCGTGAAGTAAATATAGAACGAGAAGGTATTGCGGTATTTGAAATCCTTGCGGGCCAGCACATACCCGGCCATCGTCATGAAGAACAGTCCCAGCGTCGTCCCCGTCACCGTAGTGAACAGCGTCACCCCATACGCCCGCAGCACCTCATCAGGAAAAGTAAATACCGTCTTGTAGCCCTCCAGCGAGAACTGCGCCGGGATGAAATGATACCCGTCCTTGATGATGGACTCATTAGCCGTCAAGGAAGCCGAAATAATCAGCAGGAACGGAATCAGACAGGCTAAGGAGCCTAGTATAATTACCGTGTAAGCCACTCCCTGGAGCAGCCTGGTGTACGAGTCGTCTTTGATTTGCATGCTCTTTCTCTCCTTCCGCAGCAGGTTCCGCACAACCTAGAACAAGGCGTAATCGTCATTTATTTTACGGATGATATAGTTGACCGTCATAATCAGGAAGAAGCCGAACAGCGATTGATACAGGCCGGCCGCCGTTGCCATCCCGACATCGAAGGTCACCTTGAGCGAGCGGAACACGTACGTATCCAGAATATCCGTTGTATTGTACAGCACCCCGTTATTGCCAATCAGCTGGTAAAAGAGGTCAAACTGCCCCTTCATAATACTCCCCAGCGAGAACAGCAGCAGCATGACGAAGGTCGATTTCAGCATCGGCACCGTGATATACCAGATCCGTTGAAAAATGTGGGCACCGTCAATTTTGGCTGCTTCATAATATTCCTCGCTGATGCCCGTGATGGAGGCCAGGTAGATGACCATGCTGTAACCGAGATTTTTCCAGAGATAAAAGAGAATGATCAAGAAAATCCAGATGACCGGATTATTATAGACATCCACAGGATTCGCCCCGAATTGCGTCAGCAGCGTATTGAGGAAACCGTTATCATAATTGAACACATTGTAGACGATAACGCTCAGAATAACGAACGATACGAAATACGGCAGGAACATGACCGATTGGGTCAGCTTCTTGAACCACTTCACCCGCAGCTCGCTGAGCAGAATCGCACAGATAATCGCCAGCACATTCCCCAGTAAAATAAAAGCCAGATTGTAGCCGATCGTATTGAGCGTCAGCTTCACCAGCGTGCCGGACTTCCAGAGGAATTCAAAGTTCTTCAGCCCCACGAAGGGAGCGTCGAACAGCCCGGAATTGAAATCAAACTGCGTGAACGCATAATAGACCCCGACCATCGGAAAATACGAGTTAATTAGAAAGAACAACAGCGTAGGCAGCAGCATCAGGAACAGAATCCGGTTATGGACCAGCTCATGCACAAAGCCCTTCTTCCTTTTCTTCCGGGTGCCGGACTCAAGCTGCGGGGATAGCCCGCCCATTCCCTTCATGGGAAGCTGGGTGACAAGCGGCATACCGGTCTTGCGTTTGCGGTGTCTCAAAGCCTTCACTCTCCTATGCCTATAGATAAGTTGCCGCGTTAGTTACTGGGTCCGAAGCCTCCGCCCTTGGGCCTTGATGGCCCTGCGGCTTCGTGAAATCCAATGTATGACCTGAGTATAGAAGAGGCCCCCTGCGGCTGAACAGTGAAGCTTCGGGATATTCCTGCACTTTATGGCTAAGCACACTGTGCACTTATCATACTTTTGTGCAGTAATCGCAATTTCAACGCAAATAAGCCCCCGGAGTACTCCTTAAGGAGAAGAATCCGGGGGAATTCGGGTGGCCGCTCAGGACCTATCCGTAGCCTTACGATTTAAACTTGCCTGTAATAAATTATAGGTGATATACTCTGGAAAATGTACTAATTCTCCAACCTAAACTTTCAATATCCAAACTTATCTTCAGGAGGCCAGCCTATGAACCCGCTTCTGTTCCGTATCCCTCCCCTGCCGCATTATATTGCCAGCGGCCGCAATCACTGCCAGCCCGGCTATCAGCACCGGAGCCGCCAGCAGATCAAGGTATTTGACTTGCTCATTGTCCAGCAGGGCTGCCTGTATATCGGCGAGGAGGAGCAGCGCTTCACCGTGAAGGCAGGCGATGCCTTGATCCTGCGCCCCGACTGCCACCACTTTGGAACCGAAGGCTGCAAGGAGGAGACGGCCTATCATTGGCTTCACTTCCAGACCTTCCATGACCTGCCTTCCTTATCCGTAGCAGGGTCCGCTTTCGGCAACCCGAACGAGACTACAGGAGAGCTTCCCGCTTCTCTATTCGATATCAGCTCCTTCAATCTGGTGTTATCCCAGTTTGTCAGCTTACTTCTGCCGGACAGAGCTTACGAGGTATTGGAGCAGCTCACGCAATTGCAGGCCACCGCCCACCTTGAAGCCGTCCGCTTCCGGCAGCAGCTCCTCTTCCAGGATCTCCTGCAGCAGCTGGCCGCTTCTGTAAACCCGGAGCACCGCAGCTCCCAAACCACTTTATGTGCCGAGCAGGCCGCCTCCTATCTCCGCTCCCACTACCGTGAAGAGATTACAACCGCCATGCTGGGAGACAGCCTCAACTTCCATCCGGTCTATATTGCCCGCTGCATGAACAAGGTATATGGCTGTTCACCTATGGAATATCTGCTCCGCTACCGTATCGGACAGAGCAAGCTGCTGCTGATGCAGACCAGCTTCCCGATCGCCCGGATTGCCGAAGAGGTGGGCTTCAACCAATCCTCCTACTTCAGCTCCACCTTCATGAAGCTGGAGGGATTGTCGCCGCGAGAGTACCGGCAGCGCTTCTCATGAAACAGGCCATCAGCGAAGGATACGCTGATGGCCTGTTTACTTAGTGATTATTACACCTCCGGCAATGCCGCCGTCAGCGTGAACTCGAATTCCAGCGGCTGATTGGCTGCGATCCGGTATTCCGGATGCACCGGCGCACCCCAGCTGTCATCCCCTCCCACACCCAACTGCTGCGCCGCGAGGGTGACAACCGTGTAGTGCACCTTAGGCAGCTCATAAGCATGTGCTGCCTGCTCCAGCTCGAACGCTGTATACGGTGACAGCGTACATTCCAGCGGCTGGCCTGCAGCCGCCTGAATCTGCAGCCCATACCCCCGGCTGTCCGTGATGCTCACCTCACGGACGCCCGTCCGGTTGCCGGATTCCTGCGGCACCAGATACGGTGACGGCAGCTCCGCCACCTTACGCCGGAACCGGGTGAGCCGCGCTCCATGTGCGCGGTCACTGTAGTTCTCTTCCGGTCCGCGGGCATACCACTCGGTGGCCTCGTAGTCTGCCGACATCCGGAAGGATACCGCCACTACCGGCACATCCGGCAGGCCGTCTGCCCCGCCATAGACCATACGGACACGGACCCTGCCGTCGGCATGGACCGTGTATTCAATGCTTGCCTTCAGCTCACTGCTGATGCTGAAGGCATAATCGAAGCTGACCGTAGCCCGGTCTGCTTCGGTATGCAGGCTGACCGCCGTACACTGGCGGGCCAGACTGGCCGCGAACCAGCTGCCGGCATGGTATCCCAGCGCAGTCCCCTTATCATTGTCGGTCGTTGCCCGCCAGAAGTGCGGAGCCGGCGGAGTCGCAATCATCTCACGCCCCCCATAGCAGAGCGACACCAGTGAACCTGCCTGTTTGGAGAATAACGCAGAGAAGCCGCGGCCGCTCACCCCAATGTTCACATCTCCTTCAATGACGCCGAACTCCGCTGCCGCAGGCAGCAGCGCCGCTTCCCCGCCTGCTGTTACCCCGGCCGCTTCTACGCGGAAGACATGCTCTCCATAAGCGGTCTCGAACCCCTGCTCCGCCCATAACTCTACTTCCTTCAGCACCAGACTTACAGCCAGTGTATACTCCCCTGGAGTTGCTGATACATCCGGCAGTTCCAGCGGAATTCTCGCCTCTTCCTGAGCGGCAACCGCAAGCTCCTGCTGTCCCTTGAAGATCTCCCGTCCTTCCCGGTATAACCGGAACTCCAACATCAACTGGTCCGTTCCTTCGAACAGATTGCCGTTGGTCACCGTCACGGCGTCCTGTTCAGGAACAAGCCGGATGTTCTGGTAGAGGAACTTTACCTCCTGCATCTTCGGCGTGATACTCCGGTCAGCGAACACAATCCCGTTGCCGCAGAAGCTATAGTCCGTCGGCCGGTCATCGAAATCCCCGCCATACGCCAGATACTCTTCACCGTACCGGTTCTTGGCCACCAGCGCCTGATCGATGTAATCCCAGATGAAGCCGCCCTGATACAGCGGATAACGGCTCTCCAGCTCGATATATTTATGGAGTCCCCCTACCGAATTCCCCATAGCATGCATGTACTCACAGCTGATATACGGCTTATCCGGCTGATTCTCCAGGTATTCTACAATGTCTGCGGGCTTGGCATACATCCGGCTCTCCATATCACTGCTGTCATTATATTTGCGGTTATGGAAGACTCCTTCATAATGCACCAGCCGTCCCGGATCAGCCTTGCGGAAGTAATGGGACACCTTCAGAATAACCTCACCCGCATACGATTCATTGCCGCAGGACCAGATCAGGATCGACGGATGATTTTTATCGCGCTCCAGCATCGATACCGCCCGGTCCAAGACAATCTCCTCCCACTCCGGCTTATCCCCGGGGATGTTCCAGGACGGCTCAACGGCGCCCATCTTCTGCCATGAGCCATGGGATTCCAGATTCATCTCATCAATCACATACACCCCGTATTCATCACACAGCTCATACCAGAGCGTCTGATTCGGATAATGCGAGGTCCGCACTGCGTTGATATTATTCTGCTTCAGGATGATGATATCCTTGATCATATCTTCCTTGGAAATGTTCCGTCCTGTACGGGGGTTGAACTCGTGGCGGTTGACGCCTTTGAACATGATCCGTTTGCCGTTCAGCAGCATCAGCTTGTCCTTCAGCTCAAACACGCGGAAGCCCGCCCGCTGCACAATCGCCTCCACCAGTTCCCCTTCGCCATTACACACAGAGATACAGACGTTATATAGGTACGGATTCTCCGCGCTCCACAGGAACACCTTGCCTGCATCCACACTTAGAGCCGCCTTACCCGCCACAGCCCGTCCTTCTGCTTCCGCTACCACAGCGCCTGCCGCATCCTTCAATTCCACCCGAACCACAGCCTCAGTCTCAGTTGCCATACGAAGTTCAGCCGTTAACTTGCCTTTCTCATAAGAAGCATCCAGCCCCGCCTGAATCCGCAGATCCTGTACATGCAGCTCAGGAACCGTATACAAATACACCTCACGAAAAATCCCCGAGAACCGCCAGAAATCCTGATCCTCCAGCCAGCTCCCCGTACAGCGCTGATAGACCTCAACCGCGAGCTTATTGGCTCCTTCCTGCAGATAGGGTGTCAATTCAAATTCCGCCGGGGTGAAGCTGTCTTCACTGTAGCCGACGAAGTGCCCGTTCAACCATACATAACAAGCCGCCTCTATCCCCTGAAAAGAAATAAAGACCGGTCCCTTACCCATATTCTCCGGCACCTCAAAAAACTTCACATAGCTGCCCACCGTATTACTGCTCACCGGAATCTCCGGCGGTCTTACAGCATCCAGACCGTCCCAAGGGTACATCGTATTCGCATATTGCGGTCTGCCGTACCCCTGAAGCTGAATATGACCCGGCACCTGGATGTCCCCCCAGCCTCTCGTATCATATTCCGTCTTATAGAAATTCTGCACACGGGCTGCCACATTCACTGCATAACTGAATTTCCAATCTCCGTTGAGCGAGTGGCGCAGCGCCATGGGGGCTTGTCTCTCCGCTTCCTCCATCGTTCTATAATAGCGGTGGTCCGAATGCGCTTCCAACCGGTTCACCTTAAATACAGATACATCGCTTAGCCAATCCAGACTAGGTTCATTGCCTGACATTATAGTGTCCTCCTTCATCTTCTTGAAGTGAATCTGTTCCTTATTCTACCCAAAGTTTGCCCCGGCTCCCAGAGCAGGATCACAACTTCGGTGCAGATAACTTACTTTTCAAGTGGTTTTATAATTTCCGGAGGCTTCGGCTTCATTCTCAAGGGAAGCGAAATAAGCGATCTTATGGTCAATCTTCCGGGCAAAGCTCTGAAAGAATTTAATCTTCTCATCGATATGCTGTTTATGCTCCTGCAGCAGCTTGCGCTGATCGGGCAGACGGTCCCTGCCTTCCTGGGAGAGCGCGATGAATTGCTTAATGTCCGCTATAGCCATTCCGGTATCCTTCAGGCAGCAGATTAGCGAGATCAGCTCCAGATCCTCGTCATTGAAGCAACGGTTACCGTTCACATCCCTTGCCACAACCGGCAATACACCCTCCCGTTCGTAGTAACGCAGCGTATATTGGCTCAGTCCGCTTTTTTGTGCTATGGTTTTGATGCTGTATCCCATCATGCAGCTCCTTTCTGCCAACCATGGCTGGCTTCACCTATATGTAAAGGTAACACCAATCCGTTTCTATGAACAGCCACTCTATGATTCTATTGACTTACACCTAACTCTAAGGTCTAAGCTTACACTATACCTTCATTTAAGGAGTGAATAATTAATGGTAAAAAGAATTAATGTGGCTAACGGTACACTTGAGGTATCCGAGATTTCACTCGGTTGTATGCGGATCGCTGATCTGTCTCCCAAAGAGGCTGAAGTCCATATCCACAGCGCCCTTGAGGTGGGCATAGACTTTTTCGACCATGCAGATATTTATGCTGGCGGTAAAGCGGAGGAAGTATTCGGGGACGTACTGGCGGCAAATCCCGGCATGCGCGACCGGCTGATGATTCAGGCCAAATGCGGCATCCGTAACGGCTTCTTCGACTTCTCCAAAGAGCATATTGTAACTTCGGTTGAGAACAGCTTGAAGCGGTTACAGACCGATTATGTCGATGTCCTTCTCCTCCACCGCCCTGACACGCTGATGGAGCCGGAGGAAGTAGCCGAAGCCTTCGATAATCTGGAGCGCAGAGGGCTGGTCAAGCATTTTGGCGTCAGCAACCAGAACCCGCTACAGATTGAGCTGCTGAAAAAGAACGTCAAGCAGCCCCTCCTGTTCAATCAGCTTCAGCTCAGCATCATGGTTACCGGCATGATTGATGCCGGCTTCAATGTCAACATGACCAATGCGGGTTCCGTAGTCCATGATGGTGGAATCCTGGAATACAGCCGCCTGCACGATATGACCATCCAGCCATGGTCGCCGTTCCAATACGGATTCTTCGAGGGCGTATTCCTCGGCAACGAGAAGTTCCCTAAGGTGAATGAAGTGATTAACCGTCTCGCCGCAGAAAAAGAGGTAACCGATACCGCCATCGCAACCGCCTGGCTGCTTCGCCATCCGGCTAAGATGCAGCCAATTGTCGGTACCACCAACACAGCACGCCTGCTCGACATCGCGAAGGCTTCACGCATCACCCTCAGCCGCGAGGAATGGTACGAGATTTACCGCGCAGCGGGGAATGTGCTGCCTTAAGTCCAAACTTCTGTATGACAAAACCCGCACACCTCCTCTTCAGTATAGGGGTGTGCGGGTTTTTTATTGCTTGCAAAAAATTTTATATCATAATACGCTTTTCACAGACATCGATGTACTTATATTTAGAAGGAGAACTTGTGTGAATAGCAGAATAGAAAATTTCGAGAATCTGATCAAAACAGACTATGGCAATATTGCTGGTATTGCAGTACTGATCGGCAGCGAAAAGGTATATGAAAGCTATTTCGACGGCTACACCGCTGACGATACGATCCATGTTGCATCCGTGACCAAAAGCATCATTTCTGCACTTATCGGCATTGCCATAGATCAAGGCTTTATTAAAAGTATAGATCAGAATATATTGGAATTTTATCCGGATTACACGGTCAAGCGCGGCGAAAAAACGATACAGGATATCACTATTAAAAATATGCTGACAATGACCGCACCGTATAAATACAAATCGGAGCCCTATACAAAGGTCTATACCAGCGAAGATTGGACCAAAGCTGCGCTGGACTTGTTGGGTGGCAAGGATGCTCCTGGAGAATTCAGGTATTCCACAATCGGTATACAGGTCCTGTCGGGAATCCTCACCTATGCAACAGGCCAATCTGTACTTCATTTTGCCACCGATAATCTGTTTGAACCGCTTGGCATTGAAGCACCCCCTAATGCAATGATCCATTGCAAAGAAGATTATTTGGCTTTCCTCAAAAATAAAGATGTAAGCGGTTGGATGATGGACCCCAAAGGCACACATACTGCAGGTTGGGGCCTCGCCTTAACCGTCATGGATATGGCGAAAATTGGCCAAATGTACTTAAATCAAGGATTCTGGAACGGTAGGCAAGTTCTATCCTCAACATGGATCAAAGACAGCACCCAAGAAAGCAGCCGATGGGGAGATTTAGCGTACGGGTATTTATGGTGGATTGTTAGCAATGAGGGAGGAGGTTGTTATGCGGCTTTGGGCGACGGCGGAAATGCGATTTATGTTAACTCCAACAAGAAAATGGTAGTTACGATTGCTTCGCGTTTCATGCCGCGTGCGAAGGACAGAATTGAATTGATTACAAAGTATATCCTACCGTTGTTTGAGCCGACAAAGGAGTAACCGACATCGCCAAAGCCCCGGACATCACCCTCAGCCGCGAGGAATGGTACGAGATTTACCGCGCAGCCGGGAATGTGCTGCCTTAACGAAGAAGGCAAAAAACACCGCCAGACTTTAGACCTCTTTGGGGTTAAAGCTGGTGGTGTTTTTTTTAACTATCTCGCGGTTGGACTTGCCTTTTTACCCATCCTATAAATTCCAATCCAGGCTAACATTAATACGATCTGAGCCAGAACGACCAGCCACAATACTTCTGTGAAACCTCCTATCAGGCAAAATATAGTATTAACCAGGGGGAACCCTAAGAAAGTAAACATGATCGGAAAATCTTTTTTGGGAGTGATTGAATAAATAACCTTCCGGTCCCAGAACTTTAGGAAAGCTAATGCTAAAACTCCGATTGTAATTACAGAAAGTGCAATCAAATTCACCCATTGCATATTAGAGGTTCTTTCGAAGAACGGCCCCATATAGTTAAAGAAGTTAGATAAAGGTGAGAACATACAAGCCAATGACGCAATGGCCGCCAGAAACGGATAGATGTAACCCACGGATTTACTGTAGCCTTTCTTTTTATGCCACCATTCCCCAATTAGAATAAAGACTGTCCAATACCCCGCTATATAAATCCATCCTGTAAAATTCATCACAGGTTCCCCATAGATTTGAGGTTCACCGGCCAGCGGATAATAAGTCCATCTTGCAATGGTTCCATCCATGGTCTGAAAGATCTGTTTAACGGCCACCGGGTCGAGTGAGAAGTCAAACACCATAGCGCTTAATCCCGTAATAAAGGGCTTTGTCCAGGCCGGTATATTTACAGACTTTAGCACACGCAAAGTGGAATAAATGATCAGAAACTCAATAATAGGAACAGTAATTGGTATATTAAATAACATCAAAATACTGCGCCCATAGGCGTAGAAACCTTCCCCAAGCGATGAAGCAGTAATTTCAAAAACGGCGGCGTAAAAAAACACAAAACCTATAAATTGAAGCAGAACCGTTTTGGGATGTGTTTCCTTATCAAGGATATAGAAAACCATTAGAACAGCAGCAATTAAGACTATAATATCTTGAATAATCCATACAGGGACTACAGTTATATCACCCATATTATTCCTCCATTTAATTTAATTTGAATCGAACGTTCAAATAAATTATAATATCACCATGTTAGTAAAACAACAGGCTGTTCGTTTGGATTATGTTAGTTATCATACATATCATATTAGATTTGTTCATTTACTATTTTATTATTTTAAATCGGGAGGATACGATGTCAGACAAAAAAACAGATCACAGAGTGAGATATACAAAAATGGTTATAAAAGAAAGCTTATTAAAGCTGCTGACAGAACGGTCAATCAATAAAGTTACCGTGACCGACATTTGCAGAGAAGCGAATATTAATCGCAACACCTTTTATTCACACTATGCTAGTCAATTTGAGCTTCTTTCAACGATCGAAAATGACCTTTACGAAGAAATTAAGCAACTTGGGATTAGTTCTGCAAGCCCTCAAAAGCTGTCTTATGAATTATGTAAGTATATAAAAGCAAACAAAACGATATGTGAGGTTTTGTTCTCCGAGCATGGTGATAAAGAATTGTTAGAAAGAATCCTTTATATCAGTCACGATCTAACTATTGAGCGATGGAAGCAGGAATTAAAGTATTTTGATCCACAATTATTTGAGTCATGGTATACATTTACCGCTCATGGCAGTATAGCCATTATTAAAAAGTGGGTGAGCAGTGGTCTGAGGGAAAGCCCCAGTAAAGTTGCAGCCTTTATTGATAAAGCGACAGAGGCAGTATCCAAAGCATTTTACTCTAAAGAATTATAAATCATAAAAAATGAAGCGGTCCCCCTGTTTTGAAGGCCGCTTCTCTGCTCTTTTTCCAACATTCATCTTGTTCCAATTTCATTCTGACCGATCCTTTTGATCCTTTGCTGCTTGTAAAAGTACGGCCTCTTGAGCTGAAAGCTCATTTAAAGTCGTGAAAAAAGGTTCTATAGGTACCATCACACCACAGGTTGAGCCTAATCCCAGCATCAATCTGAGATAAAATTGAACCTTCCTTTTCTCCCTGGAAATCTGCTCTAATTCTGACAGGTCCGAATTTTTTCTTCATCAGCCGATGCTTCCTTCCATCTCAATCCTTAGTGTCGCCATTCTCCTCAGTTCCCCTCCCGTATTGTTCTTCGGCTTGCGTACCCAAAGTGCCCAACAGGCGGCTGAATTATCGGGCATGGCCCAATCCATCGGATATCTGCTGGCAGCCATCGGCCCGGCGCTGATTGGATACTTGCATGATGCCAGTCATAGTTGGAGCGCTCCACTCCTGATAATGGTCGGCGCCTCTGCTCTTCTTGGCATCGTTGGTCTAGGTGCAGCCAGAAATCAATTTGTTGGTGCTGCGAAGTAAGTTCATGAGATAAGCACTCAAGCGCTTAAGCACTTAAGCAACTGATGATTACTTAGATCTTAGACACTGCGAATATAAAAAAAAGAGTTCATCGGAGGTATACTCTGATGAACTCTTTTAGCGTATACCGGCGAGAGGACTCGAACCTCCACGGTTTCCCACTCGATTTTGAGTCGAGCGCGTCTGCCATTCCGCCACGCCGGCGTATACATATATAATTTCCAGAAAAATAATGGAGGTGCCACCCAGATTTGAACTGGGGATAAAGCTTTTGCAGAGCTTTGCCTTACCACTTGGCTATGGCACCAGATTAAATGGAGCGGACGACGGGAATCGAACCCGCGACCCTCGCCTTGGCAAGGCGATGCTCTACCGCTGAGCCACGTCCGCATATAATGGCTGGGGATATAGGAATCGAACCTATGAATGACGGAGTCAAAGTCCGTTGCCTTACCGCTTGGCTAATCCCCAATATATTTTTTAAAAGAAAATGGGGCGACCGATGGGTCTCGAACCCACGAATGCCGGAACCACAATCCGGTGCGTTAACCCCTTCGCCACGGTCGCCATGTAAAGCTATTTAATTGTTATGCCTTATTACTCTTATAAAAGAAATGGGGCGACCGATGGGTCTCGAACCCACGAATGCCGGAACCACAATCCGGTGCGTTAACCACTTCGCCACGATCGCCATATGATTCTTTTATATGAAATAACTTGGCAGGGGCAGCAGGAATTGAACCCACACCAACGGTTTTGGAGACCGTTGTTCTACCTTTAAACTATGCCCCTAAAAATGGTGGAGGCTGATGGATTCGAACCACCGAACACGTACGTGAGCAGATTTACAGTCTGATGCGTTTGGCCACTTCGCTAAGCCTCCACGGTATGGTGCCGGCGAGAGGACTTGAACCCCCAACCTACTGATTACAAGTCAGTTGCTCTACCAATTGAGCTACACCGGCATATTAAGTTGTATATGGTGGCGCGGGAGGGAATCGAACCCCCGACACAAGGATTTTCAGTCCTTTGCTCTACCGACTGAGCTACCGAGCCATATAAATATTTTGGTAAAAATGGCGGAACCGACGGGATTCGAACCCGCGATCTCCTGCGTGACAGGCAGGCATGTTAGGCCAACTACACCACGGTTCCAAAGTAATATTGCGGGGGCAGGATTTGAACCTGCGGCCTTCGGGTTATGAGCCCGACGAGCTACCGGGCTGCTCCACCCCGCGTCATTGAACAAAATCTATTCGGTTAAAGATAGATGGTGGAGGCTGAGGGGTTCGAACCCCCGACCCTCTGCTTGTAAGGCAGATGCTCTCCCAGCTGAGCTAAGCCTCCATATATGACTCGTATGGGATTCGAACCCATGTTACCTCCGTGAAAGGGAGGTGTCTTAACCCCTTGACCAACGAGCCACGCTGTTCTATTACTTGTAAGGTATTGCTACGGAGAGAGAGGGATTCGAACCCTCGAGACGCTTGTGGCGCCTACACGATTTCCAATCGTGCTCCTTCGGCCAAACTCGGACACCTCTCCATATGGCTCCCCGAACAGGACTCGAACCTGTGACAACTCGATTAACAGTCGAGTGCTCTACCAACTGAGCTATCAGGGAATATGCATATCAGGCTTAATCGCCTGAAAACTGAATCCGAAATGAATCTGCGTGTTAGAAATTTGGATAAGCCCTCGACCGATTAGTATTGGTCAGCTCCATGCATTGCTGCACTTCCACCTCCAACCTATCTACCTCGTCGTCTTCAAGGGGTCTTACATACTGGGAAATCTCATCTTGAGGGGGGCTTCACGCTTAGATGCTTTCAGCGCTTATCCCGTCCGTACGTAGCTACTCAGCCATGCTCCTGGCGGAACAACTGATGCACCAGCGGTACGTCCATCCCGGTCCTCTCGTACTAAGGACAGCTCCTCTCAAATTTCCTGCGCCCACGACAGATAGGGACCGAACTGTCTCACGACGTTCTGAACCCAGCTCGCGTACCGCTTTAATGGGCGAACAGCCCAACCCTTGGGACCTACTTCAGCCCCAGGATGCGATGAGCCGACATCGAGGTGCCAAACCTCCCCGTCGATGTGGACTCTTGGGGGAGATAAGCCTGTTATCCCCAGGGTAGCTTTTATCCGTTGAGCGATGGCCCTTCCATGCGGTACCACCGGATCACTAAGTCCGACTTTCGTCCCTGCTCGACTTGTAGGTCTCGCAGTCAAGCTCCCTTATGCCTTTGCACTCTGCGAATGATTTCCAACCATTCTGAGGGAACCTTTGAACGCCTCCGTTACTCTTTAGGAGGCGACCGCCCCAGTCAAACTGCCCGCCTGACACGGTCCCCGTACCCGGTAAGGGCACTAGGTTAGAACCTAGATACGATCAGGGTGGTATCCCAACGGCGCCTCCGCAGAAGCTTGCGCTCCTGCCTCAACGGCTCCCACCTATCCTGTACAGATCGTACCCAAATTCAATATCAAGCTGCAGTAAAGCTCCATGGGGTCTTTCCGTCTTGTCGCGGGTAACCTGCATCTTCACAGGTATTAAAATTTCACCGGATCTCTCGTTGAGACAGCGCCCAAGTCGTTACGCCATTCGTGCGGGTCAGAATTTACCTGACAAGGAATTTCGCTACCTTAGGACCGTTATAGTTACGGCCGCCGTTTACTGGGGCTTCGGTTCACAGCTTCGGGTTGCCCCTAACCACTCCCCTTAACCTTCCAGCACCGGGCAGGCGTCAGCCCGTATACTTCGCCTTACGGCTTCGCACAGACCTGTGTTTTTGCTAAACAGTCGCTTGGGCCTTTTCACTGCGGCCCCCTCGGGCTATTCACCCTACCGAGGCACCTCTTCTCCCGAAGTTACGAGGTCATTTTGCCGAGTTCCTTAACGAGAGTTCTTCCGCGCGCCTTAGAATTCTCTTCTCGCCTACCTGTGTCGGTTTGCGGTACGGGCACCTTCTCCTGGCTAGAGGCTTTTCTTGGCAGTGTGAGATCATGACCTTCGCTACTGTAATTTTCGCTCCCCATCACAGCCTGGCCTTAGTAGTGTGCGGATTTGCCTACACACCAGCCTCACTGCTTAGACGGACATATCCATCAGTCCGCGTCACTACCCTCCTGCGTCACCCCATCGCTCATAGCGGATTACGGTGGTACAGTAATTTCAAACTGTTGTCCTTCGACTACGCCTTTCGGCCTCGCCTTAGGTCCCGACTTACCCTGAGCGGACGAGCCTTCCTCAGGAAACCTTGGGCTTTCGGCGGATCAGATTCTCACTGATCTTTTCGTTACTCATACCGGCATTCTCACTTGTATGCTGTCCAGCGCTCCTTACGGTACACCTTCAACCTACATACAACGCTCCCCTACCCCAGATGCAAAGCATCTAGCCATAGCTTCGGTGGTGTGTTTAGCCCCGTTACATTTTCGGCGCAGAGTCACTCGACCAGTGAGCTATTACGCACTCTTTCAATGGTGGCTGCTTCTAAGCCAACATCCTGGTTGTCTGTGCAACTCCACATCCTTTCCCACTTAACACACACTTGGGGACCTTAGCTGATGGTCTGGGCTGTTTCCCTTTTGACAATGGATCTTAGCACTCACTGTCTGACTCCCGGCAAGAAGTACATGGCATTCGGAGTTTGACTGAGCTTGGTAACCCTTGCGGGCCCCGCACCCAATCAGTGCTCTACCTCCACGACTCCATTCACCGAGGCTAGCCCTAAAGCTATTTCGGGGAGAACCAGCTATCTCCGAGTTCGATTGGAATTTCTCCGCTACCCCCACCTCATCCCCGCATTTTTCAACATGCGTGGGTTCGGGCCTCCAGTGCGTGTTACCGCACCTTCACCCTGGACAGGGGTAGATCACACGGTTTCGGGTCTACGTCCACATACTCATTCGCCCTATTCAGACTCGCTTTCGCTGCGGCTCCGGCTTCTCACCTTAACCTTGCATGTTAAACGTAACTCGCCGGTTCATTCTACAAAAGGCACGCCATCACCCATAGAAAGGGCTCTGACTTTTTGTAAGCACACGGTTTCAGGTTCTATTTCACTCCCCTTCCGGGGTGCTTTTCACCTTTCCCTCACGGTACTGTTTCACTATCGGTCGCCAGGTAGTATTTAGCCTTAGCAGATGGTCCTGCTGGATTCATACGGGGTTTCACGTGCCCCGCACTACTCGGGATCCGTCTCGGAGAGAACACAGTTTAGGCTACAGGGCTTTTACCTCTATCGCGGGCCTTTCCAGACCTCTTCGCCTACCATCTTCCTTTGTAACTCCATGTGAGACGTCCCACAACCCCAAGAGGCAAGCCCCTTGGTTTAGGCTGTTCCGCGTTCGCTCGCCGCTACTGACGGAATCACTATTGTTTTCTCTTCCTCAGGGTACTTAGATGTTTCAGTTCCCCTGGTCTGCCTCTGCATTTCCTATGTATTCAGAAATGAGTAACTGCGAATTACCACAGCTGGGTTTCCCCATTCGGACACCCCCGGATCAAAGCTTGCTTACAGCTCCCCGAGGCAGTTTCGTTGTTCGCCACGTCCTTCGTCGGCTCCTGGCGCCTAGGCATCCTCCGTGTGCTCTTAGTAGCTTAACCAATGCTCCGGCGTTTCGCTTGTTTGCACAATCGAAAACCTTCGCTTAGCATCACTAAAATATTGAAACTTGTTTACACAAGTTCAGCTTAAAGGAATGTTCTAAAACGCAAATTCATTTCGGTATCCAGTTTTCAAGGATCAAAGTTAAAGATGAGAGCTTAAACTCTCAAAACTGACCAACGAGTGAGTATTCGAACCCAAGGGTTCTATTGTGGAAGCTTTAGCTTCCGATTTGAATGTTTCCGTTGCAGGAAACGATTCTCCATAGAAAGGAGGTGATCCAGCCGCACCTTCCGATACGGCTACCTTGTTACGACTTCACCCCAATCATCTACCCCACCTTCGGCGGCTGGCTCCCTTGCGGGTTACCCCACCGACTTCGGGTGTTGTAAACTCTCGTGGTGTGACGGGCGGTGTGTACAAGACCCGGGAACGTATTCACCGCGGCATGCTGATCCGCGATTACTAGCAATTCCGACTTCATGCAGGCGAGTTGCAGCCTGCAATCCGAACTGAGACCGGCTTTGCTGGGATTGGCTCCACCTCGCGGCTTCGCTTCCCGTTGTACCGGCCATTGTAGTACGTGTGTAGCCCAGGTCATAAGGGGCATGATGATTTGACGTCATCCCCACCTTCCTCCGGTTTGTCACCGGCAGTCACTCTAGAGTGCCCAGCTCAACCTGCTGGCAACTAAAGTCAAGGGTTGCGCTCGTTGCGGGACTTAACCCAACATCTCACGACACGAGCTGACGACAACCATGCACCACCTGTCTCAACTTTCCCCGAAGGGCACCTGATGCATCTCTGCTTCGTTAGTTGGATGTCAAGACCTGGTAAGGTTCTTCGCGTTGCTTCGAATTAAACCACATACTCCACTGCTTGTGCGGGTCCCCGTCAATTCCTTTGAGTTTCAGTCTTGCGACCGTACTCCCCAGGCGGAGTGCTTACTGTGTTAACTTCGGCACCAAGGGTATCGAAACCCCTAACACCTAGCACTCATCGTTTACGGCGTGGACTACCAGGGTATCTAATCCTGTTTGCTCCCCACGCTTTCGCGCCTCAGCGTCAGTTACAGCCCAGAAAGTCGCCTTCGCCACTGGTGTTCCTCCACATATCTACGCATTTCACCGCTACACGTGGAATTCCACTTTCCTCTTCTGTACTCAAGTCACCCAGTTTCCAGTGCGACCTCAGGTTGAGCCCAAGGTTTAAACACCAGACTTAAATGACCGCCTGCGCGCGCTTTACGCCCAATAATTCCGGACAACGCTTGCCCCCTACGTATTACCGCGGCTGCTGGCACGTAGTTAGCCGGGGCTTTCTTCTCAGGTACCGTCACTCCGATAGCAGTTACTCTACCGGACGTTCTTCCCTGGCAACAGAGCTTTACGATCCGAAAACCTTCATCACTCACGCGGCATTGCTCCGTCAGGCTTGCGCCCATTGCGGAAGATTCCCTACTGCTGCCTCCCGTAGGAGTCTGGGCCGTGTCTCAGTCCCAGTGTGGCCGTTCACCCTCTCAGGTCGGCTACGCATCGTCGCCTTGGTGAGCCGTTACCCCACCAACTAGCTAATGCGCCGCAGGCCCATCCCCAAGTAGCAGATTGCTCCGCCTTTCATTCTCTCTTCAGGAGAGGAAAGAAATTATCCGGTATTAGCTACCGTTTCCGGTAGTTATCCCAGTCTTGAGGGCAGGTTGCCTACGTGTTACTCACCCGTCCGCCGCTAAGTTAATCAGGAGCAAGCTCCATCATAACTCCGCTCGACTTGCATGTATTAGGCATGCCGCCAGCGTTCGTCCTGAGCCAGGATCAAACTCTCCAAATTGGTATTTAGAAAGAGCGATTGCTCATTTTGAAACATCTGACGAGAATTTTCATTCTCATTTTTGGATCTCACCGAAGTGATCTCCAGATACTCACTCGTTGTTCAGTTTTCAAAGATCAAGTTCATCTTTCGTCACTGTTTTTTGTCTCAGCAGCGACCTTTATAATATATCACAGCGTCCTCGTTTTAGTCAACCTTTATTTTTAATTTCTTTTTTCGGCTGATTTACGACTGCATTACTGCGCATCGTTATGTCAGAGGGACGAGTTATAATTTATCATAAGAACTGCACCCTAGTCAACCCTAAATATTATACTCCCTTTCAGCTCTTCTGCAAACTTGGACAAATAAAATAACCCCACAAAGTGAGGCTTTAGCTTCGATGATGACTCAGGTACTTTGCGGGGGCCCCAAACATATAAATTCTATAAAAAAAGAGAGTACATGTACCCTCTCCATTCTCCCGCTAATGCTATCTATATATAGAGCTGTTCCCGCCAGTAGGCGTACTGTTCACTTAAAGGGTATAACGAATGGTATGACCGTCCCCGGCTTCAACTGCCCATGAGGCGATCTCCCGAATTAATGAACGGGAGACAAGCTTGCGGAGTACAAGCGGCAACTCTGCCTGGAGCGGGCTAAGCCCCGAATGCTGCAGAAGCTCCTTAATACTCCATGCCTCCTTACGGCTGCCCAGAATATGGAGCAGCATGGCACAGGAATCCTCCATTTTTGACATGAGGGCAAATTCACAGGCGAGCAGGATCAGCTCAATTCTCTGGTCCAAGGTCTCTGTGCTGATAGTCAATTCTTCGTATAGCTTATGGACCGGGGAGTTCAGGCTTTTCACCTGTCCCCATACTGCCGGTTCCGGGAAATACCCCGCTTCACTTACTTCAATGCGTGCCCAATGATATAAGGCAATCAGTACGCAATTATAGGCATCCATGGTACACCCTGCTTCAATATAACGCTTGGACTTAATATACATATGTAAAAAACGGGCGAATTCCATAAACAACACCCGTTCTTTGAGCGGGCCCTCAAACTGGGTAAGCTGCTTGCGCATCTCCGCCAAGATCCCCTTCGGGTCCCAGATGACCTCTCCGGATATCAGGCTGCTAACAAGCTCGTTGTTATCCCCGGCCATTACAGCACGTTCCAGTGCAGATAGACCTACATGTACCGATTGCGTCCGCTTATCAGCGGCAATGCTATGGGTTATGATGCGTTCCGTCTCCTGTTCCTCATGCAGCAGAAGTACCACCATATCAAAATCGTGCAGCAGCGCACTCTGAAACGTGGCATCCCCTCTTTGCCGCCAAGCAACGGCTCCCAGAACATTCTCCTCAAATGTCTCCCCGCTTAGTAGGGTCAAATTGGACAGTTCCATACTTCCCTCCATCAAATTTGGCGATTTTGCATCCGTCAGTTATAATCTCTATACATAATCTTATTCTACATATTCATGCCAGTTCCTCCTGAACAACCGAACTATATTTCAGTTAGGAGATCATACTCATGAAATTTAAATCAGCCAAAATCAATGCTTTTCGCACCTGGGGACTGCTTCTGACCATGCTGGGCATGGGGCTTATGATCATGGGAACTGCAGGTATTGTCTTCTGGGGATCTGCCGGCAAGGTAGTTGCTGCTGTCGGTCTTGTCATTGGACTCGTCTCCATGATGGCCAGTCTGGCTATTTATTTCTGGGCGGGCATGCTCTCCACCAGTGCGGTTCAGGTGGAATGTCCGGAGTGCCATAAGCTGACCAAAATGCTGGGCAAAACCGACCGCTGCATGTTCTGCCACACCGTCCTCACCATGGACCCTGCACAAGCTACCATTACTGCCGAAGAGCTTGAACTCCAGCAGCTTAAACATTGAACGTGTTCAGGCAGCGTTGACTCCAATCATTTGTTGTTATGCGGATATTCGGATTTCCTTGCAAAAAAAGGTGTTGTCCTCTCCAGGACAACACCTTTTTTATGATTATGATGAGCAGGAGATAATCTTATTTTATAATTCCCTTCAATGCTTCCCAAGCCTCCGGACTGGCGAAGCTCCGGTTCCAGGCTGCCACACCGCCCAGTTTCAAGGATTGGGCCAACTCTACCCTTGCTGTGAGCGAGGTGGTGTCCTCGATCCAGATTTTGCGGAGAACATCCTCCTCCTTATACTCCACGTAGTTCTGTCCGGCTTCCTTATCGAATACCGGTTTCAGCTTCTTCTCAGCAATGATCTCCTTGACCGCATTCATGCTGACGGCCTTGGAGCTTACCTTGGTCTTGCCCTTCTCGGTGGCTTCCGTCCAAATCCGCGTATAAAGCGGCACTCCCAGAATCAACTTCTCTGCCGGTACCTCATCCTCCTCGATAATCCGGTTCAAAGAACTCTTAACCCATGGTAGAGAGGCTACTGAACCTGCGACCGGACTGGCTGCCCAGTGTTCATCGTAGGCCATTATAACCAGGAAGTCGGATACGGCGGCAAGCGCCCGGCGGTCGAGGAACATGGACCACATCTCGCTCTTGGACTTCGGCGTCACATCAATAGAGACAATCAGATTCCGGCTCTGGGCCATCGGCTTCAGTTCCCGCATGAACTGCGTTACGTTCGGTCCATCCTTGGTGTACACATTCTCGAAGTCGATATTAATGCCGTCTAAGTTATACAGGTCTGCATACTTTAGCATCTGAACAATGGCATTCATCCTATTGTCATATGTGGACAAGGCTTCAGTAGTCAAATCGGGTTCAAAGCTGTTGCTCAGCAGTCCCCATACCTCCATCCCCTGATTATGCGCCCAATCCACATAGGAACGGTCAGCCTGGCTGCGCACATTACCGTTCACATCAATAATGCTGAACCAGGTAGGGCTAACTACGTTAACTCCCGGCAAATCAGCAAATTTGGCCGGATTCGGCTTGCGTTCGTACACGGCTTCCCAGAACATGTTAACAGGCTTGCCCTTCCAGCTGCGCTCGGCGCGTGTAGGCGCTGCGGGCTGTTTCTCTACTGTTGTGGTTCCGTCTGCGGTAATATCATCCGCTTGGACATAGCCTGCATAACCGTTGTCAAGCTGAGCATATACCCAGTCCTTCGTGTCCGTGTTCCAGATTCGTACGACATCCCCAGGGTTCATATCAGCAAAAATCGGTGCATGCACCGAGGGTTCACTGCGCAGGGCTTTGGTCTTTCCGCCTTCCTCACCCTTCACTTTGCCAAGCGGCACCGATTCTCCCGCAGTCATCAGCAGTACCGCACCGGTAGCCGTATCCTCATTGATCTCGAAGCCGTACAAATTCTCCAGCGTGTCTACCGGAAGGTAGGTCACTTTATCCTTAACCTCAGGAGCAAGGCGAAGCTGCAGAGGTTCATTGTTCAGACTTGCTGCTGTTGATTCCTCCTGCATATACAGGAGACTGCTGTCCGTCGAGAGAATTACAGATTTGCTCTTGTCTTCATAACGGATAGAAGGGTCTACGTATTCCTGTAAAAAAGGCAGAGGTAACAGCATACTATCCCCTGTACCTGAAGCAGAGTATCCCGTAAGCTGTCCCTTCACAAAAATCGGCTTGTCCAGCCCCTTCCAGTCCGGGTCCAGATGCTGGCGGTTCGGCAGTACATAATAAACAACCCAAAAGGCTGCGGCGGCTATGATGACAAGTCCCAATAAGCGGCGAAAAAGACTTCCACGCTTTTTGACGCGTCCTTGTCTCTGTCTTCTGTCCAAAATAGGTCCTCCAAACAATATATTGAATTTTTAAATGCAGGCAACGCTTCTGTTAAGTATACGCCATGCAGGCGAGCTTGGTTGCGCGAATCTCTTGGAAGGTTTGTATTTTTGTAACAGCTTCATTCTCTCTTCATACAAAAAAGCGTGCAGAATCCGCATTCGGACTCTACACGCTTATAGATAAACTTGCATTTCAGTGCCGCTTCTCGCCGCAGCCTTTACAGACACCATATAGTTCCATACGTAATCCATGAATCTTGAAGCCTGTGGCCAACTCGGCCTGATGCTCTACTTCATGGAGAGAGGAATAACTGAAATCCTCAATCTTGCCGCATTCCTGACAGATAACATGATAATGATCAGATACATTGGCGTCGAAACGGCTGGAATTATCACCGTAGGTCAGCTCACGGACCATACCTGCTTCCATGAACATCTTAAGATTGTTATACACAGTTGCCACACTCATGCTCGGAAACTGAGGCTCAAGCGCCCGGTAGATGTCGTCTGCCGTAGGATGATTCATCGCTTCCATCAGATACGTTAGAATCGCATGACGCTGAGGCGTAATACGGACACCGGTTGTCTTCAATTGCTCCAATGCATGCTGTACGCCACTACCCATCCATGCCACCGCCTTTGATTATACAACTTAATAATAATTCTAATGTAATTGTATGACTCTGCTTTTAGCGTTGTCAATGAAGTCATTACATTATATTCATTATTATATAATAAAAATTCCTTAATTCAATATTTGCTCACATTTAAATTGCTGTTTCCGTCTACACGCAGCTTGAATTCGCCGGTTCCGATCTGGCCGGAAAGCACTTTTTTGTCAATCACGAGCCCTGGCAGGTCTGTTACTATATCTCCATAGCCGCTGGAGCCCTCCACCGTATAATTACCCGTTAACGGCAGGAACAGTTCAATATCCCCCACTGCACTGTAAATATCCCAGTCTCCCCCGAAATCTCCGGAGCGGACACTGATCCGGCCGTTCAGGGATTCGGCATGCAGCTTGGCTCTTGCTCCGGATACCTCAACATTGCCGTTCTTCGTGGACAGATCCAGCGTATCCCCGCTGTCATATGCCGTGATATTGCCGACCGCCGTTGACATCTTCAAGGCACCTCTGACGTCCCAGGCCCCCATATCGCCTCCGCTTGTCCCCAGCTCCACATTGCCCAGGACATCTCTGGCGCGCACCGCGCCGTTTAAGGTTTTACCTTTTACATTACCGTAAATGCGGTGCAGGATCAGCTCCCCGTTCCCGGTCTCCAGCGAGATGTCGGCAATGGCCTCCACATTCTGCAGTGTTATTCCGCCATTCATCGTACGGACGTTCAGGTCGAACCGCCGGTCTTCCGGCAGGGAGATATCGAGGTTGATCCGCGGCTGGCGTTTGCCGGATTCACCGTACGCCTTACTCTGGGGTGTGATCTTGATCGTTGTTCCCTCTGTCACCTCGACAAAAGACTGATCGGCTATGGATTCAGCCAGTACCCCGTCCAGCTGGTCCACCCATACGGTTGCCGTAATCTCGATATCCTCCACAGCAGCCCGGTGAATGAGAATATCTCCATTTATAGCGTCGATATTGACCTTGGAGGTGTTCAGTTCGACCGGAACCATCAGCGGAGCCTTCTGATAAGAGCTTCCTTCCGCTTCCCCGTAATCGACTGCCGCCACGGTCAGGTTAAGACTCACCTTGTTCCACAGATGCAGATAGTGCTCCTGCTCGGTTACGATGAACACACAGGCAGCCAGTATTACCGCAGAGAACAATCCCCGCAGATCCATCCTAGCTCTTCCGGCAGTACCGCTCTGCTTCAGACGGCGGAAAAGAATATAGATCAGCAGATACTCTACTCCCCATAATACCGGAATGATAGGCCACCATTTGAGCAGCAGCATCATATAATCCGTTCCATCGCGCCAGTCCAGGAGAAGCAGAATTCCGACAGCAGCCAGTGTTACTGAGGCCGTATATCTGCCGATCCGCCGCTTCTTCCGTTCCTTGTCCTGACGCGCTATGGAGTCCCGGGCCATCTCTCTGATTCCCATAAGCAGGCCAAGGCCTATCAGCACCACGGAGGCGGCAGCACCGGCAGAGGTCTCAATGAATCCCCGAAGCCAGGGCGGCTTTTGCTGGAAAAGAAAGAGCAGCGCTCCGCCGATAAGCAGCAGGAGGCCAAAGGAAATCCCCGGCTCGCTGATCCTTACCCGGCGTCTTGATGATGTACTAGACTGGATGGTCTCCAGCTCTTCTGGATCATGCTCATCAGGAAACCGCAGAATCCGGTCTGCGTTCTGGAGCGCGTCGAATACATTATAGAAGTATAATACCGGAATCAGCAGCCCCAGCAAGATCAGCAATGGTACATTAATTTGCATCCCGATAGATGAGAAATACAGCAGCGCCACAATATCCAGCACAATTAGGAAAATGACAGAAATCCCTTTGCGGAGCAGCCCGAGATAGAGATGTCCCGTGCCAGGAAGCACTGCAGCCAGCAGGCCGGCTATAAATTTACGTTTGCGCGGACGGCGTTTGGGACGGGGAGGGATGTAGGGGGCCTTCATTTCTTCATCAGCTTCAGACAGCGGCAAGCCTGCCTCATTCTCTTCCTCCAGCACGGGAAGCTCCTCATGATTCTGTTGACCGGAATTCATTCTCGGTACTCCTCCTTTCTAAAATGGGATGTACTTGTCATTTCAGCCTGCCTGTCCGGTGGAACTCCAGCAACTCTACTCCCGGAACCACCTCTTCGGACCCCACAGGAATGAACCCGTGCTTGGTATAGAGCGTCACTGCCGGAAGGTTCAGCTTCCCCGTAGAAACGATAAACTGCTCCATCTCCGCATAACGGTCAAAGATAAATTCTAACAGTCTTCCGGCCACGCCTTGGCGGAAATGGTCCGGGCTGACCATCATCCGGGTAACGGTTAGCTTGCCGGGAGACTCCTGGGTGACTGCAACAGCGCCGAGCAGCTCCTCCGTCTCATCGAAGCAGCCGTAGAACTCCTCTGTAACCCGGCTGAGCATGTCCCTCGTCTCGAGCAGCGGCGGTATGTCACGAAACCCGATGATCTCCGCCTCCAGGCGGTACGCCTTATGCTGAAGGCTCCATAGCTCATCCAGCATGATCTCATCCTGCAGATTCAGCTTCACTATTGTATCCATCCGTACATTCCCCTTATATACTGCACAGGGGCCTGCCGTTGCCGACAAGCCCTGTGCCCAAGATTCTATAATCTATTACCCAATCTAGCTGTTCAGCACTTCTGCAAGCAATGTGTTCACAAGACCCGGGTTCGCTTTCCCTTTGCTTGCCTTCATGACCTGTCCTACAAGGAAGCCGATCGCTTGTTTCTTGCCGGCCTTGTAGTCTTCGACAGATTGCGGATTAGCAGCGACCACTTCCTGTACGATTTTCTTAATCGCACCTTCATCACTAATCTGCACTAGACCCTTTTCTTCAACGATAACTGCAGGCAGCTTGCCGCTCTCCAGCATTTCTTTGAACACGGTTTTGGCAATTTTGCTGCTGATGGTTCCGCCTGCGATCAGGCCGATCATCTCGCCCAGTCCCTGCGGCGTAATCTTCACCTGGGATAATTCCAGATTATTGCTGTTCAAATATCCCAGCAGGTCTCCCATCATCCAGTTGGCGACAGCCTTGGCATCCTGTGTATAAGCCAGACTGCCTTCAAAGAAGTCGGCAAGCGGCTTGGATGAGGTAAGCACTCCCGCATCATAGGCAGTCAGGCCAAATTCTTCGCTGTAACGGGCCTGCCGGGCATCTGGAAGCTCCGGAATGGTGGCACGGATCTGTTCCTTCCAGGAATCACTGATATGCAGCACGATAAGATCCGGGTCCGGGAAATAACGGTAGTCATGGGCTTCTTCTTTACCGCGCATAGACAAGGTCTTGCCCCCAGCTTCATCCCAGCGGCGGGTCTCCTGCACAACGATCCCGCCGTCATCCAGAATCTCTCCCTGACGGAGTTGTTCGTACTCCAGCCCGCGGAGAACCCCGCGGAAGGAGTTCATATTCTTCAGCTCCGCCCGGATACCGAATTCCTCCTGCCCTTCCGGGCGCAGGCTGATATTGGCGTCACAACGCATCGAGCCTTCTTCCATCTTCACATCGGATACATCGCAATACTGCATGATGGCGCGGATCTTCTCCAGATAAGCACGCGCCTCCTCAGGCGAACGCAGATCAGGCTCAGAGACAATCTCAATAAGCGGAGTCCCCACCCGGTTGAAGTCAACCAGTGAAGCAAATCCTCCATCCACATGAGTCAGCTTGCCCGCATCCTCCTCCAGATGAAGACGGGTGATGCCGATCCGTTTGGTCTCTCCATTCACTTCAATATCAATCCAGCCGTTCAGGCCGATAGGCTGATCAAATTGCGAAATCTGGTAGGCCTTCGGGGAATCGGGGTAGAAATAGTTTTTGCGGTCGAATTTGCTGACATCGCCAATCGTACAGTTCAGAGCCATTGCGGCTTTCATGGCGTACTCTACAGCCTGCCGATTAAGAACCGGCAATACGCCGGGGTGGCCCAGACAGACCGGACAGGTATGGGTATTAGGCGGAGCGCCGAATTCTGTGGAGCAGCCGCAGAAGATTTTGGACTTGGTATGAAGCTCCACATGAACTTCAAGCCCGATGACCGTTTCATATTTAGACATAGATAATCTCATCCCTTAAAAGTTTTGTGGGCAACTACTCAAATTATATAAGAAGCACTAAAGAAATAAACAAAAAGCAAAAGAAACGGAGGGGAAATTTGGAACTGTAGGAGCGGTAGCGACCGCCTGAAAGCTTTCCGCAGGAAAGCTCGCTTCGGAAGCATCATCAGTCACCGGATTTCACCCGCGAAGAGCGGTTTAAATCAAGAAATCTGGGGACAACAGCGGCCGGAAGTCCAAATGTTCACCGCAGTGACGATGTAGCTTCAAGTTCAAATCTTAAGTGCATCTTAATATAAAAGCTACATTTGCGGACGGGCCTTGTGATGCTCTGTATGCTGTTCAAAGGCATGCGCAACGCGCAGTACCGTACTCTCGTCAAACTCCTTGCCGATAATCTGCAGGCCGACAGGCAGGCCTTCTGCGAAGCCGCAAGGGATGCTGATGGCAGGAATACCGGCCAGACTGACAGGAATGGTCAGGATATCATTCAGGTACATGGTCAGCGGATCTTCGGTCTGCGAGCCCAGCTTAAAGGCTGTCGTAGGCGCAGTCGGGCCGATCACGACATCATAATTCTTGAACACTTCATCGAAATCCTGCTTAATCAAGGTGCGAACCTTCTGCGCCTTCAAATAATAAGCATCGTAGTATCCGGAGCTGAGCGCATAGGTGCCGAGCATAATCCGGCGTTTGACTTCAGGACCGAAGCCTTGACTGCGGGAGTTATGGTACAGATCCAGCAAACCGCCTCCGTCATCCACACGCGTCCCGTAACGGACACCGTCAAAACGGGCAAGGTTGGATGAAGCCTCGGAAGAAGACAGGAGATAATAAGCAGCTACGGCATATTCTGTATGCGGAAGCGAAACCTCTTCCCACACGGCGCCGAGACTCTCCAGCACTTTAAGCGCTGACAGCACGGATTCACGGACCGATGCGTCTACGCCTTCGCCGATGTATTCCTTCGGCACAGCTATACGCAGACCGGAAATATCACCGGTGAGCGAACTCAGATAATCAGGTATGCTAACCTTGGCCGAGGTGGAGTCCTGGGCATCATAACCGGCAATCGCCTGCAGTACATACGCTGAATCCTCAACGCTGCGGGTAATCGGACCGATCTGATCCAGGGAGGAGGCAAAAGCTACCAGACCGTAACGGGAGACCAGGCCATAGGTAGGTTTAAGACCGACCACTCCGCAGTAGGAAGCCGGCTGGCGGATCGAACCTCCGGTATCGGAGCCAAGGGTGAAGAACACTTCTCCGGCCGCAACCGCCGCTGCCGAACCACCGCTCGACCCGCCGGGAACACGTTCCAGATCCCACGGATTGCGCACCGCCCCGAAGCTGGAATTTTCATTCGAACCGCCCATGGCGAACTCGTCCATGTTCAGCTTGCCCATGGTTACGGCATCGGCCTGGCGCAGCTTGGAGACTACGGTCGCATCATAAATCGGCTGGAAGTTATTAAGGAACTGGCTGGCACAGGTGGTGCGCAGACCTTTGGTCACAATATTATCCTTGATTCCGGCAGGCAATCCGAATAACAGACCACCCGCTGCTCCGGACGCCAGCTTGTCATCAAGCGCACGTGCCTGATCACGGGCACCCTCTTCATTCAGTGTCAAAAAAGCATGAACCTTGCTGTCACGTTCCGCAATGACGGACAGGGATTCTTCAGTCAGTTCACGGACCGAGACCTCTTTACTGTGCAGCATGTTATGTACTTCAGGTAGTCGATATTGAAACAGGCTCAACTTGCTTCCTCCTCTCAGGGTATGGTTATTCCAGAACAGCGGGAACCTTGAAGTGTCCGTCTTCATGTTCCGGTGCGTTAAGCAGCGCTTCCTCTTGGGTCAGGCTCTCCTTCACCGCATCGTCACGCATCACATTGCTGACTTGCAGCACATGGGTGGTCGGCTCTACATTCTCGGTATCCAGTTCATTCAATTTCTCGGCATATTGTAAAATAGCATTCATTTGTTCGGTGAAGGTAGCCTCTTCTTCCGGGCTTAATTGCAGTCGGGCCAGCTTGGCCACATGCTGCACATCTTTGACGGTGATGCTCATAATGAATATCCCTCCTGTTTAAAGGGCTAAAGCGCCCGGATAACGTTTTTAATTATAGGGTAGACGGCCTTACAATTCAATGCGCTTGTCGATGGAGGGAGATATATACAGCAAAAGACCCGCACCTGCTGATTGTGGCAGGAAGCGGGTCTTGAGTGCTTAAGCTTAATCCGGCTAATGATTCATCCGGTAATACAGGTCATTCCAGCGCAGCTCATTCTCAAGTGAAATCATGGTGCTGGAGGTGTCGATGACAAGGCACTCGACCCCTGCCATACGCGCCCAATCCCGGAGCTGTTCACTTGTTGTATGGAAGGAAAAGGCGAAGTGATGTGCACCCCCGGCCAGAATCCACGCTTCCGATGCACGGGTCAAGGACGGCTCCGGCTGCCAGAGGAGCCGCGCTACCGGCAGATGAGGCATTCTATGTTCATTCTGTACGGCATTCACTTCATTGACGATCAGGCGGAACCGGTCGCCCATATCCACCAGTGTGGCATTGATTCCTTTGCCGCTGGCTCCGTTAAATATTAGACGCGCAGGAGCTTCCTTGCCGCCGACAAACAAGGGATGCACTTCAATCCTTGGTCTGTCCGCAGCCAGGGACGGGCAGATCTCCAGCATATGGGAACCCAGTACCATTTCATTGCCCTTTTGCAGATGATACGTATAATCCTCCATGAAAGAGGTCCCTTGATTACCGGCCATAATCTTCATCATCCGTACCAGCGCGGCCGTCTTCCAGTCGCCTTCACCGCCGAAGCCGTAGCCTGCCGCCATCAGCCGCTGAGCCGCCAGCCCCGGCAATTGCTTCAGTCCATGCAGGTCCTGGAAGCTGGTCACGAACGCTGTATACCCGCCCTCCTCCAAAAATTCGCTCAGCGCAATCTCCATCCGCGCCTGTTCACGAATGGCTTCCCGTTCAGCGCCATCGGCGCGACCCTGATCCGTAAAGTCATATAATTCGGCGTATTCATCCATCAGCCTACGCAGCTTGGCATCACTTACACTCCGAACCCGTTCAGCCAGATCACCGGCCGGATAACCGTTGACCGTCCACCCCAGCTTGATTTGCGCCTCCACCTTATCGCCTTCCGTCACTGCGACATCACGCATATTGTCGCCGAATCTGGCGATTCTCATCGTCTGGCTCCCGGTATAGCCCGCCGCCGTCTTCATCCACCCTCCGATTCTTGCACGCACCTCTTCATCCTTCCAGTGGCCCGCAATAATCTTTCGGGCCATGCGCAGGCGGGCGCCGATGAACCCGAACTCACGGTCGCCGTGCGCCGCCTGGTTCAAGTTCATAAACTCCATGTCGATACTGTCCCAGGGAATCTCGATATTGTATTGGGTATGGAGATGGAGCAGCGGCTTGCGCAGCTGGGTAAGCCCCGAGATCCACATTTTGGCCGGAGAGAAGGTGTGCATCCATGTGATCACCCCCGCGCAGGTCCCGCTGGAATTGGCTTCAAGGCACACTCGCAGAATCGCTTCCGGAGCTGTGACCGTTTCGCGGAACTCAATCGGATACGGAAGGCCCCCTTCGCGGTTTAGCTCCTCGACCATTCTCCTGGAATTCTCCTCCACCTGCTCAAGTACATCCTCTCCGTACAAACCTTGGCTTCCTGTTACAAACCAGAATACATATGGCTTAGCTTGCAGCATATCAAATTCCTCCGTTAGTTCAGTTCGTTTTGAATTTCAATTCAATCTCGTAATGAACGGCTTCTCCAGGCTCCAGCAGCTTCAAAGAATGCGCTCTGTGCTCCTCCGCTCTTCCCCGGGTCCAGCAATTGGACGGCTCGAGTCCCAGCACATGTTCACCTGCTCCGGGCATTCTCCACTGCACCAGTCTGGGCAGCGTCCGCTGATCCCACTTCAGCTCTACCGTCAGGCCTCCCGATGAAGAGGATAAGCCGGGTATAGGAAAAGAAGGGCTGCTGATTTGAGCGCAGATGTACGTTTGCCGTTCCAATGGCTCATGGTAGTACACTTGTTCCTTAAAACGCTGATCCGGCGCCTGCCATTCATGTATCCGTGATATCTCCATATCATCATCACGCGGAGCACAGCTGCTCTCCGGCAATACAATCCGGGTATCCTCCGCAAGCAGCGGAAAGCCAAAGTTGAAATGATACAGCATCAGATGCGGGGCCGGTGTAAAGCCTGCATTCTCCACGCAATCGTTAAGCAGCAGACTGTTCTCTCCAAGCCTGCTTGTAATGGTGCGGGTTAAACGCAGCTTATGTCCAAAAATGGACGTCTCCTCTATGACTCCCCGCAGGCGGATCTCATATTCATTGTCTTGCCATTCCGCCTGATACGAAGCTTGGCGTGCAGACGTATGATGAATCTGTCCATGCAATCCATAAGCTCCGTATTCGTCCCGGCCGGCCGCACCTGCCTGCGACAATCCGCAAGTCATCAGCAACCCGCCGGAGGCTGTCTGCAGCCAGTGATTCCCCTCATCCCTGAAATAAGCGGCATGGGGATCGCCGTTGGCGGCAGACCAGCTAACCGGAATGCCGCAAAATTCAGCCAAAGAGATATCCATTCCCTTGCCGGGATGCACCCAATAGGAGAGGCCAGTGCCGGTCCGCACACGGAACACTTCCTGACCGGCCTCCGGCCCTTCTCTCATTACAAAGGGCTGCACTCCCGCAAGCTGCTCTATTCTCCCAACTCTCGCTTCCAGCTCACGACGGGTCCATTCTCTGCCATAAAGTCTTGCCATACCACCATTCCTCCTGCACCCGGGAAGGAAAGCCTCAGGCTTGTCCGGCACTCCCGAAAATTCTCATCGTACGAACAATATCCTGCTGCACAGCTTCCATAGCCCATCTGGATAGATCATGATAATAGCTTTTGCGCTGCTGCGCGCTGTTGGCCGCCAATTTCGCCTGGAGGATATTGGCCACTTCATGCGCCATATTGGAATAATAGTTAAGCTTGCGGATGCCGCACTGTATGGAAGTTTCATAGGCAGCTTCATCCAGTCCAGACCCGCCATGCATCACCAGCGGCAGGCCGGTAAGCTCTTTGATGAGCTTCAAACGCTCAAAATCCAGAACCGGTTCTGTCAGATAAACACCGTGCGCGGTCCCGTAAGCAACGGCGAGCGCATCGACATCGGTATTTGCAATAAAGGTCTGTGCCTCTTGGGGATTGGTGTATACATCGTCCGGATCATATTCTTCGATCTCTTCCTCCGCTCCGCCGCCCTCCGGACGCAGAATCTTGCCAAGCTCGGCTTCTACGGAAACTCCAAGCGCCTTGGCGATTTTGCTGATCTCATTGGTCTGGCGGATATTCTCCTCCAGCGGCAGATGCGCACCGTCGAACATCACCGACGAGAAGCCGAGTTGCATCGCCCGGATCAGAATTTCGTGATCCTGGCCGTGGTCCAGGTGTACCGCAACGGGAACCCGCGCTTGCCTCGCAGCCGCCAGTATAATGGGAGCGATCACTTCAAGCGGAACAAGCGGAATATGCACTTCCGCAAAGGACAGAATGACCGGTGAGCGCGCCTCCTCGGCCCCGGCAATGATTCCCCGGATCATCTCCAAATTAATCACATTGTACGCGCCGACGGCATAACGTTTGGCTTCGGCATCCTTCATTAACTCTTTCAGGGTCACTAATGGCATTCTTCAGCATCTCCTATGGGTTCGACATGACGTTATTCACTGCTTGATACAGCCGTTTATATTTGGCGTAATTCTCATCATAATGCCTGCGGTTCTCCGGGCGGGGATAGAAGGTAGTGCCCACCTTCACCAAACGGCGGGCAGCTTCTGCATAGGAAGGGAACACTCCCAGCGCCACCCCGGCCAGAATAACCGCTCCTAGAATACCCGCCTCTTCGATATCAAGGGCGATGACGGCCCTATTCATGATGTCCGCCTTGATTTGCAGCCATAGGGCAGACTTGGCACCGCCGCCGCAGGCTTTTAGATCCCTGATACGCATACCCGCTTGCTCCAGACAATCCAGATTGAGCCTCATCTCATAGGTGACGCCCTCCATCAAGGCTCTGTACAGTTCACCCTTCGTAGTGTTGAAATTCAAGCCCGCGATGACCCCAACCGCAGCCGGATTCATGTAAGGTGTGCCTGAGCCGGCAAAATGCGGCAGTACCAAAATGTCTGTAGGACCTTCTCCGGCGCTCTCGCCCATAATCTCATAGACACTCCGGCCGGACTTATCTGCCGCACATTTCTCTTCATAACCGAACTGGTCCCTGTACCACTTGAGCAGGGAGCCGCCGGTGAAATTAAACGCATAGGTGGTATAACTCCCCTGGATATAAGGAACCAGCGCCAGCTTGCTGAGCGCAAGCGCTTGGTCATTGACCTGCATTTTATCGAAGACCGGCGTGATGCACTCTACGGTGCCGATGCCGTCTACGGCCGAGCCTTCTTCCGTGACTCCCGCGCCAATGGCAGCGCATACCTGGTCATGTCCGCCGAGCACCAGCTGAAGGTGGGCAGGCAGTCCCAGCGCCTCAGCCGCTGCGGGTGAAATCCGGCCGAGCCGTGATCCAAGCTCCAGCGCCTGGGGAAATATCCCGCTCCTTAAGCCTGACGCCCGGATTATCTCCTCATCCCACTCAAGCCGGTGAACATCAAAGGCCATCGTTCTGGACGCCAGCGAATAGTCGATCACGGGTCCTGCACCCAGCTTGTAGAGAATAAATGATCCAAACGGCAGAAAGGTATGAAGCCGCTCATAAATGTCCGGCCGCTCTTCCCGGTACCACATCAATTTGGAGAGGGTGTACATCGGATGGGGATGAAGACCCGTCCTGCCAATGATCTTCTCTTCTCCGATATGCTCCACCAAAACCTCCAGTTGCTCGCTTCCCCGCTTGTCAATATACAGCAGGCTGTTTCCAAGCACGCAGCCCCCGCTGTCGAGCAGAACGGCAGCCTCCCCAAAGGAAGAAACGGACAGTCCGGCAAGCATGGCAGGCGGTCTGTCATACTTAATCATTGCGGAACTGATCACAGCTTGAACCGCTTCCCACACCCGCTGCGGGCTCAGCTCATAACAGCCGCTTTCCGGCGATTCCATGGGATATTCCCTGTATGCCTGGGCCAGCACCTCACCCGTTGGAGCCATGATCAGGCATTTCGTTCCTGTTGACCCGATATCTAGGCCTATGAGATCGACGGCCATGTCCCCGATTCAGCCCCTCTCCCCATCCGGGACGTATTTCACACCGGCTATACTATAGCGCTCAGAGATTATGTCTTGTTCCTCTATGCTCAGACCGCCTTCTTGGGTCACCTTAATTGAGGCAAAAGGCAGGCTCTCAGAAATCATGGAATAGCTTACTGCATCATCACATAAAAGCGAGCATTCCCCTGCTTCCGCACCGTACAGAACAGGCTCTATATTAAAAACGGTATCGTCCCGGACACATAGAACGGGCTCTGCCCAAGGAATTAGCGCGCCCTGTTTGATATACAGAGGAACTTCATCCTCAGCAACCTGGCGGGTGATCCATTGTCCGCCGTTCAGCCACTCTCCGGTCAAACGTTCGTACCAGCGGCCTTGAGGCAGGTAGAGCTTACGTGTGTCACCGTTACCATAGACAACAGGAGCAGCCATAAGATCCTCTCCAACCATGAACTGGTCGAAGCAATCCAGCACCTCAGAGTCACCCGGGTAATCCATCACTAAGGGACGTATAGGCGGTACCCCCTGCTGACGGTATCTGCCAAATGCGGCATACAGGTAAGGAATCAGACTCATTCGGATTTGCAGAAGCTTTCTGCATTGCTGCGCCAGTTGCGGCCAATCCTCCAGCCATTCACCGGCATGGTTCTTGTCATGATCGAATTGCTTCCACGGCGGCGAAGGAATCATATAACAGTTAAGCACCGCCAGAGGCGAGAAAATCACAGCGCCAATCCGGCGCAGCAGCTCTTCCCTCGTTGCTGTCTGGCGGACCTCCGGCGACCAGAGCAGACCTGAGAAGGACGCTGTGGCCAGCCCCCGTACGAAGTCTTCATGGTCGTAGAGGTCGCTGTACAGTACATAGGGATAGGGCGCCGCAAGCGCATGGGAAGCGCGTACCTGTCCATAGGTCCGGCGATCCGCTGCCTTGAACGGGGCGAGCATCGTTTGCTGATAGAGCTGGCCGAACAAGCTGTGCATCTGCTCCCCGTCCGCCCCTCCCGGAAAACGGGCGAAATCGGGAAAACCCCAGTTGCCGATATAATCGCCGTTATCACATTCATCCAGCTTGAAGCCTGACAACCCCGCCTCAATGAAGGGCTGGTGGATGTCCGTGAAGGCTTTCCGGGCCTCAGCTTGGGTGAAATCCGGCACCAGACCGTCCCATACATAGCTGTCGGCCGAATAAGGCTTCAGCTCCGGGAAGACAGGACTATCAGGATGCACATAAGCATGCTCCCACAGATTAAGCCGGTACCCCATATCATTCAGATCCTGGATCAGCCTTGTTTCATCCGGAAATCTGTTGCTGTCCCACACATAAGTACAGGAGTAGGCGTTCGTCTGCCAGCCGGGCTCCAGACCAAACATGTCGCAGGGCATCTCATCTTCCCTGATTTGCCGGGCTAACTGCAGGACATCCTCCTGATCCGCATGCCAGTCGGCGCGGTACATCACACCCAATCCCCACATCGGAGGTAACGCCCCGCCGCCGCTGAACAGATTATAGCGGCTGACCGCGTCCTTCATATCCCCGCCGCAAAACACATAAATATCTACTCCTTGCGCCGCAGGGATATCCACCAGCATATTGCCGCTTCCCTTTTTCACTTCCCAGTGCCCCTTCTCGGTGCCTGCCGATTCGAAGCCTTCCAGATCCTGCTTGCTGCCAACTCTCTTGCACCCTCCGCTGAAAAAGGTTGCGTACCGGGCCGTATCCACCAGAATGGCATAACCGGCAGTACTTACATAAAAGGGAACCGGCGCATGGGAGTCGCCCAGATCCGCGGACGGGTCGGAATTCGTGCGCAGCTTCTTCTTGCTGCCGCTCTGTCTGAACGATTTAAGCTGTAAGCCCAAACCGTATACTTCCTCTTCCGGCTCCAAGGGAATCTCCAGCAATACAGAGCCCTGGCGCGGTTGAAAATGAATGTCCTCCCTTAGAAAGGGAAGCGGATTATCTTCAAGCGCATTCAGCGCTTCGAGACATGTGACGGGCTTCAATACCGATACCGGTGTAAATTCTTCGGGTGTTCCGAAGGTCAGCTTAAAGATTCCACTGGCAATTTTCTGCATAATCCATTTCTCCTACTGTAAATAGTTTTTGGAACTATCCCTTCACGCTTCCCAGGACGAGACCAGACACGAAATAACGCTGTAAAAAAGGGTAGACGCACAAGATGGGCAACGTGGCCAGAATGATCTGCGCGCTCTTGGTCGTGCGCGGTGAGATGCTGGCCAGGAGTGCGGCGTCCTCAGACCTCACATTGCTGAAATCGAAGCTGACAATAATGGAGCGTAAATAGGTGGCGAGCGGATAGTTCTCGGTCTGGTTCATGAAGATCATTCCGTCAAACCAGCTATTCCAATGCCCTACCATAGCCAGCAGCAGGATGGTCGCAAAGGCAGGCAACGACAGCGGGAAATATAACCGCCACAGGATGGTCCAGTGTCCGGCTCCATCTATGCGGAAGGACTCATCCAGTTCCCGGGGCAGTCCTCTGAAGAAATTGATCATCAGAACGATGTTGAAGACCGCCAGGGCTGTCGGCAGGACCAGTACCATCATGGTATCCAGCATGTGGAGGGATTTCACCTGCATGTACAGGGGAACGATGCCTCCGCTGAACAGGATGGTGAACATGAAAAACCATACATAAAACGTCCGCATGCTGAAATCCCTGTTCTCCCTGGAAAGGGGGTAAGCCGAAATAAAGGTAACCAGCATCTGCAGGGCGCTGCCCACAAGCACACGGATCACAGCCACGCCCAAGGATCTTAGAAATTCCGGACGGGTAGCGATAAATTTATAAGCGTCCAGTGAAAAGTCCGACGGAAAAAACCGTACCTTCCCCATCGCCACCGCCGAGGCGGAGCTGAAGGAAATGGCTAACGTATTGACAATCGGCGCAATGCAGAGGATTCCCAAGAGAATGAGAAACACTTTGTTGAATACTGCGAACACGGTGCTGCCGTTCAAACGGTATTTCACCCTTGCTCCCCCTTTCAAAAAATGCGGTAATCGGCAAACTTATAAGCCATATAATAGGAAACTGAAATAAGTACTCCGGATACCAGCGATTTAAACAGTCCTACGGCTGTCGCTACGCTGTACTGCGCCTGATTAAAGGCCAGCCGGTAGACCAGCGTATCCAGGATATCGCCGGAATCGACCACCAGCGGATTGAGCAGCATGAATACCTGTTCGAACCCGGCGTTCAGCACATTGCCCAGACTGAGAGTAGCCAGAAGAATGATTGTGGGACGAATGCCGGGCAGCGTAACATGCCAGATCTGCCGCCAGCGGCTGGCTCCGTCAATCATGGCTGCTTCATACAAATCCGGATTAATGGAGGTTAGCGCAGCCATATAGATAATCGTATTGAAGCCAAAGTTCTTCCACACTTCAGTAGTGACCAGTACGCCGGGGAACAGCCGGTTGCTGGACAGGAAGCCCACCGGCTCTCCGCCAAAGGCCTGGATGAGGCTGTTAATCACCCCCTCCAGACTGAGGACATCCAGAATGATGCCGCCGAGCACCACCCAGGACAGGAAATAAGGCAGGTACATCGCAGTTTGCAGCACCCGTTTCAGCTTCTGGCCGCGCATTTCGTTCAGCAGCAGCGCAACAACGATAGGCACAATCAATGAAAATACAATTTTCAAAATCGAGATATAGATCGTGTTATACATGACTTGCCCGAAGCGGGGCATGGAAATAATATATTTGAAATTGTCCATCCCGACCCACGGACCCGCAAGCCAGCCCTTGAACACGCTAAAGTTCTGGAAGGCCATGACAATCCCCATCATCGGGATATAGCAGAATAGAACAGCCAGTATAATTCCCGGTATCAAAAACAAATGGTACGGTAATTCATGTCTGAAGCGGCTCTTCAGGTGCGATGCTCTCACAATAGGCTACCCCTTTCATCACAAGCTGGCATTGATCTCGTCCAGAATCTGCTGGCCGCCCAGCTTGTGCCACTCGGATACGAAGGTATCGAAGGCGTCAATAGGCTCCGCACCCATGATGATCTTCGTAAAAATTTCACGTTCATAATCGCCCAGAATGCCCATTTTGTTCAGCATCGTTTCCGTGGTGCCTCCATAAGCCTGGGGAATCAGATGATCCGTGCCATAGCCCTCCACAATCGTTTTGAAGGCTTTGACCTGGTGATATTCCATATAGCCGGTCCCCTTGCCGTCCAGATAAGCTACGCTCGGTTCGTATTTCCCCGTCTCGGTCAGAGCCTGATCCAGCTTGCTGGGATCGCGCTTCTCGATGGCTTCGATCAGGTATTCCAAAGATTTCACGGTAGCATCATCGGTCGTAAGAGTCCGGGCCAGAGACAAGTGCCCCTGTTCCACAATGGTCTGCCCTTTTTCGAAAGCAAAGAATTTCTTGACCTCGGGATCATTCCGGTTCGGACCGTAAGCCATCTCGTTGTAATCATTTAATAATTGGACGAGAATTTCGGGATGCTTATAGTCTTTGTTCACCGCATAGTAGCTCACCACGGTTGTGCCTACATTGGCAAATACATCCTCGCCGTCGGCGCTTGGGGCCGCCAGTGGAGTCCAGACCATATCCGGCTGGCCCTCCAGGCCCGTACCGTACATGTATACGTTCCAGCAGCGTCCATAGCTGATGCCGTATTTGCCGCCGCTGACCTCCTCCGTTACCTTGGTCGTATCCTTCATGCCAAACTCAGGATCAATCAGGCCGGCCTGATACATTTCTCTGAGCTTAGCCAAGGCATTCTTCATTTCAGGCTGCACGCTGCCGTAGGTGATCTTGCCGTCATCTCCTTTGAGCCAGCTCTGCGGATAGGCATGGTATCCGTTGAAGAATCCGGTGGTGGAGGTAATCCCGTCGAATAGCCAGTTGCTGAACGCCAGCCCGCCGGTGTCGTCGATGCCGTTGCCGTCCGGGTCCTGTTCCTTGAAGGCCTTGGCTACCTTAATTACATCGTCGATGGTCTTCGGCACAGGCAGGTTCAGCTTATCCAGCCAGTCCTGACGCACCCACAGCAGACTAGGTTCATAGATGACTGAGGTCGTGTAAGGCAAAGCCATGAGCTTGCCGTCAAAGGTAGCCGAATCCATCGCAAGGCCGCCGTCACCGGTAAGAATCTCCTTCGTCAAATCAGAAGCATGCTCCTCGAAAACATCGGTCAGATCCGCTGTCATACCGGCTTTTACCATGGTCTCCAGCTGGTTGGTGGAGGCTTCAATGACGATATCCGGGATTGAGCCCGAGGCAATAACGATATTCAGCTTCTCATTGTATTCATTCTGCAGAGCGGTCCATTCGTGTATGACATTCAGATTGAACTTGTCAGCATAATGCCGGTACCAGATGTTGTTCGCAAAATCATCCCCTGCGGGATATCCCCAGGTGGGCAGGGAATAACGGCCTACCCGCAGGTCAATGGGTTGCTTCGGATCGGCACTGGAGCTGGCAGTGTCTTTGGTATTGGTATTGGATGGTGAGCTGCAGGCTGTCAGGGCCAAAAGAACGGTACTAATCGATAAAGCGGCAATTTTTCTCATGATTTTGCTTCCCCCTCATATTCGGTTTCTGCATGATCTCTTTATTGCACAATCAGAGCCGGCTGGCCCCAGAAGGCCCTGTCATATCCGTAGTCGCCCAACGAATCAGTGATCAGGGTAATGATGACCGAAGTTCCGGCATATTCGGCCAGCGGGATACTGAACGGCGTCCAGGCCCCGCCTGGCATGATATCCTGCGACCACTTTACCGTTCCGTTCACCGCTATGCGGAAGCCGGCGCCCTGGGAGCCCTCCGATCCGTCCTTAATGCCGGCGAATCCCTGCAGTACAGCCTGCGTGTCTGCGGGCAAATTCAAGGCATATTCAATATGCGTCTGCCCGTGCTGCGGCGGGTGGGCATCCAGCCCCTGCTTCTCAACACCGAGTACAGAGCCGCTTCCCGGGAATCCGCCGAACGGAGACTGGGCTTGCCCTTCGCTTCCGTCCTCGAACACCAGGCTCGAATGATATGGAGCGCCGGGTAACGATAAGGGCAGCTGCACAGGAGCAGACACGTTGTGAATCAGATACACCGTACCCGAGGCAGGTGCTGTAATTTCGTAGTGATTGTTACCTAGACTTACAGACGAGGCTGCTCCGTAGCTGGATTGCACCACAGTTAAGGGCAGCGGGCTGTTCACCTTGAAGCTTACGCTGCGGTTGCCGCCGTAAGTTGCGACGGCTACTGTCGGCGCCACCCATACGGCAGAATCATTGTCCACCGTCACACCGGGATGCGTCTCCAGCCGGAGGGTCACTTCTTTGCCTGCGAATTCCGACAAATCCAGCTCCATGGCTGTAGGTGAGGCGCTTCTGCTGAACTGCTCTTCACTCAGCACCGTACGGTCCCCAGGCGCTTCTGCCTTATCCCAAGCGGATACCTTGAAGGTGACACCGTCACTGCTCGCAACATTCTGCTCGGAGCCCAGCTGCACACCGGCTTGAAAGCTCGCTGCCGCTGCTGCAGGCAGATTGATATCAAATTCCAGCCAGGTATGCCCGCCCTGCCACTGTCCTGCGTAAGGCGGATGGGCCAGGATCCGGTCGCCCCAGTGCTGCACAGTTCCTCCTCCGGGGAAGGAGTAGGAGAATCCGCCCGTGGTAGGGAACGGGGCAGCGGTTGTATGGACGGTACCGTCTCCCAGAACCTCTCCTGCTCTAACCGGTCCCTCGTAATTCAGCAGATCTATATCCCCGAACTGAAGCTTGTCGTCCATAACGATGGTGGTGTGGGTGGAGCGGCTGGACAGCCGTTTTAGCGCCACATCCTCCGGCCACTCATAGACATGGAATCCCTCGGGATCGCGGACCTGGTTCAAATACAGATACGTTTTGTCCGGGTCCAGCCCGAACAGCTTCTGTTCGTCATAGAGCAGCCACCCCGGAATGCTTCCCGGCAACGGATAGGTCTCTGCCCCGTACAAATAACGCATGATGTCGGTGCCCCCGCCGGAAGGGTTCCCGTCGTAGGCGGTCAGCTTCTCGCCATAGGAATCGCGGACATATTTGGCACTGCCGCCGTTTGCTGTCCTGAAAGCAAACAAAGTGGGATCTGACATATTGCTGAAATCGGCTGTAGGCTGTGCGCTCTGGTACCAGCCCGCTTCATCCAGCAATTGTTCCATCAGCGGGGTAGGATTGGCGATCTGGCCCAGATTAGGTCTTGTGAGCATCGGAATGGCCCCGAGCCGGTTCTGAACGACCTTATGCCAGGCCATGAAATAATCCTCCGTGATCGGGTTCGCATGATCAGGATGACCATAAATGGTCGTATACGGGGCAAAAATCGCTGAGCTGGCCGGAACCACCTGATTGATTTTGCTGTCATCCCACGTTCCGCTCGCGGAGAAGATGCCATAGGCATGGCGCTGCGCAAAGGACTCATAGCGTGTCGTGATTTCATTCAAGCTCTCCCCGCCCAAGGCGATATCCGGCAGCGCTTCTCTAAGCTCGCGGTGCAGGGCGATATTGCCTTGCATCATGTTGTTGCCGTCAATCAGGCCGTTGGCATCGTTATACATGAGCAGCGACTGGTCCAGATGCAGCGCGTCCGGTCCGACCTCATTCACCAGGGCAGTCATCTTGTTAACGAAGAGTTCCCGCCACGCCTCCGCCGCCGGATTAATAACGGCAAATGAAATCTGTTCCGATCCTGCTGTATACTCCCAGCGCTTCCGCTCCAGCGTGAACGGATCCTTCACCTGATAGGGCTGCATCTGTGTATAATTCTCGTTGTTAAACGATGTTCCGAATATATTGACATACAGCATCACGCGGAATCCCAGCGCCTGAGCAGCGTCGATCCTGGCTGCGATATCCGGCTTAGGCTCATAATTGGGAAAATTCACATCATAGGGGTCCGCTCTCCAGCCGGGAACAACCAGCAGCGTCCGCTCCGCATCTACCCGCTGTGCAAGCTCCTCCAGCATCGGCTGGTCTTCCAGATCGGTCAGTACCGTGAATCCGATATCCTTCGCCCAATCCGGTGCCTTCGCGGAAGATTCAGCTAACCCAAAGGCGCCATCTGCCCACTCCCGGTACATCGCCGATCCTTTTGCCCAGTCACCGGCGTAGGCTTTAAGCCGCCAATCCGTGGAGACTGACTTGGTCGTTTGCTGAAACGGAGCGGGCGATTGCGTCTCTATTCCAACATAGAAGCTGCCATTCTCATGCTTCACATGCAATGTTTTGAAGAAATCGGCATTGTCATCCGCATGAACCAGCAGTCCGCCCTCTGCCCCCTGCACAAGAAACATCTGCGCCTCCCAGACATCGGGATAGGTGAACTGGGAGAAGCCATAGGCGGCGTCCGGTGATTCGGCAGTGAGCCGGATCCCGCCCAGTGCAGGAATAATCAGATCATACGTATCGGGGATAATGAATCCCCATTGCACGCCCGATATACCTGGTTGCACTGTCTGCGCATGTTGGCTGACGGTCAAGGTACCGTCATATTTACGGGCAACCGTCGTTTCCAGCTCAGCCAGCGAAGTGCCCGACCCCCAGGTGTGTTCATAGGTGACATGCCCTCTCTTCGCTGAAACGGTGGAAGTTGCCGTATCATTCCACAGATTGTTCTGCGCCAGATGGCGGATACCGGTCAGCTTGCCTTCGTTGCCGCGGGCCAGATTTATCGTTCCATAGGTGAAGTCGATGGCGGCCGTGCCGGAATCAATCGTCACCTTCACATTAGCTGTATCTGCAAAACTAAGACCCGGCAGACTGCCACACCAAAGGATACACGCCACACATACCATCACTGTTCTTCTGACAACATGGATCATTACCTATCCCCTCTCTTCATCCGGAATGGAATGGACCTACATTGCAAACTGCCTGGTAATGAATTCCGCACTCCCCTCACTCACGAACAGCCCCATCCCTCCTTGCTGGAAATCATACAGCCGTGTGCTTAACGCAAGCTCCTCGTTCACATAGACTACGCATACCTGATCTTCCAGATATATGCTTAACGAGCAGGCGGTTCCCGGCAGCAATTGCAGCGGCCGCTCCATGCCGACGGCGTAGGGGACATCTCCCTTCCTCGGCCACTGGTCAACAACAATCCGGTTACGGCCCGGCTCCAGCCGGATCATATACCCCTGCCCGAACTCCTGATCGGTCCGCAGAATAATGCCGCAGCCCCGGGTGCCGGGAGCGAACGTTATCGTCGCCTCCAGCTTGCAGGCGCCGTCCGGTAATGGCCCCGCATAGGCACCGGCGAAGGAATCGGTTGCCGTAACCGCAGCCGTGCTGCCGCTGAACTTCCAGCGTCCGAGCACTTCGGTGAAGGATAAAGCGCTTTCCTGATTAAACGCAGCATTCAGGGTATCCGGCACTTTTACAAGCAGCGCACCATCCGTGCCCTGTACGACTTCATGCACAACCAGATGTCCGCCCCATTGCCAGGTGCCCCCGTCATGCTCGCCTTCCCGCGTCGGGTTCCATCCGAAAGCATAACGCCGCTCACCGTCGGTCCAGGTCTTGGCGGCATAGAATGCCCGGGTATCAAGTGCATCGTTCTCGGGTGCCAGCCAAGGCCCCTGCAGCGAGCGGCTCATCCGGTAATGCGTGACCGTACGGTCCGAGAATGTCGAGTACAGAAGGTACCACCAGTCCCCCATCCGGAACAGGTCCGGGCATTCGTGAGTCGTATACAAGTAGGGAGCCCAGAACGGATCGCGTACCTCCCAGCTGGTCAAGTCCTTGGAGGCGCATAGGGCAACGCAGCCGCGGCGACCCGCGGGGCCCTTCTTCAACCGGGCGGCAAGGAGCATCCAATATTCCCCCGCCTCCTCGTTCCAGAATACAAACGGATCACGCCAGTCATGCTCCTCGTAGCCCTCCGTTGGTGCGAAGAAGGCATCCTCCGGCCGTTTTTCCCAATGTACAAAATCGCTGCTGACCGCATGCATCACTGCCTGCTGCGCCTTGCCCTCTGCCGGAAAATGAAAATTGTTGCCGGTATAGAAAATATGATACAGTCCGTCTTTCTTCAGCACGCATCCCGTATAGATATACAGGTCCTGCTCGGATACCGCGCCCCTCGGCAGAACCTCTCCGTATTCCTTGTAGTGAATGAAATCCCGGGTCCCCAGCAGAAACCAGGGCGTGCCTTCACCGTGTCCTTCCCTGTCGCGCCAATCTTTCAGATACAGCAGCTTGAACTCGCCGTCTTCATAGAACGGGATAACGTCGGCCAGCCAGCCGTCTTCAGGCTTGTAGAATAATTTGCTCATGCTGCTCGTTCACTCTCCTCCATACGGTTCATTAATTTCTTCCAGGATCGCTTTACCGCCAAGCCGGTTCCAATCCTTTACGAATCTATCGAATTCATCAATGGAAACCGCCCCCATAATAATTTTGGTGAAGGTTTCTTTCTCGAGTCTGTCCAGCATGGCCCACTTCTCTGTCATCGTAGGGGTCTGTCCTCCGAAGGCAGTCATCAGCAGCCGGTCGCCGCTATAGTGGTCCATGGTCGTCTCGAACCCGAAGTATTGATGGGCAACGGCCCAATTATCCATATTTCCGGTTGTCAGGTAATCAAGGGTCGGCCCGTATTTGTCGGTTTCGGTGAGCGCATCCTTCAGCAGGCTTCCATCCTCGTTCCTGATAGCCTCGCGCAGTAACGACAACGACTCTGCCACATCCTCGTTGGATACACCGGATTGGACAAAGGACAGCCTGGAGGTGTTGATCCGTCCGCCGGCTTCTTCCACAGTAATGAATTCGCCTTCGCCGCGTCTGGAGCCATGAACCACCTCTTCATGCAGGTTCAGCATTTTCACTACAGCCTCCGGGTGCTGATAGCCTTTGCGCACTACGACATATCCGCTGGCCGAGAAGCCTACGCTGGCCTTGGCCGGCACGCCATCCACCGAAGGCACCGCATACGGCTTCCACTCCATTCCGGGGTTTTGCCGTACCGCATCCAGGAATACATAGGGATTCCAGTTGGCGCCGAACGTCATGCCGAGCTTGTTCGCGGCGATATCCTCCACTACCTGGTCGCTGTCCTTGACACCGAATTCCCGGTCCAGCTGCCCGCTCCTGTACATCTCCTGAAGCTTGCCCAGCGCACGCTTCATCTCCGGCTGTATGGAACCGTACATCACTTGACCGTTCCCGTCCTTGATCCAGGTCTGCGGATAAGCATGATACGCATTGAAGAATCCGGTAACCGAGGCAATGCCGCCATACAGGTAATTATTGATGGCCAGGCCAAAGGTATCCTGCCGGTTGTTGCCGTCGGGATCTTGCCGCGTAAATGCATCAGCAATCGCAAACACCTCCTCCAGCGTTTTGGGCTCAGGCAGACCTAATTTGTCCAGCCAGTCCGTACGCACCCACAGCAGATTGGCTTCGTAGATCGGAGCATTGACGATGGGAATGGCCAGCAGTTTGCCGTTGAACGTGGCGGAAGCCAAGGCCGCACCGCCGTCTCCCAGCTGTAGTTTTTTGGTGCGGCCGGAGGCGTAACGCTCATAGACCGCCGTCAGATCTTCCAATTGATCCGCATCCGCCAGCTGTTTGAGCTGGCCTGCGGAGACGGAGAACATCTCCGGCAGACTGCCCAATGCGATCAGGACATTCAGCTTGCGGCTGTACTCGCCCGGCAGGGCGGTCCAATCGTGTTCAATTTCGATGCCCAACAGGTTGCGGTACTCCCGGTACCAGATATTATCTTCAATGCTGTCACCGCCGGGATACGTCCAGGTCTGATCGACCGGACGAGCGATATGAAGCTGAATCGGCGGATCGTATTTTCCAAACAGGTAGACTTCATGTTCCGCAGAGTTCAGAATTATGCCCGTTCCGGGACTGCTCGCGCTTAGCAGCAGCGACAGAACGATTCCGTAAGACGTCAAGACTGCCAATCTCTTTCCCTTCACTTCTTATCCCCCTTCAATCTTGGAGGAGCTTCGTGAAAGTTCGCCTTATTTAGCATTATTATAGGCTCTCTTCCCCTGGCCCCTCTACTCGCCGATTTTCACTTTTGATTATCCGATTTGGATAAGGTATGCCGCTCTCTGTATTCCTGGGGAGTAATGCCGGTCTCCTTCTTGAAAAAGCGGTAGAAGGATTGCTCCGTCATAAAGCCGACCGCTTTCGAAATGTCCTGAACAATCAGACTGCCGCCCTCCAGCAGCTTCTGGGCTTCAGCCAACCGGTAGGAAGCCACGTAATCCGGCAACGACTGGCCCGTTAAACGCTTATACAACCGGGTCAAGTAATACGGATTGTAGCCGACGACATCACCGATCCGGGTCAGTGAGAGATCGCCGGCCAAATGGTGCTCCACGTACAACCGGACGCGGGTAATCAAATCATGCTCGCGGTAGACCTGGTCATCCTGCTTTTGTTCAAACAGCTGCATGGCCAGCGCCGACAAATAATCTTCCGCGCTCTCCCAGGAAGGGTGGGCCTCATATCTTGTAAGCTTGTCCAAATCCATGGACTCTCCGATGACCTCATGCAGTTCCCAGCGGTTCATATAAGACAGCAACAAACACATGAGCGAATAGTAGATCTCCAGCTTCAGCCGGTTGTCGGTGCCGCGCGCAGGGGAGGCCAACGCTGCCAGCTTGCCGAATTCGAGAAAAAAATGCTCCTGCTGTCCGTTGTCCAAATAAGCCGCCATGGCTCCCAGCTTCCCCAACTGGCTGCTAATTTCATGATTGTGCAGCTCTGCCTGCTGCGCCTCTTCTCCGGCTTCCTTGCGCTGTTCGATCAGGACAAGCTCCTTGCCCATGCCAAGTCCCCGTCCCAGCAGCGCCTTAAGGGTGCTGAACTGCCGGGGCGCCTCCTCCCAGGGGCAAAATGCTGCACCGGCCGAGAACGACAGCCGCAGCTTCAGCAGCCGCTTGCAGCTCATGGCGATCGTCTCAAGCGTCCCATGGATGAACCGGAGCGCCCGCTCCCTGTCCCCCGGAGCATCTCCCATAGGCTGCAGCAGCCACAGCAGCTTGTTCTTCTCATAACGCAGACTGATGCAGCGCACGGAGGGGAGCCAATATTCTTCGGCAATATTCCGGATAGCGTACAGCATCAGCTCCCTGTCTGCTACACTAAGCTCGTCCCGCCAATCGTCCACACGCCCGATGGTGAGCAGCACGCCGCGGGCAGCATCCAGCGGGCATTCCAGCTCCTGGAATTTATGTGCAAGCTGGCTTACGCCCGGGCTATCCCCCTGCAGCAGCTCCAGCAAATAATCGCCCAGCAGCAGCGGACGGACAAGCTGCAGCTGCCGGTGCGCACGCTCGATCAGCTCCTCTGCTTCCACCGCCGCATATAGCTGCGCAGCGGCCTGCTCCACAGCGCGAAGAATCGCTTCCTCGCCTTCTGTCTTTAACAGATAGTCCACCCCGCCGCCGCGCATGACTTGCTGTATATAATCAAATTCGTTATATCCGCTCAAAAAAATAATTTTGCACCACGGCCAGTAACGTCTGATTTCCTGCTGCAGCTCAAGCCCGTCCATTCCCGGCATGCGGATATCGGACAATACAATATCGAACTTCATCTTCCCCAGCTGCTCCAGTGCCTCCGCAGCGGAATACGCACCGTATACCTCCAGCTCCAGCTTGTCCCAGTGCCCGAACAGATCAAGCAGGTTCCGTACAATCCACCGTTCATTATCGACAATCAGCAGTCTGATCATGGCTGTCTCCCTTCTTCCCGTCTTATCATCAGCAGCACCTTCAATCCGCCCAGTTCACTGCGTGATACTTCAATTCCGAACGCCGGACCATAATTCAACTGAAGCCGGCGGTGCACATTGAGGATTCCTGTCGTCTCCATCGCTTCTTCAGCAAGAGCCAGCGTTCTGCGCAGCGCATTCAGCTGTTCATCGTCCAGCGATTCGCCGTTGTCTTCCACCCCGATGACCAGCCGGTCCGCCCCTTCCTCCCGGAAGGTTACCCGCAGCATCCCTTCTGCCAGCTTGTTCTCCAGCCCGTGGGCATAAGCATTCTCAATTAATGGCTGGACAATGAGCCGAGGCACCATGGAAGCCTCCCACCCCTGCGGGATGGGCTCCAGTTCGGCTGTGACCGTACCGGCGAAACGTATATTCTGAATCTCCACATAAGACCATGCGTGCTTCATCTCTGCAAGCAGACTGACCTGCTCTGCTCCACTACGTGTAATAAACTGAAAATAGCCGCTGAGATGGTGAAGCATCCGCTCGGCTACTTCATGTTCCCTCATACGAACGAGACCCTGCAGAATGAAGAAGGTGTTGTAGAAAAAATGGGGGTTAATCTGCGATTGCAATTGCTTAAGCTCGGATTGCTGGGATCTGATCTGCTGCTCATACACCTCATGAATCAACTCCTGAATCCGCTCCAGCATATGATTGAAGTGGTTATATACATAATTGAATTCATCCTGATTGCCGTGATAGAGCCTGACACTCAGATCACCAATCTCCACTCTCCGGAAGGAAGTAATCAGCCGCCTCATCGGCTTATGAATAAACCGGTATATCCAGTAAGAGAACACTACGGCGAGCAGCAAAGCGACCAGCGACTCTCCCCAAATCCAGTTGCGATGCTTGTTCAGCGGCTCCAGCACCGTCTCCGCAGGTACAAACACGGCCAAAGTCGTCCCCAGCAGCGGTGAATATTCACTGGCTCCAAAATAGTCAATGCCTGCTGACTCCAGCCGGTATTGGCCGGATTCGCCGCTGTCGTTGAGCAACTCCCCGCGGAGAGCTTCCCCGAACGCAGCCAGCAGCGAGTCCTCCACACCGGAGGCAATCTGCCACTGGCCGCCGGTGTCCATCCATACAGCTCCGCCGCCCTCCCCCTCGGCCATGCTGGAGAGTGAGCGGAGAATCTCCGGGCGTGACAGCTGAATTTCGATGGCCAGCACTGGCGGCCGGCCGGCGTACACCGCATCGGGGTAGACGCCACTCATCAGCAGCTTCTCGCCCATGCCGAAGATCGGTGATTTCATGTGGGCCGGGTTCAAAATGCCCTCCAGTTCTTCAGGCGGCATCGCACTGTCGAAATTGTTGGCATTGATGCTTCGGTCCAGGGAAGGAATATACAGCTTAACGTTCTCCACGAACGGGCTGGAGCTTTTGAGCAAATATAATTTGCTCTTGGCGGATAACAAGGCGCGGGTCCGTTCATAATCGTTCAACTGGTTCGGAACCGTCGCCAGCAAGAGCAAATCATCGTCATTGACATACTCCAGCTTCAGCCGCGTCAGCCGTGTCAGCTCTGTCTCCAGCGAAGTCAGATAGAAGTGGACACGGCTGGCCATGGATTCCGAGATTTGCTTCTGGACGACCTCCTGTCCGGATTGATTCATGACCAGGCCCCACAGGTAGAGCGGAATAATGACAAGCAAGAAAGCCATAACAAGTTTGGGATAAATTGAAAGCGTTCTCATAAATCTGATCAACAGCATCTCTCTCCTTCCACAAGCCTCCCCTGTAGTCCCATCATACCTCTGCAGCAGGCCCTTAAACAATAATAAAGAGAGGCGGTTAGCCTCTCACATTTCAAGCAGAAATTGTATGGTTTTGTCCTCGAAGCCCGGCAGCCGTTCATGGATGAAATCGGGATAGATCTCCAGTTTCTTCTCGCAGCGGATTCGGTTGTAGGCGGCGAATTGTGTCGAAGGCGGACACACCGTATCCAGCAATCCCACACCCATCATCACCTTCCCGCTGATCCGGTCCGCCAGGTGTTGAACATCAATATAGCCGAGCCGTTCAAAAATCTCATTCTCCCGCAGGTGCTGGGGATCGCGGTGACGGAAAAACGTCCGCAGTTCCTCATAGGCATCTCGGGCCAGGTCCATTTCCCATACCCGTTTATAATCACACAGGAACGGAACACTGGGTGCAGCCCGGTTGATCCGCGGCTCAAGCGCCGCACAGGCCAGCGCCAGCCCCCCTCCCTGCGATCCGCCGATTGCACCGACGCGGGCCGCATCCACTTCCGGCATGTCCATTACAATTCCGGCGAGCTGTGCCGCATCAAGATAGATCTGCCGGAACAGCAGCCGTTCGGGCGCATCATCCAGTCCGCGGATCAGGTGCCCTTTATGTGTGGTTCCTTTGACCCCGCCAACATCTTCAGACAGTCCTCCCTGGCCTCTGCAATCCAATGTGGCTATAGTAAAGCCCAAGGAAGCATAGATTAGCTTGTCGGCCCAGTCATCCGAGTGGTGGGCGTACCCATGGAACTGCACTACCGCCCGGTGCGGACCTGCAACATGCTTCGGCTTGACCAGCTTCGCATGGATACGCGCTCCGCCTGTCCCCGTGAAATACAAATGGAAGCATTCGGCGAACGGAACCTGAAATTCGCTTCTCACCAGTTCCACACGGGCATCCGTATTTCTCATCTCTTGCAGTGCTTGTTCCCAATAAGCCTCGAAGTTGGCCGGACGGGGATTACGTCCCTCATACGTTAATAATTGTTCTAACGGCATATCGACTAGCGGCATTAATAAGCACCTCCGTCTCTCTTGGTTTGTGTGTCCCATATCAAATACAGTACAATGTTGCCAGCAACGAAAGAAACAACCCGGAAGAAGAGGAGGCCGCACCATGAGCTTGTTGTTCAACCTGCCCGAAGTCAAGGAATTGCTGCGCAATTTCTATACATTGACCGGTATCCGCACCGTGATTTTCGACAATTCCTTTACTGAGCTGACCGCATACCCTACCCGTCATTCGACATATTGTCATATCATCCGCAGTGATCCGCGCGCGGAGGCCCAGTGCATCCTCTGTGACCAGGCAGCCTGCACCCAAGTGAAAAAGGAGAAAGCCCTTTACACCTATCAATGTCATGCCGGACTTACCGAAACGGTGGTTCCAATTCAAACGGACAATCAGGTCATCGGATATATTATGTTCGGCCAATTGCTGCAGACCGGGTCCCGTGATGAGTTATGGGAGAAGGTCTGTGAGAATATAAGCCCCTATAATGTGGATATGAATAAACTATACAGCGCCTTCCAGCGCAAAAAATACATCTCCAAGGAAGTCATTGATGCTTACGCCAAAACCATGGAGATGAGCGCCAGCTACCTGTATCTATCCCGGATGCTGGTGCTGAAGGAGGATACGCTGGCACAAAAGATCGACGGTTATATTACAGAGCATATCCAGGAACCGCTGTCTGTTCCCATTCTGTGCAAAGCATTCAGCATCAGCAAATCCCATCTCTACAAGCTCTCGGAGCAGAATTTTGGCATGGGCATTGCGGAATATATCCGTAACCTCCGTATCCAAATGGCCAAAAGGCTGCTGGGTGACACCGACAGTCCGATTTACGAAATTGCGGAGCAAGTCGGCATTCCCGATTATAATTACTTTACCAAAGCCTTCAAAAAGGTCACCGGCACATTGCCCAGCGTCTACCGCAAAGAAAACACTTTACAAGGACGCACTCCGGGCCGATTCTGACGGCACCTGGTTGAAAGCGTATACAGCAGAGATGGCAGCTTCCGGCACCAGCCTCTTGTTATCACCCCCGGCTTCTAGCAGTTCAGCCCTGCTCTGTGCTGATCTTATCATCCGGTCCCTGGACCAAAATAGTAATAATCGTTTGAATTAATAGTCATTTTGTTCTCAAAGGTGTGTACTATAGACAGCGCGCTTGGCTTGTCAGGAGACAAAAAAAACCCACAAAGTGGGGCTTTAGCTTCGATGATGACTCATCAAAAAAAAGCCGGCATTCGCCGGCTCTTACTTAAATCCAAGCGCGAAGATTCACCTGCTTGATGAAATCCGCCTGGGACAAACTCTCTGGGGATGCAGCCTCTATCTCTTCAACCTCAACTTCTTCACCGTTCATCAGATGATGGAACAGCTTCTCATTGTACGTTGACAATGCATAATCTATCAGCGCTTCGTGCGTGGCTCTTTCAGCTTCTAGTACCAGCAATTGCTCCTCGGCCTCAATATCCTCTGCCGTAACATAGAAATTCCGGTTAGCTTGGGGAACACGAATGACATAATCAAACGCATTATCAGGATTGCGGTCGTAAGCAATCAGGTAGCCATAGTCTCCGATAGGAAGACTCTGCTCAAAAGCGTCTGCGATAATGACAATCTTCTCTCCTAAACGCAGCATCATCCTACCTCCTGACCAAAATCTATCATGGTTCTGCTTGTTTCAACAGTCTACTAAAAAAAGATAGAGCTGTCCAGCAGCAGGATGATTGTACGATGAATTTCCGCAGAAAACACTCTGAAAATTCATGAAAGATCGCTTTCTTATTGCAAAGCTTGCTAGACTGGCAATTTATTCCTTCCAGCCAGCAGTGAGGCGCTGGCAATACAAATAATAATCAGGAGCACTGCGGAGACAATCGGTGCCAAGCTCACTCCGGTGCCTCCATCTGCAAGTACACCGGCAGACATTCCCGGCAGAGCAGCAGGCATCCAGTTCAGCTTAACTGGCAACAGGCCATGGACCAGACTCATGACCGCTGCCAGCAGGAGAGATAGACCGGCAGCTGCAGGTCCGCGCAGCCAGGCACTGAAGAGCAGCGTAAGCGATACCGCACAGAGCAGCCACAGCGCATACAGCGCAGACGCTGCAATCACATCCCCCCAGGATAAAGCCCCCATAAGCTGTACAGTATAATAAGCCGCTCCCGCTGTTCCCAGCCCAATGGCAATAACCAGCACCGTGAAGTTCGCGGTCCATTTGGCTGCAACAACGGATATAGAGGAGACCGGCTTCGCCATTAACAGTTCGGAGGTGCCGCTGCTGCGCTCTCCTGCCAGACTGTTCATCGTTCCCAGCACCAGAATCAGCATCCCAATTGTTCCATACTGGCCTAAGGCCTGAGCCATTACAGAAGACGCAGCTGGTCTCTCCATATTCTCCATCAATCCAGCCGGGACATTGGAAGAGAACGCCAGGATATCCGCCATATAAAAGCTGACCAGCGGCTGCATAATTCCCAGAACAATAAACACCACGGGAACCCAAATCAGCTTATAGCTGCGCACATTCTCCAACATCTCCTTCAAATATAGAGCCCAAAGCCTCCTCATGTTCCCACCACCTTCATGAACAGGTCCTCCAGTGTCGATGAGCCTGCTTCAAATTGCAGCAGCGGAATATCCAGTTCCACAGCTTCCTGTAAAAGCGTCCGGCGGGCGAGTTCTACATCCGTGACATTGAACACGGCCTTGCCATCCGAAATTAGCGCTTCTTCAATAAAATCCCTGTGTCTAAGTCCTTCAAGCCAGCGGATAGCCGAATCTTCCTTCCCTGTAGTGAGTCGGATTACCGGCAGACTGTATTCTGCACGGAGACTGGACAAGGTTCCTTGGACAGCTATAGTCCCCTGGTTCATCAATACGACATCATCGCATATCTCTTCCGCATCATGCAGCACATGCGTGGAGAAAATAACGGTTGTCTCCTCCCGGATGTCCCTAAGCAGCTCCATGACTTCCCGGCGTCCGATAGGATCAAGCGCGGAGACAGGCTCATCCAGCAAAAGCAGACGCGGGCGGTGTACCAGGGCCTGACCCAGCCCGAGGCGCTGCTTCATTCCCCCGGAATATCCGCCAATCCGCCGCCGTGCCGCAGAGCCTAGTCCCACACGCTCCAGCACAACGCCCGATACCGCCGCAGCCTCCCGTGCATTCATGCCGCTCATCCTGGCGGCAAATACGATGTATTCGAGTCCGCTCATCCAGTTGTAGAAAGCCGGGGCTTGCGGCAGATAGCCCAGTTGCCGGCGGTAATCCTTCCCCGGAGACCCGTCAAAAGTGATCGTTCCGGCAGACTGCGTCAGAAGACCGGCAAGCATACGCAGCGTTGTAGTCTTCCCGGCTCCATTGGGTCCGAGCAGCGCGACACAGCGTCCTGCTTCAATTCCAAAGCTGATGCCGTTCACCGAGGGATGCCCCTTAAAGCTCTTGTGAAGATCCTTGACCTCAAGCAGCGGCATTAGAATTCTTTCCTTCCCAGTGTAAAATAAGCCACGCTGCCCAGCAGGTTGCCAAAAATCAAGAACAGAACCCACATCCATTTCGGTCCGCGTACCTGCTCTGTCTTGCTCAGTGAAATCAGACCGATTATTGCCAGCACTACCTGCAGTGCAAGCAGCGGCGCAATCAATCCCCAATTCAAATCCTCCATAGCCGTGTCCTCCTTATCTGTCGGGCAATGAACTATTGTCTCAGCGGCTCCTTCCGTCCTTCCGTTTGCGCTTGTCTGGAAGAACTACAAACAGCAGGTAACATACTGCCGGTGACGGTGCACCGGTAAGTCCCCAGATTCCCCAGAACCAGGCCTTCCTCCCTTGACCTCTGTCCCTGGCATCACGGAACAGCCAGGTTCCCTGCAGCAGCAGCACAGCTGCAAGAATTATCCAAATCCAAACAGGTATCTCCTGCAGCTCCTTCACGCTTATGATTCCTCCCGCCCGTGTCTGATCCTCGCTGCTCCCAGGCTGCCAAGTGCGCTCAGAATGAACACTGCCTGCAGACTCCAATACAGCACCGGCGCCGTGCTTAGAATAGAAATCACTATGGTAACCAGTACAAGAGCCACCAAAAGGAATAACAGCAGCTCTTTACGGCGCCGCTTCCTCCGGCGGATAGCTTCCCCGGCAATTAGCTGCTCCAGCTCCGGCAAGGAGGGCGGAGTAACATCGGCATAGAGCATATCCAGGTGATCCAGCTCTGCGGACAGCTTACCCAGCAGTTCCTCGTCACTCTTAAACCTCATCCTCATTCAGCTCCTTTCGCAGTTGACCCAATCCGGCAGCTACCCTTGATTTGACCGTTCCGGAAGGGATCTCCAGCATCTCCCCGATCTCATCGTAGCTGTATCCGTAATAATGCTTCAGCAGCACAGCCATTCTGTGCGCAGAGGATAGACGCGACAAGGCGTCGAGCACTTCACTCCACTCCATATTCCGGCTCTCAAAGCTCCAGCGTAAACTGCGGTTCCCCTGCTCCTGCATCTGCCCTTCCCGCCACTGTGCCTCCCGGCTCCAGCGCCGCTTACGGTCAATGTACAACCGGCTGCCAATGGTAATCAGCCATGAAGAGAATGCCGAGGTCCCATTATAAGTCCCGATCTTCTCCATGCATCTGACCATCGTGTCCTGAGCAATCTCTTCCGCAAGCAAAGGGTCAAGTGTCGCTTTGATCAGATACTTGTACAGGAAGGGATAATGCTCCCGCAGCAGCACGGCCAGTGCAGCAGCGTCACCCTGCTGTGCCTGGCTGATCATCTCCAGCGTCCTGTCGCCCATAGCCCCTCCCCTTATCTCTTCTGTCACACCTGTAATACGTCTATGTAATAGTTATCGTTCATTCCGAGTCAGAATTATTCTGCAGCTCCCACAGTCTGCGTCTCCATGGCTGAATAGCCCCCTTGCCTCCGGGAAAGCTCCAGAACAGCGTATATTTAGTATCACTCTTCCCGCCCAGATCATTCACTTCATTCCGCTCCGCTATCAATGAATCATTCGCTTCCAATTCCCCGTAATCCAACTGACAATGCATATTATCCTTCATTCTGCTTCCCCCAATAAAATTCATATCTATAGGCAAAAAAAAGAACGCAAACCGGGATTATTCCACAGTCTGCGTGCTTCGCGAGGTAAATGTTACATTTAATTAACCATATTGTAACAACCTGGCCCCGGCTTGTCTACCTCTAATTTCCCGGTTTGTGTCAAATCCGGCCAAAAGATGTCGTTACACGGCAAACGGAAACGGCTTTGGCGTCCTCTTACATCGGGACATAAGGGTTGTGAAGCCTCTCATAGCCGATTGAGGTTCGCGGACCATGTCCGGGGAACACTCTCACTTCCTCATCCAGCCGGTAGAGCTTGCCGCGGATTGAGTCAATCAGATCCCGTTCTCTGCCGCCCGGAAGATCGGTACGTCCCACTCCCATTTTGAACAAGACATCACCGGCAAACAAATCATTCCCGCATAAAAAGCTAACGCTCCCCGGCGAATGTCCCGGCGTATGCATGACACTGAAAGAAAGGCCGAGCAGCTTCAGAGTCTGGCCTTCCGCCAGATCGTACTCTGCCGGATCTGTGCTGATGGGAGGCGTAGTATCAGGCCACATCAAGGAGCCGTTCAGCTTCGGGCTGCCCAGCCACTCGCTCTCCAGCGGATGGATATAGACCGGGCACTTCTTGGCTTTGCGGACCTCGTCCAGCCCGGCGATATGGTCGAAATGGGCATGCGTCAGCAGAATCGCTTCAATCTCCATTCCCTCAGCGCCGCGGAGAAGACCCGCAGGATTAGCGCCCGGATCAATGATGACACCGCGCTTCGGGTCTGCCCCCGTCAGAAGATAGGCGTTAGTCTGGAGTGCCCCCAGGTTATAAGAACGAATATTAAGCATCGGCATTAGAATCCGGAGATCAGACTGCGCAGCTCTTTGACGATAACTGCGTGTGATTCCGTTCCTTCTCCGTAGGCTTGCCCCATAGCTTTGCGCACTTCGGTAATTTTGCTGTCATAGTCCGCTGCTTCGCGGTCAGGGTTCTCCCGTTTGAACTCTCTCATCAGGGTCTGCACATGCTCCGGACGCGGTCCCCACTGGCCCAGTTCATAACCTCCGGTATCCGCAAAAATCACGATCGGAACCGAACGTCCGCCCATGGTCAGGAAGTTGTCCATCAGGTCCAGATTCTCTTCCAGAATCATCACTTCCGTCTTGAAGCCCGCAGTCTCCAGAATCCGGAAGACTACCGGGACATTACGGACAACATCTCCGCACCAGTCGGCAGCCAGAATCAACACACGCAGATCATCCCGGTGATTCAGGCTCTCGAAATATTCGCGGTCACTCTCGTCTTCCCAGGTGAACTTCTCATACCAGGCTTCAAAAGCCTGCTGGTTCTTCGTCATGGCCTCCACGAACTGGCGCGGAGTCAGGCCTTGGCCAAATTTAGATGCTACATTCTGCTTCATACTGCACTACCCTTCTTTTTGGATTTGTACCACTTGAACAGGAAATACAGAATAATTACCGCAATAGCGCCAAGAAGAATCTCATGAGTGTACTTGGCTGCGACCTCATCAATGGTCTTCCACTTGTCCCCGAGCGTATACCCCAGATAGACAAACAACGCGCTCCACGGAATGACTGCAAGGGTTGTCAGCATAGTGAATTTGCCCAGCGGCATGCGGGAAATACCAGCCGGAACCGATATGGCATGGCGGACAACCGGGATAAAGCGGGCTGTGAAAATCACACCGGTCCCATACTTTTGAAACCATTCTTCGGAGTGGTCAATGTGCTTTTTGGAGATGAAAATGTACTTGCCGTACTTCTCCAGCACAGGCCTGCCGCCATAACGGCCAATCCAATAAACAAAGATCTGGGCGATCACTCCCCCGACGGTACCGAACAGCACCGCACCAAAAAAGTTAATATCGCCTTGTGAGACCAAATAGCCGCCGAAAGCCAGGACAATCTCACTTGGGATGACTTCAATCATGAGGCCGATCATAATCCCGAAGTAGCCCAAAGACTGAATCCATTCAAACAATTGTGAAATGACATCAGATATAAAGTGCAATGCAGGTCTCCTCCCGTATGGCGTAATAGCGTGGTATTCTGCTGGCAGAACCCATCCGCTTAACCGCTCTATGTATCCAGCTTCTCCTAGCCTATTCTAGCATATGCAGGCTTACGACTTCTACATTAAGGAAAACAAGTGGAAACGGCTTTCTGACCTTTTAAAAGAAAGGGAACGTTTCGGCGAGAAATAGAAGGATAATTTATAGCGTGAACCATATGTGAGTTTCTATATTGACAAAGATTGGAATCGGCGAATATGGAGTTGAATGAATCGTTCAAAGCGCTCGCTGACCCGACCCGAAGGCAAATTCTCCGGCTGCTGCGTGAAAAGGACCGGACGGCCGGGGAAATCGCCGATTTTTTCAATATGACAAAGCCCAGCATCTCTCAACACCTCAATGCGCTGAAGCACGCGGGGCTTGTGCAGGACGAACGTAACGGGCAATTCATCGTCTATTCGCTGGACTCCACGGTACTTGAAGAGGTGCTTGGCTGGTTCCTGGAATTGACGGGTACGGGCAAGGGCAGTACGGACAGCAAACCGGAAGCTCAGGCGGATGCTAGCCCAAAGGACTCAGGGTCCAAGGGGAAAAGTGACCCGCGTGCTATTAAAAATACGGAGGATGAAGATTGATGGCGAATTTCAAATGGAAGTGGCAGGATACGCTGATTGTCATGCTGGGCTTGCTCTCCCTGGGTTATGCTCTGCTGAATTGCGGGAGTCTGCCGGATCAGCTTCCCGCCCAATTCAGTATTACCGGCAAGGTCAATACTTACTGGAGCAAGGGTTCAGTTATTGCCTTGTTCTCTTTTATGGGGTTGATTTTTCCGCTAACGATGCAGTTCATTCGCAATATTGATCCTAAGGGAGAGAATTACAATAAGTTCCCGGGCGCTTACAAAATGGTCCGTCTCACCGTTGCCGTCATCTGTGATGCCGCCCTTGTCCTGTCGGTCAGTTCCGGGCTGGATGAACATTTTGCCGCCGGAAAGTGGGCTACTGTAAGCCTGGGGCTGCTGCTGGCTGTAATCGGAAATTTCCTGCCGCAGATCAGGGATAATTATTTCACCGGAGTCCGCACGCCCTGGACGCTGCATGACCCAGCCGTATGGCGGAGAACCCACCGCTTCTCCGGAAGGATGTGGGTGATCGGCGGCCTGCTAATTGCACTGGCGGCCTTCATGCCCGCTACGCTATCGATCTGCATGATCATTACTGCTCTGGTAATCATGATTATTCTCCCTACTGTATACTCTTGGCTGATCTCACGGCGTGTTAAAGCCTGAGATTGGTCCGGGGATGGCTATGAACTGAGGCGCGGGTGATGGGCGGCAGCGGGCAGTCTAAATGCTCCCGCTGCTGCGGTCATTATGCTGATATGTTCACCGCAGCGGCGATCAAACTCCGAGCTCCATTCTAAAGTGCGTCTTATCTATCGTTGAAGCTAAGAGCCGCTTGGGACTGTAAATGTATTAGCTGAAAGTAGATCCCTTCGCTCTGCGGAAGTAGGGTGAAGTTGCGGTCATTGTGCTGCGGTCCTCTGTCCTGCTCCTTGGTGGTCAGCAGGCTGTACTGCCGCAGCAGCTCTAGCCCCGCCGCCGCGCTGTCCGCCGCTATACGTCTGTCTCCCTCTGCCAAGCTGCGTTCCCCCATCTCAAGCATTCCTTTTAAAGCGGCAAGCCTTCCCGCAGCATTAAAGTGATCCGTCTGTTGACTACGGCGAACCCAGTACAGCGCTTCCCCCGGATCACTGCCCCGCAGATAACGTGCCGCAAGCTCCCCATGCAGAGCAACATCCCCCTGAGAGAATGACAGGCTTCGCAACAACAGGTCAACCCCCTGCTTCTGTGGAAGCAGCCGCGATAAAGCAACCGCAGTCTGAGGCTCCCTCGGATTCCATCTCAGTGATTGCTGCAGCAGTGTAATTTGTACGGCAGGATCATTCTCTCTGACCGCCTGCTTGAATAGAGCAGCCCCCTTCATGGCCTGGAAGGAAAGGCCGCTGCACAGGAGGGTCAGCCCGCAGAGAACGCTGATTCCTGCGTATCCCCATAATCGGCGCGGCCGCTTCCTTCGCTGGCCGGCCGGCTTGCTGTGCTGCCAACGGGAGTCATACAGAGCTGGAGAGGCAGCCGTCCTAGCGGTCCGGCTGTTTGCTTCGGCAAGTGCCCAGGCGGGCAGCAGGAGCAGCAGCAGCCAGACCAGTCCATAGCTCCAGTCAAAATCGACTGCGCTATGCAGCAGGATCACGAACAGGGGCGGAAGCAGCCTTGGTGACGCCTTGAATACCAGTCCTCCTGCGGCCAGAAGCAGCAGGAGGACCGCAGCCAGACCCGCCATCCCGAGGTTCAGCAGGATGTCGAGGTAACCGCTGTGCACCTGGCTGCCCACATAGGGGCGGGACTGGGCGGCAAGGTACGTATGCCGCCAGGTCTCGCCCCCGCGCCCCAGCCAGGGCGCTTCTGCCGCGAGCTTCCAGGCGTCGCGGTAGAACAGTCCGCGCGCGTCGGCCGTCGGTGACGGCCCGGTGATCCGCGCGCGTACCAGCAGGAGGACGGCGCTGCCCGCCGCCGTCCAGGCCCCCGCCGCCAGCGCCAGCAGGGCGGCGCGGTGCTTGCCCGCCGCGCGGCTGACGCGGCGGTGCAGCCATAGGCCGGCCAGCCACGCGCCGGCCCAGAGCCCGGCCAGCAGCAGCAGGCCGGGCAGGGGCTCTGCCGCCAGCCCGGAGCGGGCCAGCTGGCGGTAGAGCAGCGCCGCCGCGGCAACGGGGGCGGCGCCGGTGATCAGAAGCGGCACGAACAGTTGCCGCTTCAGGAGAAGGGCTGCGGCACCGGCGGCAGCCGCAGCCAGCCATGCGCCACGCGACTCGCTGAGCAGCAGCGCGGCGGCGTACGGGAAGAGCGGCAGCAGGCGCGCCGCTGTCCGCATTAGCTCTGCGGTCCGGCGCCACGCGCGCTCCTCTCTGCCAGCTATAGCGGTCTCACCCGCGCTGCTTAGCGCTTCACCCTTCACTTCACCGCTGGCTATGTTCTCTTGCCCTGTCCGGCTTACCGTCCCACCCTCTGCTTCACTGCTGGCTATGTTCTCTTGCTCAGCTCTACTTACCTCTTCACCGTGCTCCTCCAGGCTTGCTGCTCCACGGGATGCTCCGCCCTCTTCCTCTGTGCCCTCTTCTCCGTTCACGGTTCCCGAAGGGCCCATCAGCTTGAAGCCGCTGGCGGCAGAGAATAACCTTTCCAGCAGAAACACAGCCATCACTGCGCCAAAGGCATTCGGATACTGGAGCAGTCCGGCCAGCCGGGCACCGGTAACACTGACCTCAGGTGACTGGCTGTAGGCTACCGCGTAGGGAAGCGGCAGCCCTCCGCATACCGCCAATAAGGCAGACAGGCTGATCACGAGGCCAAGCAGATGCCAGACCGCGGCAAGAAGAGCTCCTCCCCGGCGCGTTCCTGCCGCAAGTACAGCGAAGAGAGCATAGCTGGCGTAGAATCCCCAGCGCAGCAATTCATTCCATGTTCCCTGCGAGGATAAGGGGCCACGGAAGGCATGAATTGCATATAGAATACAGATGACCATGCAGCAGCCCGGCAACAACCATACAATCGCTTTTAACCTCCTAACTCTGCTCACGCTGCCACCCAACACTCGCCCGCTCCCGGACACTGCCTCAACTGCTGCCCGCGTCGTCGCGGCCCTCCCGCCATGATATGTCACCAACCGCTTACTCCCGGCTAACCTCTCAGCTTCAGTTATTTCTCTCTTTACGGGACCTCCAGTATCTCCCTTCACGCCCCCTCCGGCCAGTGCCCGTACGGGCTCCGCCTTCCCTGCCAGCTTCCCCTTCAGCTTCAGCTTCCGCATTTCCCAGCTGGAGGCAGCATAGAGGACAAGCCCCCCTAAGGTAAGAACTCCGCACAGCGCATACCATCCAGTCAGGAAGAGGTACATTTCCCCTACAAAAAAGAATCCCCGCAGCATACAGGCCGCAACCCCCGCTGCTATCAGCGCCAAACCGCAACCCAGCGTGACCGCCATTCCCCCGTATTGCCGAAACCGATTGATCTGCATTCCTAAATCTCCTATTCCTCTTGTTGCCTACAGTCTTCCCATATCTATCGCAATGCAAAAGAAAATGGCTACATAAAACACACTTAAGTCTATGATTGGGGAAATAAACGCATAGGGGGAGATAAACGCATAAGGGAGAGATAACGCTTAAGAGAAGGACTGGTAGTCAGGCAGGATAAGTCGACGTGACTTTTCAAAATGTTGCAAGTATTGCAGCTTTGATTCAGATATATCCGGGTGTCCAGATGGATTGTTGCACAAAATATAAGAATAGTTCCATAAACCGGCTTAGGGGAGAGGAAATGCTGCATTTTGTGCAACAACCCCAACCAGAGGACGGCGTAATGACGAAACTGCTGCATTTGAGGCAGGATTTCAAATAGAATTTTAAATAGGATTTTAATTTGAGCATCCAATTGAGCATTCACACAAAAAAACAGCCGCCCCCATAGGAAGCAGCCGTTCTGTCACACACTGAACTATTAAGCTGGTTAATTAAGCTCCATCTTCCCCCCGGGCAGCAGGTCGGAGCAGACGCGCTCCAGATAAGGCTTGGCACCGAGGAAATTGCGGAATGCGGTGTATTCGCGCCATTTGGCGGCCTGATCGCCGCTGTCGCTGCGGACGGCGCGGATCAGGATGTTCTTCGGAGTGTGCTCCATGTCGATGAATTCCAGCAGCTGGCTGCGGTAGCCCATCAGGTCCAGCAGCTTGGCCCGGATTGCATCGGTGGCGAGCGCCGAGAACCGTTCCTTCAGGATGCCGTGTGACAGCAGCGGACTTAGTACATCGCTCTGCACCTGCGCGAACAGCTCATGCTGGCAGCAGGGCACCGAGAGGATGACCGATGCGCCCCAGCGTACCGCCTTCTCCAGAGCCGCATCGGTCGCCGTATCACAAGCATGCAGAGTAACGACCATGTCCACCTGCTCCAGTTCATTATAGTCGGCGATGTCACCGACCAGGAACCGCAGACGGTCATAGCCCAGCTTGGCAGCGAGCGCACCGCAGTGCTCAATGACGTCCGCCTTCAGGTCAAGACCGACAATATTCAGCTCCCGCTGCTCACGGACGGCCAGATAATGATACAGGGCAAAGGTCAAATAGGATTTGCCGCAGCCAAAATCAACAATCGTCAGCGGACGCCCTGACGGCAGGTCGCCAAGCACATCCTGGACCATCTCCAGGAACCGGTTGATCTGGCGGAACTTGTCATACTTTTTGGCCAGCACCTTGCCTTCGCTGTTCATAATGCCAAGCTCCACCAGAAACGGCACCGGCTCGCCCTCGTCCAGCACATATTGCTTCCGGCGGTTATGGGCCAGATCCGGGGCTTCCTGTTTGCTGGCTGATTTGGTCAGAATGGACACCTTGTATTTTTTGCTGATCAGCACCTGGTAGTCGGCACTTGTGGTACACAGCAGGCCTTGGCGGAAGGTCTCCCGCAGTAAAGACAGCATTTCTTCTGCGGCATTCTCTGCGGGAATGTTGCGGTGTTCCACCTTGGGGCCGATATAGTAGGCAAACTGATAATGCAGCTTCCCTTTTAACTCAACAGGTTTGATCTGTACTTTACTGTAGGCGGTCTCGCCCTTGCTGCGCAGCTGGCTTAAAGTAGCTGTAATCAGCGTACGGCCGGTAATCACTTGCTCGATCAATTCTTTCAAAGCTTCCACTGGGTACATCCCACTTTCGGGTTTATAAAATAGAGCACGGTGTCTCCTGAATATCGTTATATTATAGCACTAACCGTCAGCTTGCTCCATTCTTCCCCGCCCTGCTGCACTTCCTCCAGAGGAAGACTGCCCTCGGCTAACTGCTCCGGACTCAACAGCAGCAGCCGTCCGTACAGCTCCCTGCCTTCCTCTGCAACATCCTCCCCATGCTCCCAGAGCCGGTACAAACTGTTCTCTGCTTTGGCATACCGTCCCATGGATTCCTGGTAGGCCATCAGCAGCCGCTCTGTTTTGGCCGGAAGGCGGTACGGCTCCACTTCCTCCAGCAGCTCATTGATCTCTTTCGTCATATTCAGCAGTTCCCGGTCGGCGCCATGCAGATCCGCATACAAAAACAGGTGGAGCGAGCGCATCGCCCTGAACAAGGCCTGATCCTGCTCCCCTTTGGCCGTGTAGATTCCGCCTTCCTCCTTCAGCAGCCGGGCTACCCCTTGCAGCTTATCCGCTTCCAGCACCCCGCCGAGACGAAACATATCAATAATATCCTCTACGGACAACGAATTGAGCAGACGCGAATTCAGGCGAAAATGCCGCATCAGTAGCTCATCCACTTCCCACAGGGCTTCTGTAGTTTTTTTATCCTGCTTCAAGGTCAGCACCTTGGCTACCATTGCCGTCATATCCTCGATCATGCGCACGATATAATCTCTCCGGAACATGTTTGCTCACCCTTTCGCCTTTGAAATCATCTTAAACCATTCCACCTGCCTGCGCCACCTGTGCACAACCCGTTCCTCAACAGACACTTGTGTTCACTGCTGCTGATTGTTCTTGACATAAAATAGCAGCCTCAAATACAATACACATATCCGATCTGGAATACAGATCGTACTGTAAGACAGATCGAACTATAGGAGGAAACGTGATGCCACAACCTGCTGACCCCGGGCAAAGCCCTCCGGAAGCTGCTGCTTCAAGCAAGTCTCAACTGGAAGAAAACGTCCAGCCTTTGAAGGTAACCCCGGAACAGGATAAACTGCTGGAAAGTGCCTTGCGGATTAAGATCATGCATACGCTGTCGGGGGAACCCCTCACATCCAAACAGGTTGCCGGGAAGCTGAACAAGACACCGGGGAACATCCACTACCACATCATCAAGCTCTATGAAGGCGGGCTTCTGGAGCTTGTCCGCACCGAAACGGCGGGGGGCATCATTCAGAAATTCTACCGCTCTAAGGGAACTATGTTCCGCTCGGAGCAGCTTACCGGCTTTCACTTCAGCCAAGAAGACCAGGTGGAGCATTTCATCACCAGACTCACCCTTTCCCCCCGGGAGCTTGCTAAATTCCATCAGGAGATGATGGAGCTGATCACCGCCTGGGAATCTAAAGTTACTGCCGGCGACGAATATGGCGTGGAAATCGTGATGGGCCGTCTGCAGTCTGCAGAGCCTGCTACTGAGCCGGATACAGATTCGGAGGTACAGAAGTAGATGAATACCGCCGCCCCTTCCGGGCAGGAAAAGCACAATCCGCTGCAGGGTTTCGCTGCTCCTTTTGTCCGCTCGCGCGCCTTCCCTTATCTGTGGCTGGGACATTTAATTTCATTCCTCGGCAGCTCAGTGACGATGGTCATTCTGCCCGTTCTCGTCTATTCCCTGACCGGATCAACTACCACGATGGGTCTGGTCATGGCCGCTTACATGCTGCCGAATGTGATCATGCTTCCGGTATCCGGACATATCGTGGACCGTTACGACCGTGTGCGGATTATGATGCTGGCGGATATTGCCCGTTTTGCCGTAATGATGATAACAGCAGTCTTAGCCCTGACCGGAATACTCAGCATTCCGCTGCTCTGTATCCTGGTAGCCTTCTATGGTCTGCTCGATGGTCTATTCCAGCCTGCCTATGCTGCAGTCCGGGCCACAGTATTCACTCCCGACATCCGCGTGGCTGCGAATTCGCTGACCCAAATCACTACCCAGTCCGTACGCCTGATCGGCCCCGCCCTGGGCGGTCTGCTGATCACTCACCTGTCCGCAGGTGTCGGGTTTGGCCTGGATGCCTTCACCTATCTTATCTCCCTCATCTGCCTGGTCTATCTGCGCAGAGTGCTGATCGCCCAATTACAGACCAGACCCGCCGCAGATGCCGCGGCCTCAGTTCTACCGGATACTGAAGCCCAGGATACTCCTAACTGGAAAGAGGATTTCATCGAGGGGATCTCCGTTCTGCGCAGCCACCCCTGGCTGTGGATTACGATTCTGGCCTTCTGCTTCATCAACATCTGCTACGCGGGAATCAGCACCGTCCTGCTTCCCTGGCTCTTCAAGGTCCATCACGGCTGGCCTCCTTATGTCTACGGGCTTGCCGTTACTTTCTCCGGGGTAGGCGCAATTATCGCAGGCCTGCTGTTCGGACTGCGGCCCAAATGGAAGAACCGCGGCATTATGGCTTACAGCGGTGCTATGCTGGGTGGTCTGGCCCTGCTGCTCATGCCGTTCGCGGGTACTCCTGCTGCAGCCATCGGTTTCTTTGCCCTTGAAGGCTTCGGGCTGATGATCTTCGGGCTGATCTGGGAGATCAGCCTGCAGGAGCTTGTTCCGAAGGAAGCCTTTGGACGGGTAGCCAGTCTGGATATGTTCGGGTCCTTCGCTCTGCTGCCGGTCGGTTACATCTTTGTCGGCTGGCTGGCCGACGTGATTGGTGGGGTTCCGACAATCCTTATTTTCTCCACTCTGGGACTGACCTGTGTCGCTCTCGTGCTCTGTGTTCCGGCTATCCGTAAATTTCAATAAAACCGCCATGCGGCCGTGCGGTCAACACAAAGAGACAGCACCCGCCCGATGGCGGAAGTGCTGCCTCTTTCTGCTTATATGAATTACTTCTGCACAGGGGCATGCACGAAATCCTTAATAATCTGTACCAGCTGCTCCGGCGCTTCATACATACTCATATGGCCTACACCCGGAAGTGTCGCCTTGGTGATATTCTGGTTATCCGAGGTGAAGGTCCGCTCCGGCGTCACTTTCGTGTCCTCCGCTCCGGCCACCAGCAATACCGGCAGCGCTGTTGCCGAGATCACATCGCGGCGGTCCGGGCGCTCGCGCATAGCCAAGGACGCGCCAACAGCGCCTTGCGGCGGAGTCTTATAGCCGATCTCCTTGGCACGATCCAGCAGCCGGGGTTCCGCTTCAGGAGCAAACAGTCCAGGCACCAGCTGATCTACAAAAGCAAAGATGCCTTCGCTCTGGATCATCGTGACGCTCTTCAGCCTGTTCTCCTTGGCTTCTTCACTGTCCGGATAGCCGGAGGAATGAATCAGCCCGAAGCCCTTCAATCTGGAAGCATGATGCTGGGCAAACGACAGGGTAATATAGCCTCCGAGCGAATGTCCGAGCAGATAGCATTCAGGAATCTCCAAGGCATCCAGCAGCGACAGCACATCATCGGCCATCTGCTCGATGGTATAGGCTCCAAGCGGAGCATCTGAAGCCCCGTGCCCGCGCAGATCAGGGGCAATGACCCGGTAATTGGCGGTTAAGCCCGGAATAACCTTCTCCCAGTATTCAGCACTCCCGCAGAATCCATGCAGCAGCACTATTACTTCACCCTTGCCTTGATCACTGTAGCAAATGTTGCTTCCTTCGCATCGAACATTTTCCATGGCTGCTTCCCCTCTTTCTTATGTAGTTGTCTATATTAATAAGCTAGAACAGAACATTTGAAACGCTCTCAATCCGTAAGTCCAAAACCCTGGGCTGCAGCCAGTGCAATCTGGTCAGCCATAAGGATCACCCGGTAGAGCGGTGTGGTCTGCAGGGTCCGGTAGGGGCGGGGGCTGTTCACATCAACGATGGCTGCCAGGCTGTAATTCCCTACTGCCGGCAACCGCAGCCCGACAGATTCTGCCGGACGCAGCGGCTGTGCTGCCGCAAAATAACAGCCCAGCGCCGCAGGCGGTCCCAGACAGGCATCGATAGCGATAATAATCTGCCCTTCCGGAATCTCTGTTATCCGCTGAACCAGATTATCCGCGTCACAGGGCGATGGCAGCGTTCCCGTTACATTCGGAAATCCGTACTCCAGTAGACGGCTTCCCGTCAGGGGGCCGAGTGCATCCCCTGTAGAGCGGTCCGTTCCGATACAGAGAAAGGTCAACTTCTCCGCCGAATACACTTCTGCGATCTCCCGGAAGAAGGCTGCCAGCCCCCCGGCATCCATCTTACGTCTTTTTCTGCTCTCCTCTTCTCTGATGGCCAAGACCTTCCCCCCTCGTTAACCTACCTGGAATGTTTCCCTATAATTTAACATGTTTGCGTGATCTGGACAAAAAAATGGTCATTTGCGGGTCAACCATGTTAAAATACTGGAACTATGACTAAGGGAGGACGGTATACCCAATGGACTTATCGAAACCAAGCCAGGAGAACGTTGAATATATGATCGAAGGCATTAAAAACAAGCTAAAAATGGCCAGTGCCGCTGCGATGCAGGCCTCGGCTTTTTCGGTGGAGCAATACGAGGATATTCAGGATGTGTATGAGGTTGCCATGGGCAGCGACAGGCTCAGTATCTCACAGGTGGAGGCACTGGTCTCCGAGCTAGGACGTTTACGCAAAAAATAGAACAGTGCTGCCCTTACAAGAAGAAACGGCTACGGCATCCTTCACAAGGACGGTATCCGCTTCTGCAAGAAATAAATCCTTATCTTTTAAAAAAACCCTTCTCTCCACCTGTCCGCAAGCGGATGGTGAAGAAGAAGGGCTTTTCTCTGCGTTCCGGCTTTGCTTCAGGATTGTACTGCTCCCGGCATTTACGGGAGATCAATCAGGATGAATTCGGCATCGCCTTCGCTGCTTATGCCTTTAAGGGTCAGGTCACAGCTCTTGCGGATACGCGCCGCATCCCCATGCTGGAGCTGGAATACACCGTCCGCGCATGATATCTCCAGATTCCCGGAAATGACATACAGATGGGTGCGCCGCTCCTCCTGCTGGGGATAGCGCAGCTCACGGTTCGTCTGCAGAACGGACAAGTAGATGTTAACATCATTGTCCAGCTGCAGCGAGCCCTGAGTCCCTTCCCCTGAAGCCACATGCAGCAGGTGGTTGAGCTTAAGCTCGGCCGGAAAGAACCGGGCATCCCATTTCGGAGTCTTACCGGGCCGGTCGGGCAAAAGCCAGATCTGCAGGAACCGGACATCCACATGGTCTGACGGATTCGTCTCCGAATGGTTAATGCCTGTTCCTGCGCTCATCAGCTGCACACTGCCTGCCTGCAGATCTGCATGATTCCCCAGATCATCCTGATGCTTCAGCACACCGGATACCACATAAGTGATAATCTCCAGATCATGATGCGGGTGCTCATGCATACCTTGCTCCGGCTTCAATTCATTGTCGTTATGCGCCAGCAGTGCGCCGAAATGGGCGTTGCTGGGATCATCATAATCGGCAAACGAAAAGCTGAACTCACTGTGTATCCATTCTCTATTCGATGTATGTCGCTCGGCTGCTGTAACTACTTTTATCATAATGTTGCACCTCCATAGATGTTGGAATCTTATCAATATCCTAAACAGGGGAATGAATGCTCTTCAATATGGGATGTATAGATGCGCTATGATTAACTATTTCTTACCCCCTTCCCTTCGAGATCAATCAAACTTGTAAAGCCGCATATTCATCGAAATAGGTATGAAAAAACACCTTTTCGGCTGGTATGCTCCCTTATGCTCCGGCAATCTTTGCCAAGCTATTCCGCTGTTTCAGCACTTAGCCCAAAGTGTATATACGAAGTAAGAACATTCAGGCTCACCTGAATTTGAATGACAATTCTGATAAGGAGTGATTGATAATGAATAAAGCAGAGAAGGAATTTCCGGTAGAAAGCGGCAGCACATTCTTTAAAGGGATCTTCATCGGCGGTCTGCTTGGAGCAGCAGCGGCACTGTTATTCGCACCGAAGCCTGGACGCGAGATGCGCAGTGACCTGTCCGATAAGCTGACCGTAGCTACAGACAAGACGAAAGAGGTTGCCGGAGCCGTAACTGACAAGACCAAGACGATTGCTACGACCGTAGGTGAAAAAGCTACAGACCTGGCAGGCACCGTATCGGCCAAAGCCTCCGATATCTTCACCACAGTCAGTGACAGCAAGCAACAAATTGCAGCTACTCTGGCGGAAACCGGCAAAAAGATTGGCGAAACGGTAAGCGATGCCTCCAAGGACATCACGGGCAGCGTTAAGGATGCCTCCCAGGACATAGCGGTTGAAGCCAAGGATACCTCCAAAGATGTTGCCGACAAGGCGAAGGACGCTTCCAAGGAAATCGCAGGCGCAGCTAAGGATGCTAAGGACGAAGTTAAATCCTCTTATTAATCCCGGATTTTCAGGCTGATTATACATTGAAGGGAGCGGCCAGATCTTCCGTAGCTGGCCGCTCCCTATTTATGCATGTCTTATATTTCAATAAAGCCTGATTCAGGCTACAGAAAGCAGGTACGCCTTATGGGAGAAGCGGACAACAGAACCAAAGCTTATGACGTAGATGAGCATCCCTTCGAGCTGCGGCATGAGGTCAAGCGCTTGAATGCGAGGCTCGACAAGATCGCCGACTCACTGGAGAAATCCGAGTTCAAGGATATCCTGGAGAACTATACAGACCCCAAGAAGCGGATTATTACCAATCTGATGGCCGGGATCTCCAGAGGTCTGGGCCTCTCACTCGGTACCTTTGTCATTCTCGGTTTACTTGGCTATATTCTCAGTTTGTTTCTCAATGTACCGGTTATCGGGGAATATCTTGGAGAAATCAAAAAGTATATAGATGCTAACTAGCTGACCACATTTCCCGCGCATCCCTCCTGCAGCCTACTCTACCGCGAATAGACTGTAGGAGGGATGTTGCTCATGGCCAAATCCCTCCCTTTGCGTGGGCCCAAAAAAGGGCAGGCTCCATCCCGTAAGGGATAGAGCCTGCCCTGGTAATTATAATGGCATTGATATTTAATAGGATGAATTAGCCATGATCTGCTTCAGCTTCTCCGTAGCCCGCTTCTGGATACGGGACACACTCATCTGCGAGACGCCCAGCTTCTGGGCAATAGCCCGCTGGGATTGGCCATCCTGGAAGGCCAGCAGCAGCACCTGCTGCTCCTGCTCCTTCAGTTGTCCGAGCGCCTGCTGGAGATCCATACGCTTCTCCACGGTCTCGTAGTCATTTGCGTCAGAGCTGATCAATTCCCCGAGTGTGGCTCCACTCTCTTCCTGAGAGAGCGGTGAATCCAGGGAGACATAATGATAACATTCTCTGCCAGCCAGCACTTCCACAGTTTCCTCAACCGTCAGATCCAGGTAATGGGCAATCTCTTCAACCGCCGGAGAACGTTCGAGCCGCATGGTCAGTTCATCAATGGCCTGCTGCACAAGCGCGCCTTTTTCCTTAATCCGCCGCGGAACCTGTATGTACCAGGATTTATCACGCAGGAAGTTTTTCATGTGTCCAATCATACTCTTCATCGCATATGGCTCGAAGGGAATCCCCAAGCTGATGTCGTATTGCGCCAGCAGCCGGATCAGCGCCATTTGCCCCACCTGATACAGATCCTCGTAGAGATCCGGGCGGTTACGGGCGATTTTGCCGGCGGCCATCTTCACCATCGGTTCATATTTGCGGATGAGCACTGTTGCAATTTCATTGTCTTTCGTCTGCTGGTATTCCCAGATCAGGCTTACTGCTTCATTCATGGACTCTGGGGGAGTCACTTTGTCACTCATACTTTCTCCTCGCTGAAATTGAGCCGTTTAGTCAGGGTAACGACTGTTCCTTTCCCTGCTTCACTAACGACGCTAACGTCATCCATCAGCGCCTGCATTAGATAGAATCCGAGTCCGCCTACCTGAACATCATTCAGCTCCTTGTCATGAAGCGTCAGACGTTCCCCGGACGCATCCAAACCGTCAAAGCTCTCCCCCTCATCTTTGACAGTAATGGATAAGACACTTGATCCTACCTCAAAGATTACATCAACCACACCGTCTGCCTGCCCGTAAGCATACAGCACGGAGTTATTACAGGCTTCCGAGACTGCTACCTTCATATCTTCAATGTCCTCATAAGTGAAACCCATCTTGGAGGCAATGCCATATAAATTAAGTCTGACGATATCGACATATTCTGCACTGGCGGGTAACTGAAGAACTACTCTTTGTACGTCATCACTCATTCTTAGTTCGATCCTTTCCTAGTGGGAATTCTCTTGGGAGGCAAAAAATTTGGAAATGCCGGTCATGTCAAACAGCTTCTGTATTTGCGGAGGAACTTCAGCAACGGTAAACTTAACGTCCATTCCATGTCTTGCCTTGAGGATCGACAACAGGATTCCGATACCGGTGCTGTCAATATACTTCAGATCCTTCAGATTGATCACTAGATCAAGTCCAGTATCTCCCACTAGAGGTTCCATCACCAAACGAAAGTCTGGCGCCACAGACAGATCGAGTTCACCTACCAGATAGACAGTACATACCGAACCAACAGTTTCGGTTTTTGCATGAAACTTTTCGCTTTTATGTGTATTCATAGACAACTCTCCTGATTAAATGTTTTCTTTACCAATAACCCTAATAGCACATGGTTGAAACAAAAAAGTAACAATACGGCACTGGCAATTCATGGACTAAGCATTGAAAATTGAGGTGTTCCGCTGGGTTGCGGGATTATCCCTGCCGGAATATCTGGAGAGCATTTGTTTGATGCTGCTTAGCTTAAGCGGCTTGCTGATGTAACCGTCCATCCCGGCAGCGGTGCACCGGTCCTGAATTCCCTCCATCACATTCGCTGTCATCGCAATGATCACCGTCTTGTCCGGAGAACCGCTGCCCTCCTCACGAATCAGGGAGGTTGCTTCAAGTCCATCCATCACCGGCATCTGCAGGTCCATGAAGATAAAATCATACACGGATTCCCGGGTCAGCTCTACAGCCTGGTTCCCGTCCTCGGCAACATCGGCACGATATCCTAGCTTATCCAGCATGCTAACCATAAGCCGCTGATTAATCGGATGGTCATCCACGACCAGCACTTTGCTCCGGCTTGCCTCTTCTACCCCGCTCGCTGCACCTTCCTCTTCCCGGCTGACGCCTTCCAACTCATGCTCCGGCACCCCAACCTGGATACTGAATACAAAGGTAGCCCCCTTCTCTTCCATCGACTCTACGCGGATATCTCCGCCCATCATACCCACCAGGGATTTGCAGATGGCGAGGCCCAGGCCCGTGCCTCCGTATTTGCGGGTCATGGATGAATCAAGCTGGGAGAAGGGCTGGAACAGCCGGTCACATTTCTCCGGAGAAATGCCGATGCCTGTATCTTTAACTGTAAATTCAATGACCAGTTTATTATCCGCTGCTGGCAGACTGGAAGCAACTAAATAAACGCCGCCCTGGTTGGTAAATTTCACCGCATTGGCTACGAGGTTGATCAGCACCTGGCGCAGCCGGGCCATATCTCCATAGATCAGCCGCGGCAGCTTCTGGTCGATGAAATAGGCCAGTTCCAGATTTTTTTTGCCGGCTTCGGCCGAGAACAAGCTAAATACCTCCTGAATGGTGGTATTCAGCTCGAATAATTGCTCTTCCATTTCCATCTTGCCCGACTCCATCTTGGTGAAGTCAAGGATATCGTTAATCACCGTAATTAGTGTGTCCGCACTTTTCCGGATAATCTCTGTGTATTCCTTCTGCTCAGGAGCAAGCTGGGTCTCCATCAAAAGATCAATCATGCCCACTACGCCATTCATCGGTGTGCGGATCTCGTGACTCATCATCGCAAGAAATTCGGTCTTGGCCTTCGCGGCGATCTCCGCCTCTTCCTTGGCTTTGATCAATTCACCGTTCATGCGCTCAAGCTCCAGCGTCTTTTGCTGCAACTGCATCGCTTGAAGCTGCTGCTTCTTGCTGGTCAGATACATATTAACAAAGCCTTCAATCTTAGACTTTAGAATCTGCGGAATAAACGGTTTGACCATATAATCAATAGCGCCGGCCGAGTACCCTGCGAATAGATGCTCCGATTCCCTGCTGTTGGCAGAGATGAAGATGATCGGAATATCCTTGGTCTTCTCCCGGGCTTTGATTAATTTGGCGGTTTCGATCCCGTCCATACCCGGCATCTGAACGTCCAGAACAATCACGGCGAATTCATATTTCAATAAGCACCGCAGTGCTTCTTCTCCAGAATTGGCTTTGACAAGCTTGTAATGCTGACTCTCAAGGACGGCTTCGAGTGCCAGCAAATTCTCGGGACGGTCGTCAACCAGCAGTATATGAATCGGTTCCTGAACCCCCATAGGTCCCTCCTAACCCGCTATTTATTTTTGCGGTATATTTTCTCTACCCGGTCCAGAGGCTCATAGCTATCACTGTATCGCGTGAAATGAATGGATTCCTTAGAACCGAGGACCAGTACTCCGAACCGGCTGAGGCTCTCATGGAACAAGCCATGCACATGATCGCGGAGCTCATCGTTGAAGTAGATCATTACGTTGCGGCACAGGATCACATTGAATTCATTAAAGGAAGTGTCTGTCGCCAGATTATGCTCTGCAAAAATGATATTCTTGCGTAAATACGGCTGGAAAATTACTGAATTATATTTCGCTGTATAATATTCCGAGAAAGCCCCCGTGCCTCCGGCCTCAAGGTAGTTCTTGGTGTATTGCTTCATTTTGCCAATTTCGTACACGCCTTCTTTGGCCTGCTGCAAGGAACGGGCGTTCATGTCCGTTGCATAAATCCTTGCCTTATCATACAAGCCTTCCTCATGCAGCATAATCGCCATCGAGTAGACCTCTTCGCCTGTCGAGCAGCCGGCATGCCAGATCCGGATATAAGGATAGGTCCGCAGGAGCGGAATGACCTTTTGGCGGAACGTCAGGAAGAGTCCCGGGTCACGGAACATCTCTGTCACAGGGATCGAGAGGCTGTATACAAACCGTTCGAAGCAGGCACGGTCATGCAGCACCTTCTCCTGCAGAGCAGATATAGTGGGTAAGCTCTCCGCATGGACATGATGCCAGATACGCCGTTTCAAGGAAGGCAGCGCATAATTTCTGAAGTCATATCCATACAGCCGGTGTACTCCGCTCAGAAGCAGCTCAATCTCAATTTGTTCAAGCTCCTGCTTGCTTCCCGGCTGATTCCCCTGCTCCTCATATCCATGCTCCATCGCTGCCATTGTCATCAATACTCCCTTGCCTGTGCCTTATTTCCGTACGTGGTTTCAACCTACTGTATAGCTATTACCCCGAAATCACGCTTACGAATACAACCAGACGCGCATTAACGAAAGAAGCTGATCGGTGCTGATCGGTTTCTTCATATAATCGGAGGCTCCGGCTTCAATACACTTGGCGCGGTCCTCCTTCATCGCCTTGGCTGTAAGCGCTATGATCGGCAATTTCTGGTACTGCGGCATCTGCCGGATACGGCGCATGGCTTCATATCCATCCATCTCCGGCATCATCATATCCATCAGCACCAGGTCATAATCACTCTGCTCGACCAGCATGTCGATGGCCTCGCGGCCGTTCTCGGCAAATTTCACTTCCATGTGATAACCTTCGAGCACGCTGGAGAGGGCGAAGACGTTGCGGATATCATCATCGACGAGCAGAATTTTCTTGCCGTCAAACAGTTCTTCTTTATTGTGCAGCTTTTGCAGAATTTTACGCTTATCCTCCGGCAGATTTGCTTCTACCCGGTGCATGAACAGCGTTGTCTCATCCAAAAGCCGTTCCGGCGAGCGGACATCCTTAATAATAATGGATTCTGCATATTTACGGAGTTGCGTTTCTTCCTTGCTGTCCAGATCCTTACCGGTATAAATAATAATCGGCAGATCATTCAGCTCTTCATCATCACGGATCTGATCCAGCAGCTCGAATCCGGTCATATCATCCAGCATGAGGTCAAGGACCATACAATCGTATCTCTGCGTGTGCAGCTCATTCAGGGCCTCCTGGCCTGAAGAAACCGCCGTAATGACAACATCATCATGGCCGATAAGCTCCTCGATGGAGCGGCGCTGGATATCGTCGTCCTCTACGATCAGCAGATGCTTCATCGTGCTTGCGGTATAATTCTCAATCTGCGAGAAGGCCCGCTCAAGCGCTTCCCGGGAGGACGGCTTTCTCAGATAGGCCATCGCCCCCATCATGAGCCCCTGCTTCATCTCATCATTCACAGAGATTACATGCACTGGAATATGGCGCGTCTGGGAGTCGCCCTTAAGCTCCCTCAGAATCGACCAGCCGTCCATAACGGGCAGCTGAATATCGAGAATGATTGCGTCCGGCAGCATAGTCTTGGCCATCTGTAGGCCAGTATCGCCCTGTAGAGCTACCAGCCCCTTGAAGCCGCGCCCGCGGGCCATGCTCAGCAATATCTTGGCAAAGCTCTCATCATCCTCAATTATCAGCAGCACCTTATCGCCGCTGGCAAGGGATTCCCTGTCATCTTCGACAACTACAGGCACAGCAGGTGTAGGGGCAATATCCCCCGCTACATCCATTGACACGGGTATCCGATATTTCTCAAGCTGTGCGGGCTCCCCGGCAGGTGCGGCTTCTATCGCTCCGGGCAGCAGGCTGAAGTTTCCCTGGATGGGTAGATACAGCGTAAATACGCTTCCTTGCCCTTCACGGGACTCCAGTCCGATGGCTCCGCCCATCAGGCGGGCTAATTCGCGGCTGATCGACAGCCCAAGCCCCGTACCGCCATATTTGCGGCTTGTCGTGCCGTCCACCTGCTGGAACGCCTCGAAGACGATGTCCAGCTTATCTGACGGGATACCGATGCCGCTGTCTTTGACGGATATGGAGATATACTCATATTCATGGGGCAGATAGGCAGGCAGCCGCTTGACGTCGGCACGGCTGACAGAGAACTCTATATACCCTTCGCTGGTGAATTTGAAGGCATTGGACAACAGGTTGCGCAGGATCTGCTTCAGTCTGTGGCTGTCACTGTACACGCTGTCCGGCAGCGGCTCATCAAACGACAGGCGCAGCGACAGCCCCTTCTGCGCAGCCAGTGGAGCAAAGTTCTGCTTCACGAAGGTCTTCAGCTCGACCAGCGGAATCTCTTCATGATTCAGCTCCATTTTGCCGGCATCGACCTTGGACAGATCGAGAATCTCGTCAATCATCTTAAGCAGATCCGCACCTGACATATAGATGGTATGGGCGAATTCCACCTGTTTCTCGCTCAGGTTGCCCTCCTTATTCTCCTTAAGGAGCTGGGAGAGGATCAACAGGCTGTTCAGCGGGGTCCGCAGCTCATGGGACATATTGGCGAGAAACTCGGATTTGTATTTGCTGGTTACCGCCAGCTGCATCGCCTGCTTCTCCAGCTGCATACGGGCATGCTCAATTTCATCCTTCTTCTCTTCAACCTCCTGCACCTGATCCTGCAGCGCACGGGTCTTGGAGACCAGCTCTGTATTGTAATGCTCCAGCTCTTCCTGCTGACGCTGCAATAACTCCTCTGAGCGCTTCAGGGCATCTGTCTGCTCCTCCAGGTTCTCGTTGGAACGGCGCAGCTCCTCCTGCTGGGTCTGCAGCTCCTCCGACTGGCATTGCAGCTCTTCGGTGAGCGCCTGCGATTCGCGCAGCAACTCTTCAACCACCAGCCTGCGGCTGATGTTGTTCAGAATAATCCCCAGATTACTGGAGAGCTGATGGAGCAGTTCATTCTGCAGCACCGAGAACGGTGAGAAGGAAGCGAATTCCACCACACCCAGCACCTCATCCTCGAATAAAAGCGGCTGGATCGATATATAACTCGGATGCGATTCCCCAAATCCGGAAGATACCGCGATATAGTTGTCAGGTGCCTCTGTCAGCTTGATCGGCAGCTTATCCAAGGCGCTCTGCCCGACCAGTCCCTGACCGATCTCGAAGCTCTCCTTGGGGGTAACGCCCTCCTCACCGGCATAAAAAGCACTGCTCACCAGCAGGTTCGGATTATCCTGGCTCTTCAGATAGACGGCACCATACTGGGCTCCCAGTACAGGCGTGAATTCACTGATAAAGGTCTGGGATACCTGATCCAGCGAGCTGACGCCGCGCAGCAGCTCCGTGACCCGGGCTATATTGGCATTCAGCCAAGCCTGATCGCTCTGGGCCTGGGCGTAGGACCGCTCAAGCTCCTGTTTCTGCTCGATATCTTCAGCCATCTGCTGGAACACCCGGGCTACGTCACCAATCTCATCCTTAGACTTCACCTTGATCCGGCGGATGGCCCGCATTTTGCCGTTGCCGAAGCTGGTGATCATCATGGAGACGACACTTAGGCCGCGCGTAATGCTCGGTATCACCCACAGAATGACACCCAGCCCGAGCAGCAGCCCCAAGGCCATGATCAGGGTGACCATCTGAATCGATCTGGCGGAAGCCTCCTGGGCTGTGGCAGTCTCCTCGGTCATCCGGAAGGCATTGTAATCAGACAGGACATTCAGACTGTTCAGCACCTCGTTCTGAATATCCTGTCCTTCTGCATTGCGGTACGTATTGGCGTTCTGAAAAAATCCGGCGCCGAGCATCTCCAAGACCTTATTCTGATACTTCAGATAAGCGGAGTAGGAGTTCTCAATCCGTGATAACATCTGCAGTTCCTCTGCCGTCTTCAGCGAGGCCTTAATGTTCTCCAGGTGCTCTCCGGCCTTAAGGACCTTACTGTCGATTTCCGATTTCTGCGCTTCCACAGTTACGGTATCAGCATTAAGCATAGATGTGGTCAGAATCCGTGCCATGTCGTTCACTTCACCGCGAAGTCCCGAAGAAGCGCGGCCCTTACTGTATCTCTCCTGGTAGCTGTCAAGCTGGCCGCTCATATAATGCAGCCTATCATAGCCGATCATGGTAAGGGCCAGCATAATGGCCAGCATCGCACTAAACCCGATTAGCAGTTTCGCCTTAATCTTCATTGCCTATCTGTTCCTTTCTTCATAGAGATCCATACCAGACATTTATCATCATCACGGTCCGAATTGACAGGTTCGCTCAGGAAGGCAGCGCGCATAACCTCTTCCTGCCAGTCATGAGTGGAATTCAAATGCCCGATCATGAATTGCAGCTGTTCCTCCTGACCGCCCTCCACCATCTCCAACAGGCCGTCGGTGAACAGCACCAGATGACCCTCGTCCTCATAGCTCAGGCTCTGCTGCTGGATATCAATCCGGTCAAACAGCCCGACCGGATGGCAGTTGCTCTCAAGCAGCACCGGCGTCTTAGCCTCTCCCTCAAAGAACAGCGCCGGCGGATGTCCGGCATTCACATAGTTAATCCGCTTCATGCGGGTATCAATGACAAGATAAATAGCGGTGAAATAATACTGGACCAGCTGCTTCTCAATATAAAGCTGGTTAAACCGTCTGTTCAGCTCCTGAATGACCTTCTCCGGCTCCACATAGGTGGTTACAGTATCCTTCAATACTGAGGCCAGGAACATGCAGAACAGGGAGGACGAAATGCCGTGACCCATCATATCCAGCAGGATGACCGCATAACGCCCGTCGCCCAGCGGATACCAGGCATACAGATCTCCGGCCAGCTCGAAAGAAGGCTGATAGATGGCATGTACCTCCAAGGCCTCCTCGGCCAGCGGCAGACTGAGCACGGCATTCTGTACCAGGGCAGCGAGCTTCAATTCATCCTGTATCCGCTGATCCCGCTCCTTATGCCAGTCCTTCTCGCGCTTCAGCCGCAGTGCCAAGCGGATACGGGCCATCAGCTCCACCTTATTGATCGGCTTCGTCACATAATCCACCGCCCCGGCATCCAGCGCCTCGGCGAGCTTCTTAGAGTCACCTACAGCCGTAACCATAATAATAGGAATATCCTTCAGGTGCTCATATTGCTGGACCACACGGCAGGCTTCAATTCCATCCATTTCCGGCATCATCATATCCAGCAGAATCAGGTCCACATCGGACGGCCTGGGCTGCACGTTCTCTCCCCCCGCACCGACTCCCAGCAGCTTCAACATATCTATTGCGGACGAAGCCGTTATGAAATTCCGGTAATCTTCCTTCTTGAGGATTTCACGGATAATAATTACATTGGTAGGATTGTCGTCTACGATTAATATTCTCAAGCTTCCTCACCTCACGCGTATAATGTTAAGCTCTTCATCCCGCAGTTCTCTCATTCTATCATACGTTATTTACACGGCCTGTTACCAACCCGCTAGATATTGGCATAAACAGGTTCCCGTCTTCAACAAAGTAACCTCCAGTCCCACTAGATCTAGTGGGACTGGAGGTTACGCTATTGTACTATGGAGGTCAAGCAAACTGAGCTTGAATTATTGTGGGTTTCTTTTGGCAATAACAAGAACCTTGCCTGTATCAAGCTCTTTCTCATAAAAGGCCGCCTCCGCTGCGCTGAAGCCAAGGGAAGTAATCTTGAAGCGTAAAGCGTCGCCACGCGAACGGAAGAGATTGGCGATTGAACCAAATAGCCCTTCTTCACTCAGCCCTACTTCATTAGTATCTGCGGCGTCGACAATACGTCCTTCGCGGTCTTCATCGTGACTGATCACATAGAGATCCTCTCTGGTGTAGCCGCTGCTACGGAGCCGATTCACTTCTTCTATCGCCTGAATACCGTTCTCCAGCAGCTTGGCATAGGCCTGTGTACCGATTGAATCCATGAAATCACTCTCCTTCATAATGGGTAAGGGGCAAGCCACCGGATAGATGACTGAGCATTCATTAACCAGAAATCCCGCCCTTGAAACAGCTTCAGAAGGAATTGGCGTCAAACAAATCCAATCCATCCCATTCGCCGCTCTCCTTATGGCGGTAGATCTTGAACGCAGCATCTCCCCTAATATAAACATCCCCATCCTCGGCTTCAAAATCAGGCGCACCCAGCATATCCCGCACGTTCATGGTCTGTGGATCGAGTAGCTGTCCGTTAAGCCTCAGACCGTATTGCCCAGCCTGAGCAGGTGAAGCATGAACGTAGAGGACAACGCCGCCGCATACCCCAGCCGAGATATCGGCATATGAATATTCCAGGCATCCCGCCCAAGGATCTTCAGCAATCTGCTGAGGGGCTCCCTTGGCCTCCAGCAGCTCCTCTTCCGTCATATATAAGCTAATGCCGGATAAGGAATCGAAGCTGCTTATGTAAGGATCGGCAGCGATATTATGCTCGAAGGCGAACATCGCCGGGAGCTGTACGGCGGTTGCAGAAGCGGCAGGGACAGTCATATCTTGCGGCGTTGCAGATATGAAGGGAGCAAGCAGACCAAGCAAGAGAATAACCATTTTCATAGGAGTTCCGCCTTTCATGAGCTGGTATTGCCCCGTCCTGTGCCCCGCCGTATATCATTCCATCAAGGGATTAGTGGCGGAATTTCTGCCAGATCGCGGCGGCTGCATCCACGCCTTTGAGGGCTGTTGCGACTTTGCCCTTGGATTTGCTTGAACTCACTGCCTCATAGGATTGAACGGTTCTCTCCTCGGCTGGTGTTAACGGGGCTTCTGCGATAGATACCGACTTTGCCTTATCCTTCAGTTCACGTGATTTACGGAATTTCTCGATCACCGTTACCGATACCTGCTTCACGGTCAATGTCAGCTCGTTCATGACATCGCCCAGATTCTTCACGGAATCCACAATCGGGTCAATCTTCTGAATTTTGCTCTGGACATCAGCAGTGATGTCATTGGCATGCCGGACTGTTGTTTTCACTTCATAGGTAAGCTCATCGATAGTCTTCTGAACCTCCTGCAGCGTCTGGCTGACCTTGTCGAGCGAGTCCTTCGCTGACTTTAAGGTTTTGATTAAGAAGAATACGAGTACTGCAAAGGCGATAGCAGCCAGTGCTACGCTAAGTTCAATGATCATTTTGAATAACCCCTTCCTAGTGTCTAATTCCTAGTGTCTAAATTGTCGGTTTGCCCTGTGTGATACTGCATAGTTACCCTTACAGAATTCGGCCGAAACAAAGGTCAAGCCCCTGGAATCCTCTTCCTTTCCTCCCTGTTTCAAATGGATAAGCCTCGTTTAAACAATGACTACATCAACGCACAGAAAGGATGACTCCTCATGTTAAGATGGTCTATCATTCTGCTGGTGGTTGCCCTGATTGCCGGTATCTTCGGATTCTTCAATATTGTGGCGGCGGCTGTCGGTATTGCCAAAGTATTGTTCTACATCTTCCTGGTCCTCTTTGTGGTCTCCCTCTTTATGGGGCGCAGGGGACGATCAATGTAGTCAAGTCTACCGTTAGCTAACTGCTTCCAGGCAGTGCTGCAGGCCCGGAGGTCTCCGTCAGGAGACCTCCGGGCCTCTTGCTGTCTTCAAAAAGTATAGGCCTTTCCGCTCAGGTTGTCATCCATGATTCGGACCGGAATGAGGCTTTACTCGTCAAGCGGGACAGGAATAAATAAATTTCCTTGCCGACAATGGTTCATACAATGCAAATTATGTTTATATCCTTATTAGCACAGCATGAACATAGAAAATCGTACCAACATACCTAGGAGGAATCATCAATGAAAAAATTAGCCAGTTTAACAGTAGCAATGGGTCTTATGGCTTCCATAGCAGCAACAGCTTCCGCTGCTGAGGTAACAACAGGAACAACAGCAACTACCAAAACCACTTCTTCTGATGCAGTAGCTACTGTAACCGGAGCCACTTACCTGAATCCGGCAGACCCGGTAATTACGCCAGCGGACATCAAGCCGGCGACTCCTCAGATCATTCTGACCAAGACTACAGCGTTCCATCTTTCTATGGGAAGCATGGCAACTCCTGCAGGCTGGCTGAGTGCACAGACTGTTGATACTACCGGAGTGATCATGAAGGACGCAATGGGCAACGAATGGAGAGAAGTCTACACTTGGCTGGGTACAGCCTGGATTAAGGTTCCTTCCTCCGCATATGTAATCAATCCATAAACGACTGACACATAGGAGTCATAGCTGCTCAACTCATGTGCTGCAGCTATGACTCACGCATGTATCTGACAAGGCCCGTGGATGTTAATCCAGACGGCCTTTTTTTGTGTGTTCATGTTACGACAAAAAGGGTTATCCCTTCAGTAGAAGCTTCTACTGAAGGGATAACCCCACCAAACACCCGATTGTAGTTCACCCGTCACAAACTTGTACTGCCTGTCGCTTCTTGCTGTCATAGCTCTATATGTTAGCGGATGACCGAACCTCCGTACAGGAAACGGTTCATCCATGAAGCGCTTAAATTATCTACTCTTACACCGCCGGAGCTTACTGAATAGGTATGCAACAGCTTCCCGTCACCCAAATACATGGCAACATGCGTAATTCTTGCCGTAGACTTGTTGATCCCTGTATAAGCAGAGGGAGAAGTTCCTTTATAATCCATGAAGAACATCAAATCACCGCGTTTCAAGCCGGCTATATCCGTGACCACAGCGCTGTTCTGCTTGACCCAATCCCCCTGTTGCCGGGAATCGGCAGGCAGCTTCATGTTCGCTGCGTCCATGAAGATCTGGCGGATGAAATCCGAGCAATCGAAGGTACGGGTATCATTGCGGCTGGAGCCGAATTCATACGGCGTTCCCAGATAGCCCATCCCCGCTGCGATCACAGGTTCAATCCCTGCCGTCTGCCCGGCTGTAGGTACAGGTGCCGGAACTGGTGTCGGCATAGGCGTCGGAACAGGCGCCGCCGGTGTTGGAGCAGGCGATGATGAACCAGCCGCTACAATATACTGGTCAGATGAGCTTGTATACCCCACCGTACCATTTGCCGTTCTTATTTTGTACCAATAGCTGTTGGTTTCTTCAAGGATGGTAACCTGGTCATTCTTGTAGAGATATCCAACCACTGCTCCGCTTGTTCCAGGGGTATCCCGGACACGGACCGTGGATTGGATCACTGCAACCTGTGAGGCAGGTGCGGAAGCCGTAACCACCCGGATATAAGAAGCCCCCGAGCTTGTATACCCCACAATCCCTTCTGCCGTTCTTACTTTGTACCAATAGCTGCCCGCAGCTTCCAGAATAACTACCTGGTCGCCTTTATTTAGATATTTCAGTATCGTGCTGCTGTTAGACGGATCTGTACGCAGCCGGACTGAAGCTTCAATGATACCCGTCTGTCCGGTGGATGCCGCCAACGTTGAAATCGAAGAATCGGTTGCAGCGAAGGCCTGTCCCGGATTGAACACTCCCAAGGATAATGCCAGTGATGCGGAAACCCAGAGTGATGCTGTAAATTTCTTGCGTGATACGATCATAGCGTTCCCCCGCTTAGCGTATTAAGAAATTCAACAACGGCGCGCGCTACGTTTGTTGCTTTCTGCCCTCATTATAGGCCTACCCGGGATTTGGAACATGCTCCAAATTTCACAAAAAACCTTTCCATCTTATGGTAACATGCAGGTCTATAGTCTCGATTTCTCCTTGGATTTGGTGGAAATTACAGCTAACTAGGAGAAATCATGGAATGTTACTCCTTGGGCTCCACATGAACTTGCACATGCATGATGTTGTGCAGCTTGGTCATCCGCTCTTCAATCGAGTCGCTGATCTCATGCCCTTCCATGACCGTCATGCGGGCATTGACCTCCACGACCACATCCACCAGCACATGATTACCATGTACACGGGCCTTCAAATCCTTGATGCCCTCCACGCCCGGCGTCCGGGCAATGGTGCTGCGCAGGTCCAGCAGCTTATCTTCGTCAAAGCCGTCAGTCAGCCGGTACGTGGAATCACGGAAAATATCCCAGGCTGTCTTGATAATCAGCAAGCCGACTCCGATGGCGGCAGCCGAATCAATCCATGGCAGCCCGAACTGTGCCCCTACTATGCCCACAGCCGCGCCGACGCTGACTATCGCATCCGAGAAATTGTCCTTCGCCGCAGCCATCAGCGCATGGTTATTAATTCTTTTCGCCAGACGCTTGTTATATATATATACCCCCATCATCGCTACGGCACACACCAGTGCCACACCGGCAGACCAGAGCTGCGGTGTAGCCTTGGCTCCCTCGAACAACGAGCGCACCGCTTCCACTATGACCTGGATGCCCACCAGCGCCATAATAAAAGAGGCCATTAGCGCAGCAATCGTCTCGGCCCGGAAATGCCCGTAGGTATGATCGGAATCCGGCGGCTTCCGGGAGATGCGCAGACCGATCAGCACCGCCAGCGAGGCTACAATATCGGTTAAATTGTTGAAGCCGTCTGCCAAGAGTGCACTGGAGGCGAACAGGTAACCGCAGACCAGCTTAAAGGCGGACAAAATCACATATGCGGCGATACTGACCAGCGCACCCTTTTCACCCTTGCGGATATCTTCATAAATATCGGTCATCTCTGCCCCTCACCCTCTCCCTATCCCTGCCGCATAAATACAGGAAATCTTTCTTTGAGTTATTCTTGCCCTTGTAGCCGCATTTAAAAACATTTAGAATAAGAAAAGGACTTGCTGCCTAAGGGGGTAACATAATGAGCGAGAACAATGAGAAACCAAAAATTAATTTGGCCGATGCCATCCGCCAGAAGCTGGAGCAGAAGAAACAGCATGCTTCGGGAAAACCGGAGTCAACCTTCCAGGCCGGCTCCGCGAAACCGCTGAAAAGCCAGAATAACAAGAAGCCGAACAATCAACGCCGCCGGACTGGCGGGTCTTAGACTTCTAATTTGTTGTATATTTTGAACATAAACGGCTGCGTGATCCCTTCGGGGACGACGCAGCCGTTTGTCGTATGAACACATTACCGTTCATTCTGTCTCTATCTAGTTCTTAAGCCTCTGCAGGGTACATCCGGGCACGCATTTCCTTGATCTCCGGGTTATCCAGATACTCGTCATAGCTCATCGTACGGTCAATTACTCCAGCCGGAGTAATCTCGATAATGCGGTTGGCAATCGTCTGGATGAACTGATGGTCATGGGAGGTGAACAGGATCGTGCCGTCAAAGTCAATCAGCCCGTTATTGAGCGCGGTGATCGATTCCAGGTCCAAGTGATTGGTAGGCTCATCGAACACAAGCACGTTCGCCCCGTTCAGCATCATCTTGGCCAGCATACAGCGGACCTTCTCGCCCCCGGACAATACGCTTGCCTTCTTCAGTGCTTCTTCGCCGGCGAACAGCATCCGGCCGAGGAATCCGCGCAGGAAGGTTTCGTCCTGATCCTTGGAATACTGGCGCAGCCACTCCACCAGGTTCATGTTCACCCCGTCGAAGTAGCTGGAGTTATCCTTAGGGAAATACGCCTGGGTAGTTGTTACTCCCCAAGTATACTCACCCGCATCTGCTTCATCCTCGCCCATAATCACATCGAACAGCAGGGATTTTGGCTGGGAATGCGGTCCTACAAAAGCGATTTTATCCCCTTTGTTCACTACAAAGCTGACTTCATCCAGCAGCTTGTCGCCGTCCACAGCCTTGGTCAGGCCGCTGATCGTAAGCAATTGCTTGCCGGCTTCACGCTCCGGCTTGAAGTTCAGGAACGGGTATTTACGGTTGGAAGGACGGATATCGTCCAGTGTAATCTTCTCGAGCTGCTTCTTACGGGAAGTCGCCTGCTTCGATTTGGACGCATTGGCCGAGAAGCGCTGAATGAAGGCTTGCAGCTCCTTCATCTTGTCTTCCTTCTTCTTGTTCGAGTCGCGCTGCAGGGCCTGGGCCAATTGGCTGGACTCATACCAGAAGTCGTAGTTGCCGACGTACATCTGGATTTTGCCGAAATCGATGTCCGCAATATGCGTGCAGACCTTGTTCAGGAAGTGACGGTCATGGGATACCACGATAACAGTGCCTTCGTAGTCCATGAGGAAGTTCTCCAGCCAGCCAATGGATTCAAGATCCAAATGGTTGGTAGGCTCATCGAGCAGCAGGTTGTTCGGACGTCCAAACAACGCTTGGGCCAGCAGTACACGGACCTTCTCGTTGCCGCTGAGTTCGGCCATTTTCTTATCATGCATCTCACGCATAATACCAAGGCCAATCAGCATTGCAGCCGCATCAGGCTCAGCATCCCAGCCGTTCAGCTCTGCAAATTCACCTTCCAGTTCACCCGCGCGAAGTCCGTCCGCTTCAGTGAAGTCGCTCTTAGCGTACAGAGCATCCTTCTCCTTCATAATTTCATATAGCCGGGTATGGCCCATAATTACTGTCTCCAGCACCAGATGCTCATCATACTCGAAATGGTTCTGCTTGAGTATCGCCAGTCGTTCACCGGGTGTAATATGCACATCGCCGATGTTCGCTTCAATCTCTCCGGACAGAATCTTTAGAAAGGTCGATTTGCCGGCGCCGTTCGCGCCAATCAGACCGTAGCAGTTGCCGGGGGTGAATTTTATGTTTACGTCCTCAAATAGTGCGCGTTTTCCGTAGCGGAGTGTTACGCCGCTTGTGCTAATCATTAAGCATTACCATCCTTTTCACTTAGGTTCCGGCTCATTATAGCATAAAATCAAGCAAAATGGCCCTTATTACGGCTCTTATTTAAGTAGAAGTGTTATTGCCCCGCCGGGCGTTCCTCGGGCTGGACGACCAGCGTCTCCCCATAGCCCAAGGTACGGATACGCTCCTCGCTGAGCCCCTGCGCCACCCTTGCCTGCTCCATCCGGTCCAGCGCTTCACGCGCCGTGTCATCGGCCAGCCTGAAGGTTCCGAAGTGCATCGGAATCATCAGCTCTGCGCCAACATCAAGGAAGGCCTGCACGGCCTCCTCGGGATTCACATGCTGGGAGTTCATGAACCATTCAGGTTCATAAGCGCCTATCGGCATCAGCGCCACATGCAGCTTGAAGCGGCTGCCAATCTCCTTGAAGCCCGGGAAGAAGCCGCTGTCCCCGGCAAAATAGAGGTTAGGCGGAAGCAGCTTATGCTGCGCCTTGCCCTCCTCCCCCTCCGGGTGCTTCTGCGGGTCTGCCGGCTGAAGCACATAACCGCCCCAGTGCGAGGAATTCGTATCGAACGGCGTTCTCCGCGTCCAGTGCTGGGTCGGGACAAACGTCAGCTTGATTGCGCCCAGCGTAATCTCCTGCCACCACTGCATTTCCTGGCAGTTCGGGAAGCCTTTGCGGTGCATCTTGCGCTTCAGTCCGGCAGGCACCACAATAGTTGTTCCTTCCCGGTACAGCTTGCGGATGGACGCGATATGCAGGTGATCATAGTGGGAGTGGGAGATCAGAATCAGATCGATCGGCGGGATATCCGCGAGCGGAATGCCCGGCTGACCGATCCGCTTCTCGAAGCCCAGCCGCCGCGCCCAGATCGGGTCGGTGATGATATTAAGCCCTTCGTATTGCAGAAAAAAAGTGGAGTGCCCGATCCACGTAATCGTCGTCTCCAGCCGGTTCCCGGCCAGATAGTCCAGCCGCGGCGGATGATTCGGTACTTTATAGGTGTAATCCTTCTTTTTCTTCCGGCGGTCCTCACGCCATTGGCGGAATTCCTTAAGCGTTTTATCGGTGCTGACATTGTCGATGTTGTTATAACGTATTTTGGCCATAGCAAGAACCACTCCTTATAGCAGATTTGCCTTTTCTGTTGCCCGGCGGCAAACCCCGTATCTTAACTATAGGGTTCCGCAGAATCATTTGCAAAATTACAGGGCTCTGCGGAACGCTCATTACAAATTGTACCCAAATGACTGGGCGGGAAACGTCCGGGCTTGCCGCCAACTTTGTATTCGCCCATTGAAATGAGGTAAAATGCGGGTAAAGCAAACGGTGCTTATGCTACTTAGAAGAGGAGCTGACATATGAAGATTACATTTATTGAACCGACACCGAGTCCAAATACGATGAAGCTTCATCTGGACGAAAGCCTTGCCCCCGGTATCCGCCGGACCTACACCCCGGAGACCCGGCGCTCCGCCCCTTCCTGGGCGCAGGAGATGCTGGAGATCCCAGGCGTTACGAGTATCTATCATGCCGCTGACTTCGCCGCGCTGGAGCGCAAGGGCAGCGCCGACTGGGCTGCAATTCTGCGCGAGGTCCAGAACCGCTTCGGGGCGGACGGACTCAGCGCGGAATACAGTCTCGGCGATGAGAACGACGGCACCCACTACGGGGAGTCCCAGGTGTTCGTGCAGCTGTTCCGCGGCATCCCGATCCAGATCCGCGTCAAGACCGGCGCGAAGGAGGAGCGTATCGCCCTCTCCAGCCGTTTCACCCAGGCAGTGACCGATGTGGCCAGCGCTGTGATGATCAAGGAGCGTAAGCTCAGCGATTACGGCGTACGCTACGGCGAGCCGCCGGAGATTGCCCGCGAGGTCGAGCAGGAGCTGGAAGCGGCGTATCCGCAGGAACGCCTCGACTCCCTCGTGCAGCAGGCCATCGCGCACGGGGCTGCCGGCGAGTTCGTCGAGCAGCGGCACAAGAAGGAGCAGGCCGAGCTGCTGCGAGACCTGCACGCCGAGGATTGGCGCGTGCGCTACGCCGCGCTGGAGGATCTGGCGCCGGGCGAGCAGCTCCTGCCGGAGCTGCGGGCGGCGCTCCATGACCCCAAGCTGCAGATTCGCAGATTGGCGGTCGTGTACCTGGGCGACATCCGCACGCCCGGTGCGATGGAGCTGCTCTATGAGGCGATGAAGGACAGCGCCCCGGCCGTGCGGCGCACAGCCGGGGACACGCTCTCCGACATCGGCGACCCGGCTGCGACGCCGGTGATGACGGCGTCGCTGAGTGATGCCAGCAAGCTGGTGCGCTGGCGGGCGGCACGCTTCCTCTACGAAGTCGGGACCGCCGAGGCTCAGGACGCGCTGAGCGTTGCTGCCGAAGACCCCGAATTCGAGGTTGGGCTGCAGGCCAAGATGGCGCTCGAGCGGATTCTGTCCGGCGAAGAAGCCGCGGGCACCGTCTGGCAGCAGATGTCGGAGCGCCGGCGGAGCTAACGTGAACCTGCCGTATTTTGTCATTGCCTGAGAAGCCGGTATGCCTTATACTGATTCCTGTTGTTCATATCGTTCAAAGATAGCCTCATCATACCTAGGATGAGGTAGAGGTCGCGGATAAGAAGAGTAAGCGCGTGGAGATGCCTAAGAGCCATCGGTGATACGTGCCCAAAGGAATATCCGCCGAAATCGTAACTGCTGCTCTTAGTCCGCAGCTACGATTGGGGCCGTTTGCCGAAAGGCGCGGAACTGTCACTGTGTATTGCCGCCTGTCAGGAGACTGCGGGAGCTGCACCGTGTTGCGCTATCTTAACAGGGAGTATGATGCGGAGCCCATAATCAGGAAACCGCAGCGTCCGTCTGCGGTTTTTTTGCGTGCATCATGCCGGGAAGAAGACACTGGCATATGCAGGCAGCGGCACTCCCCCTGTGAACAGAACCATCAATCTAAAGGGAGTGTCTTATTCATGCAACCACAACAGCCAAAACGGCCGGTAGTACAGGCGGGCAACGCCAATACACCGGGCCTGCGCAAATCCTTCAAAGCAAGACATCTGACCATGATCGCCCTCGGCGGCTCGATCGGAACCGGACTGTTCCTCGCCAGCGGCGGGGCCATTGCCTCCTCCGGTCCGGGCGGAGCACTGCTCGCCTACACGGCCGTCGGCATTATGGTCTATTTTCTGATGACCAGCCTTGGGGAGCTGGCAACCTATCTGCCCGATTCCGGTTCCTTCAGCACCTACGGCACGCGGTTCGTCAGCCCCGCCTTCGGCTTCGCTATCGGCTGGAACTTCTGGTACAACTGGGCGGTGACCATAGCAGCCGAACTCTCAGCAGCCACCGTTATTATTAAGTATTGGTTCCCGGACAGTCCCTCTTTCCTGTGGAGTCTGCTCTTCCTGTCACTCATGTTCGGCCTGAACTTCCTGTCTGCGCGGGGGTACGGCGAGTCGGAATACTGGTTCGCCATTATCAAGATTATTACGGTGGTCTTCTTCCTCATCGTCGGTGTCCTGATGATCTTCGGGATTATGGGCGGCAAGGCGGTGGGCTTCAGCAACTTCCAACTGGGAGGCAGCTCGTTCCATGGCGGCTTCTTCGCCTTCGTCGGGGTCTTCATGGCCGCCGGGTTCTCCTTCCAGGGAACGGAACTGGTCGGTGTCGCCGCCGGAGAGAGCGAGAACCCGCGCCGGAACGTGCCGATTGCGATCCGCCAGGTGTTTTGGCGCATCCTGATCTTCTATATTTTTGCCATTGCCGTCATCGGCCTGCTGATTCCTTATACAAATCCAGATCTGCTCCGCGGAGGTATTGATGATATCGGCGTCAGCCCGTTCACGATCGTCTTTAACAAAGCAGGGCTGGCGATTGCCGCCTCGGTAATGAATGCCGTGATTCTCAGCTCCGTGCTGTCTGCCGGTAACTCGGGAATGTATGCTTCCACCCGCGTCCTGTACGCCATGGCCAAGGATGGAATGGCACCGCGCGCGCTCGGTAAGCTGAACCGCAGAGGTGTTCCTGTAGGCGCGCTGCTCGTGACCACCGCTGTCGGCATGCTCGCCTTCCTCGCCTCCTTCTTCGGAGACGGCGCGGTGTACAATTGGCTGCTTAACGCTTCCGGGATGTGCGGCTTCATCAACTGGCTCGGAATTGCCGTCTGCCATTATCGCTTCCGCCGGGCCTTTGTGAAGCAGGGCCATTCACTGGATGAGCTGCCTTACCGGGCAAGATGGTTCCCTTTCGGTCCGCTGTTTGCCTTCGCCCTCTGTATGGTAGCCGTATTCGGCCAGAACATGGGTGCTTTCACCGGTGCGAAGATCGACTGGTACGGCATTCTGGTCTCCTATGTCAGCGTGCCGCTGTTCCTGCTGATTTGGCTGGGCTATGGCTGGTTCCGCAAAAGCAGCCTTATCCCGCTGGAGAAGTGTGACCTGAGCACCCACGCAGACTGATTCATTGCAGCATAGCAAAAGACCGGTTTTGATCCCGCAGCAGCGGGCCAAAACCGGTCTTTTAAATAGGGATAGCTTGATTATGCCCAGGTGGTGATCGTTTCGACCGGCAGACGGTAGGATGGATACCCCTCTTTGGCGGCTTTGCCTATCGAGATCAGCATGACCGGCTGGAACCGTTCTTTGTCCAGGCCAAAAGCTTCTGCAATATGCTCCTTGTCAAACCCGGCCATCGGATTGGTATCGTAGCCGTGCGCACGGGCAACAAGCATCAGTTGCATAGAGATAAGCCCCGAGTCAATCAGATTCATATCCCGTAATTCGGACGCGGAAATCTTCGCATAATAAGGCTTAACCTGCTGCAGCTGCATATCCATCACCTCGCGGGGCATGTACCCAAGCTCCACAGCCTTGCCGAAAATTTCGTCCATATATTCAACGTTGTTCGTATCATAAAATACCGCAATCACAGCCGAAGAGGTGAGCGCCTGGGTCTGGTTGAAGGTGGCCAGCGGTGCAAGCTTCGCTTTGCCTTCAGCGCTGTCAATGACCAGGAAACGCCATGGCTGCAGGTTAACGGCAGAGGGGGCGCGGGAAGCTTCCGCCAGAATCTCGGTCATTTCCTCTCTGCTGATTTTCACCTCAGGATCATAGACTTTCACGGAACGGCGCTCCAGGACGATTGCATTGAAATCATTGGTTTTGTGGAATTTGCCTGTCATTGTGCTCATAGTTACTTCTCTCCTTTTTATATATAATGTGCTGATATTGAATCATCACTAGGAGAATTGTAAACTATAAACTATAGTTCATAGCAAGCACAAACCATGAGGTGATGGCATGAAGATTAGTGAAGTCGCAACAAAGGTAGGCCTTCCTATTTCAACCCTGCGTTATTATGAGAAAATGGGCATCATTACGGAGGAGTATATCCTCAGAGAAGAGAATAATTACCGGAATTATGTCCCGGAAATCGTTCAATACATCGAAGTGGTAAAGAATTGTATAGCGGTTGGATTTTCAATCCAGGACATTAAGTCTATGATTTCCAAGCATGGAATATCCAAGGATGAGCAAGCTCGCATTATACATCACAAAATAGCAGAGATTGAAGACGCGCAGAAAAAAATGGAGACTTCCAAGCAATCTCTGTACGGGATTCTTGACATGAACATCACTTGTGAGGACGGGTTCGGAAAAGCCTGAATCTTCAAGAAGCAGTCCAGGCATAGAAGCGCCTTCGTAGGGACACGCTAACCAATATTCACACCCCAAGGAGGCCGCTATGAAAATGAAAAAAAACTGGATGATAGCCTTGCTGATGCTCCTGCTCGTCACCGCCGCTCCGGTTAGCCGGAGCTCCGCTGCACCTGACTATGCCCGGTGGGGAACCATCGCCGTGAAGGAGGCGCAGCAGAAATACAACGCCGAGATCATCGATTACAAGCACATCGGCCGGACCCAGATCAGGCCAAAGCTGGCAGAAGAGAAATTCAAGCTGCTGGTCCGAAGCAAGGCAGGCCGGGAATTCGGCGTAGTTGTGATGGTCCGCTTCAACCCTTCAACAAACAAGCTTCAGACCATTCAGTTCCTGGAGACCAAAGCCTGAAGCTCCACCCTGGCTGGCTTGCCGGGTAGCTGACAAGCTTTTATTTCCAAGTGACGTATACCTTAAGATCTCCTGTATTCTCGAACGGCGAACTGTTGAAGGCCAGGTTGTTCAGCCTCAGATCGTAGAGCACCTGCAGGTCCTGCCTCAGCAGCTTGTCGCTTCCGCGATAACGGAACAGCAGCGATTGCCGTCCGGCCTCTGCCGCCTGCTTCGCAAGCTCCTTGAGCTGTGCCGCCGACGAAACCACCTGATTCTCCTCGTACAGCCAGTAATTCAGGTCCTTCTGCAGCCTCTTGTATGCCTCCACCCCCTGGCCCCCTTGATTGACCAGCTTAGATAGGGTCTGGGCATAACTGGTGGAGGCCGCCGGATAGGACTTGGTCCAAGTGTGGTCAAGCCGCAGCTGGGCATCCGTCCTCATATAATAGAGCGTGCTGATTCCGCCCTCCGGACTTGGGTCCGGGTCATCCCAGGTGGTGTCGAGATGATACCATGCCCCGTTCAGCTGCACCAGATTCCAGGCATGCGACTGGGTTACGCCGTCTGCCGCCCTGGCCGTCCCTTCCACAATCCTGTTCGGAATCCCCGCGCCCAGCAGGAGCTTATAGGTTAGCAGCGTATAGCCCTGGCAGACCGCACTACCGGTCTGAAGTCCCTCATACGCGGTGTATTTGCGGTGCGAGTGATCATATTCCAGATTCAGCACGACCCAGTCGTGGATCGCTTTTATCTTCTGATGATTGTTCATCCCTGGTGTTATAATCTGCTGCAGAATAGCCTTCACCTGCTTGTTAACATACGCCGTCTGCTGCAGCGTCTCCCGGTATTCCACCTGTACCGTCACATGAACAGCACGCGTGCTTCCACGGTAAGAGAACGCATAGCTGTCAATAATGTAATACAGGTACGGATCGCTCCCCATCGCCTGATTAATTGCCGTCTGGATCTCACTCTTCAGCTTGGCGGTCTTGCCCTGATAAGTGAAGGTGATCGTCTCTCTGCGGTTACTCATCGCTCCCGCCAGCTTCTGCGTCATTCCTTGTGTGGTCTGCACCACCGCTGAATCCGATGCAGCATATGCATGCTCGTATCCCCAGTACGTCGCAGGCGGTATAGCTGCAAACACAAGCATAAGTCCAACCGCTGTCTTTATCAGCGATCCCTGTCTCTTCCCCATATGATCCGCGCGCCTCCTGCAATCTATATCATCGGCCATAGCCATATACTCTATAGTAAATGCCAATAATGCCCTGTTTACAACCCCAACCTCAAGAACGTAAATTTGTGCCAGCCTGACCTATTCATTATATCATCTCTAACCGTCCAACTTGGCATGGATAGCACAAACAGGTCAATCATGGTAGTATCTAACCATAATCAACCTGTTCATTGTATCGTTATTGCGGGATTTAAGTTATGAGTATATAGCCTTTAATGTACGTATAACCGAAAATGAAGAATCTTTATACAGGTATTACATGGGGTATATGTGTTATTGGTTGAAGGATGGGTTTATTCGGCACAGGGTAGCCCCACTATCGATATTCTACAGCACCTAAGAATCTGAAGTAATTAGATTGAATGGTTACTTCGACAATTGCCCCAGTATATTCAAAATTATACAATAAAACTATTGCATTAATATCGTTCGGCAAACCTTCTTGCACTAGGGCAGTAAATCTTGGAACAATTTCATCATCATAAGAGAATCCCTCGAGTAATTGATTCAAGTCATCACTTACTTCTTCATAATACTCTGCTTCTCTTACAGCATCATCATATCTACGAATGTTAATGTGTTTTGCAAATATGGATGGAATAAAATCACCCTCATCTGAATAAGAAACAACAAGTAATCTATCCAACTCCTCAGAAGATTGGACATTCCCTACCCACAAAGATACGAAACCTTCCTTTTCCATGCTAATCCCCCTCTAAGGTTTTAATCCGTTTGGCAGAGCATCTGCCCCACCATCAAATCTATAATTCGCCCAGTTTTGTAATCTTCTTTTAAACATACCATAATCAGTAGACGAATCAATAATGTCTAACAACTCATTATGTGCTGTTGTTGAGCCTTTCCCACCATGTTTACCTTTTGGATTTACAAACTTGGTGTTGCTAATAAGTGTTCGCATTTCAGCAATCTGCTCACTCGTGATTCCCCATCTTTTAAAGACATCTGCTCTTGATACCAAATGCCACTCATGTAATCCGCCTGGATGTCTGAGCCGGTCTTTGATGATATCCCTTAGTTTAGGATCTGCCCATACTTTGTCAAATTCATCAGGAGTCAAAGAATTGAACCATTTATTAAACTCACCGTTTCTAACTGACGGAACAGAATCAAGAACTTTACCCGGCCCCTCAACCTTACCACCCCCACCATCCACCGCATCCATATACTTCTGCTGCACCGGCGTCTTCGGCAAGGCTGGAGTATCGGGGATCTCCCCTACCTTGAACACAAACCCTTCCGGCGTCTGCACTACCGGACCCAGATTCGGAAGCTTCTGCTTGATCCCTTGCAGGGCATCCTTCGCCACTTGGCTGACGGCGTCTTCTACCTCGCCCAGGACTTTACCCACTTTTCCGGCCTTCGTGACCTGTAGTCCGGGAACAAGGATAGAGGCGACCGAACCCAGCATCGCAGCTTTCTCTTCGGGTGTGCCTTCGTCAAATTGATGATACGCCATCTTCGCCGCTTCCACTAGCACTTCCGGATGGTCAATTAGATATTTCGCCTGATTCTTCATTTCTGTGGTGGTTTTGACCGGGTCCACTACTAGTTTGAAGGCAAAGGTTGCCGTGTCCGCTACGCCCATGACGACCTCTTTCACCAATCCTTCGGTAAACGCCAGCACCACACCTTCCGACTGACGGACCTTGCTCTCCCACTTCGTAAGCCCGTAAGTCTCCTCCAGCCACCCCAGATAACTGGTGTACATCGGGGTGAGATATTCATTCGGCACATAGACTTTCGCCTGATAAAAGTCCAACGTGGTCTCATTTTCCTTGTTGTCTGCGGTAATTGGCGTGCCATCCGGCAGGGTAAGCGGCGGCCCGTTCAACCGCCGCTGCGCTTCAATTTGCTCTTGAACCTGCTTAAGAGCCGCTGCAATCTGAATTTCCTGCCGCTTCGCCGCAAGCTGACCCCGCGCATACGCTCCAGCGGCGGTCTTCTCCATCGCCAGCCGCAGCAGCAGCAAATATTCTTCGTTATGTAGTAACGGAACCTTATCCGCCGTGATTGAAGGATCATACTCACAGGCTGTAACCGCTGGTTGTCTGTAATTGGCGCTTAGATCCTTACCGGCTTCATAGTAGATCTTGGCTACGCCTAGAGAGGCCAGCTTCTGCCGGGCCTCTGCCGCCTGTGCATGAACAGCCTCCATCTGTGCCTGATTTCCGAACGCCTGATACACCTTGAAGGCCATCTGTGCCTTGGCGATCTGATTCCGCGCCGCAAAGATATCCGTCAGTTTACTTTGTGCAGCTATACTCTCTACGGTCAGCAGGCCGGAGGTCTGAATGACATTCCTGAGCTGCTGCACCACCGGGTCCCTGCTGAGCTCATCTTTTCCTGATAGAGCGGCAATCGAAGTGATGAGGTTCGTCGCACTTCGCTGCACAAATTCGGGGATGGAGAGCCGTCCGGCGGCTGGTTGCAGTCCCAAGCTTCCGAAGGCTGCGAGCAAAAGATTAAATTGCCCCGTCAGCTTGTCCGCCTGCCGTTTATTCTCTTCCTGTAATTCCGAGACGCCTCTCAGGGCGACCCGGATGATATCCTCTAATTTCTCCGCTTCTACGGTTAATTCATTGATCAGGACTTGGGCCCTGACCATATGGTCGCCCATGGGAATGACACCCCAACCGCTAGACTGCCCCCTCAACTGAAGATATAGCCGGTTGGTGTCCTGACTCACCTGGCCGATTTTCGTTTGCAGGCGCCTGACTTCATCCTCATTAAAAACTAGCTTCGTTGACGCCATAACCATCCTTCCCGCCTGATACTAAAACTCACTGGCTTCTAATTTAATATATAAATCTCCCTCAGTTAAAAAGGATAACTCCTATACTATCGGATTTATTTTCCATTATATTTATAGTTTTACATCCCTTCTGCATTCCCCCTCCTCCTCACCCCCCCACCCAATACACCCCGCCAGCCGTAACCTCAAGCGTACCGTTCAGCGCCTGGCGGCGGCCGTCTGCATGCTGTAGCATCAGCTCTTGCGCATAACCGAGGCGCAGTGTTCCATCGAACCGGGCTGTAATCCGCGCGGATACCAGGACTCCAGCCTGCCATTCGATATCTACCTCATACCCTCCGCGCCCCTTCAGGCCGCTGATGCGGCCGTTCTTCCAGGCTCCCGGCAGCGCCGGAAGCAGCGTAAGCTCCCCGAGATGACTCTGCAGCAGCATCTCTGCAATCCCGGCGGCCGCGCCGAAATTACCGTCAATCTGAAACGGGGGATGTGCATCGAACAGGTTGGGATAGACGGAACGGGTTAGCAGCGTGCGCACATAACCGTAAGCCGCATCGCCGTCTGTGAGCCGGGCATAGAGGTTGATCAGCCAAGCACAACTCCAGCCGGTATGTCCCCCGCCTGAAGCAACCCGCTGCTCCAGCGTTAAGCGGCTGGCTTCCAGCAGCTCCGGCGTGTCCCGCCTGTTAATCCGGCTGCCCGGATACAGGCTGTACAGGTGGGAGACATGGCGGTGCCCCGGCTCCGCTTCGGCGAAGTCATAGAGCCATTCCTGCACCCGCCCGCTCTTGCTGATCTTCAGCGGAGACAGTCGGGCGAGTGTCTGCTCCAGCTCCTCCTGAAACTCAGCGTCTACGCCGAGAATACGCGCAGCCTCCAGGCAGTGCTGCATCAACTCAGCGATCAGGCTCATATCCATAGCCGAACCCATAGATATACTGCAAGCTCTGCCGTCCTCCGTAACGAACCGGTTCTCCGGCGAAGTAGACGGGCTGGTAACCAGCCAGCCCTCCGGTCCTTCCACCAGCCAATCCAGGCAGAAGAGGACAGCTCCCTTCATTAGCGGATAAGCAGTCTCATCCAGAACCTTCATATCCGGGTTGAATTCGTAATGCTCCCACAGGTGACGGCATAGCCACACCCCGCCCATTGGCCAGAAGGCCCAGCTGGCATCTCCGCCGGACGGTGTGGAGGCCCGCCACAGATCCACATTATGATGGGCTACCCAGCCGCGCGCCCCGTAATGAATAGCAGCCGTTCTGGCCCCGGTCTCACTAAGCTCCTTAATCAGCTCAAGGAGCGGCTCATGACATTCGCTGAGATTGCAGACCTCCGCCAGCCAATAGTTCATCTGTGTATTGATATTGGTCGTGTAATTGCTGTTCCATGGCGGCTGAACATGGGGATTCCATATCCCCTGCAGATTCGCTGCCTGGGTTCCGGCCCGTGAACTGCCCATCAGCAGATAGCGGCCATATTGGAACAATAGGGCCTCCAGCGCCAGGTCTTCTGCCCCATCCTGATAGGCGGCCAGACGTTCATCGGTAGGCCGCTCATCCGCCTCGTGACCGCCGAGATCCAGATCCATCCGGCGGAAGATCGCCTGATGATCTGCAACGTGGCGTGCGTACAGCTCCTCATAAGTCTTACCGGCCGCAGCGCTTAATCTGCTGGCGCACAGCTCCGCCGGACTTAGCATAGCTGCGGAATACTGAGCTGGCGCAGCGGCTCTATGACTTGCTCTGAACCGCACCTCCTCATAGTCCGTTCCGGCAGCCAACAGCAGCAGAACACGCTCCGCCCCACTGATGACCAGCTTGCCTGCGGAATGCCGGATACTTCCCCCGGTTACCTGTACATGCAGGTGCAGTTCGAATGCTACTCCAAGCCCCGCTTCATAGAGTACTGCGAGCGGATGATCCTGGTGGTAATTGTCGGCAATATGCGAGGGACAGCGCCCCTGCATTACCAGCCGGTTCCCTTCCCCGGGACTAACGCTATGCTGTAATTGGCTGTCCAGTGCCAGCTCTAGCTGAATTCCCCCGGGCTGACCGCTTGTCAGATGCACGACACCCACCTGATCTGGTGTGCTGATGAATACTTCACGGGTGAAGGCACCCTGCCCGGTCTGATAGGTCACTCTGGCAACTCCGCTATCCAGATCCAGCACTCTTTCATAGGCCGTACAATTCTCTGCGCCCGGCTGCGTAAGAATCAGGTCCCCAAGCGGCATGTAGGCCTGGGCGTTGACCCCCAGCATATGGGCATTCACCATATCCTCGGCCTCACCATACTGGCCTGCAGCTATTAGCTCCCGGGTTCTCTTCAGATACCTGAGCGCTTCATAATTGCCCGTATCCCGGGGGAACCCGGACCATAGGGTATCCTCATTCAGCGAGATCAGCTCTCTGGCGGTACCGCCGAATACCATAGCCCCCATGTGCCCGTTCCCCAGCGGCAGCGCCTCTTCCCAGACGGCTGCGGGCTGGCTGTATCTGAGCTTCCACGCGGATTTCCTTTGTTCAGTTTCCATGTTCTCCTCACCCTTCGTACTAAGTTCTGAATACAGCAAAAGGCCCTGACCTAAGTCGGGCCTTCTGCTTTCTGCTGTACACTTGATCATGCTACATCCCATTAGGATTTACAGATTTTTGCCTGTCCACAGGGATACTCTCTTCTTCACCAGCTCAGTGAATTCTTTTTCCATATCCTGAGCGCCGGCTTTGTCCAGCTCAGCCAGGAAGGCGTCATAGACTTTATCGAAATCAGCCGGTTTGGACAGAATCGCTTCCGGGATACGTTTACGTACGATATCCTGGGTCTTTTTGAAGATGACCTGATATTTACCGTCTGTCGGAACCGGCAGGTTGTACAGGGCACCAGTTTCTTTTACAGGGAATTCATCCTCTTTCGGGAACAGGTCCTTCCAGGTAGTCGCCTTATATCCGGCAAGGGATTCCTTCTCAGCTTCTGAGTACGAAGCAACAATCTGCTCAGGGAAGCTTGTAGTGTAGTAGTTGTCCGTAGAATCCTTCACTCCGTCGCCATACCGTGCACCGAAGATCAGGTACTGGCCGATCCCGGTTGTTTTTTGAGTGTTCGCTGTATCATTGGCTAAGCCGTCACGGATCTCAGGCAGAACCTCACGTTTGCCATTGGCATCCACAGTATAGTGCTTGTCTTTAATCCCCCAGGTTCTCAGGATCTGGCCTTCATCGGAGGACATCCAGTCCAGCCATTTGATGATCCGCTCAGGATCTTTGGCAGCTGTAGTGATTGCAATCCCGTAGCCGTCGATTCCTGTCTGCATGAAGGAATGATCCTTATACTCTTCGGTCAGGGTTACAGGGAAGTGTCCATAAGTATACTCGTCTTTACCGGCAGCCTTCAGGGCATTCTCACCGTCAGAGTATTCCCATTCCTGGGAGATCAGACCGAGTACACGGCCGCTGGCCACTTTCGCTTTGTATTGGTCATCCTTTTGTACGAAGGTATCCTTGTCAAGCAGTCCTTGATTGTACATGCCGTTCAGCCAGCGGAAATATTCCTTTTCTTCGGCGCGTTTGTAGTGAAGCTTCGCTTCGAAGGTCTCAGGGTCCACATAATATTCACCATCATCCGGTGCGCCGGTTGTAGTGAAGGCCGGGTTCGTCACGGTGATCATAATCTTCCAGTCATCGGCGTTCAGCGTCAGCGGAATGGTAGGCTGTCCATCGGTTTCCGGATGCAGAGCGACATAATCCTTCAGCACCTTTTCAAAATCAGCTACAGTCCGCACCTTCGGATAGCCAAGCTCTTTGAGCACACGATGCTGAATTTCAAATCCGCCTGTGGCATCGAAGGACTTCTGGCCGACACCCATATTCGTAGGAATCTGATAAATACTCTGGTCATCCAGACTGTACTTCAGACGATTCATGTTCTCGCCGTAGACTTTCTTGAGGTTGGGGCCATATTTGTCAATCAGGTCCGTCATATCCATGATCAGGCCCGCATCCACCAGGGTACTCAGACTGCCTTTAGCGAAAATAATATCAGGAACATCGCCGCTGGCCGCCATCATGGCGATTTTTTGGTCACCGCCGCCGCTGCCTACATCGAATTCAGCTTCAAGGGTGACCCCTGTTTTTTCCGTAATGGCTTTACCGACATCATCCTGCATCTTGTTCCAGTTCGGGCTGGCATCCGCACCGAAGAAGGTGAACGTAGCGGGTGAGGTATCTAGAGCCGTATCATCTGCTGCGGCAGTAGCATCAGGTGTAGTTCCTGAGTTGTTAGGCGTCGTATTGTTGGCTGCATTATTGCCGTTGCCTCCACAACCGGCGATCAGCATCGAGCTCATCAGCAGGAGTGTGAAGATAGTCTTGGTACTCTTGCGGTTCATTGTGTATCCCCCTTGTATCTTAATATGTTGCCTTTATGCATATCAGGTGAGACCTGAATATACCATTGTGAACGCTTGCAAAACTACCATAAATATAAATTTCCATTAATTAACACTCAACCCTAAGCGGGTTAGCTGCCCGGCTCTGCACTGAACCCGGCAGCTTCTCCCTGTCACTCCTGGGTTAAGGCCTATGCCTTAACTGCACCCAACGTCATACCGCCGACAAAATACTTTTGCAGGAACGGATATACCACGAGAATCGGCACGGTTACGACAATCGTAATCGCCATCTTGATCGACTCCGGTGAAATCTGCGCCATCTGTCTGGCCATATCATTCGCATTTGCCATGCCGCTGCCCTGATTGGTCGAAGACAGGACCTTCATCAGCTCGAACTGCAGCGTAGTCAGATGCGGCTTGTTGCCGTTGTAGAGATAGGTGGTGAACCACTCATTCCATTGCCCCACGGCCAGGAACAAGGCGATAGTCGCCAGTACCGGCTTACAGAGCGGAAGAATGATTTTGTAGAAAATCATAAAGTCATTCGCCCCATCCAGCTTAGCGGATTCCTGCAGGGCAAACGGCAGCCCGTCCATGAAAGAGCGGATAATGAACACGTTGAACGCGGAAACCATACCCGGCAGGATGTAGATCCAGAACGTTCCGATCAGATTCAGATCCTTCATGAGAATGTACATCGGCACCATACCGCCGGAGAAATACATGGTCAGGGCCAGGAATACCGAGACGAATCTTCTGGCTCTGAATTCCGGACGGCTGAGGGTAAAGGCCAGCATGGAAGCACTGATCAGACCCAGGAGGGTACCGGAAAGGGTACGCAGAATCGATATTTTGAAGCCTTGAATCAGTCCCGTATAGCTGAAGATCCGCTCGTAATTCTCCAGCGTCCAGACCCGCGGGAAGATATAGATGCCGCCCCGGACCGTATCTGTAGATTCATTGAAGGAAATCGCCAGCACGTTCAGAAAGGGATATAACGTCACAATCATAATCAGGATTAGAGCGATGTAGAGAAAAATATCGAAGACACGTTCACCTTTTGACATTTGGAATGCTTTGCCACCCATGGATGATCCCCTCCTTACATAATGCTTTCTTTGGCAAATTTCTTCATCAGACCGTTGGCGGTGAACAGCAGGATGACACTGACTACCGAGGTGAACATGCTTATCGCAGTACCATAGGAGAAGCGTCCAATCTGTATCCCGTATTTAAGCGCATACAAATCCAGCACTTCCGAATAATCGGTAACCATGTTGTTCTGCAGCTGGAATTGCTTCTCGAAGCCGATGCCGACCAGATGGCCGATATTCATAATCAGCAGCACCATCACCGTTGTGCGGATACCCGGCAGCGTAATATTGAACATCTGCTTGACCCGTCCTGCACCGTCCACTTTGGCGGCTTCATACAGCTCTTTATCAATGCCTGTAATCGCTGCCAGATAGATGATCGCATTCCAGCCCGTTTCCTTCCAGATATCAGCAGCCGTTAAGACTCCCCAGAAGTATTTCCCTTTGGCCATGAACTGAATCGGCTCATCAATAAGATTCGTCCAGAGCAGCAGATCGTTCACGATCCCTCCATCGATGGCAAGCGTCTTGTAGACAATCCCGCCTACAACGACCCAGGATACAAAGTGAGGCAGGTAAGATATCGTCTGAACCGATCTCTTGAAGATGTTCCCGCGCAGCTCGTTGAGCATTACGGCGAACAGGATAGGAACCACGAAGCCGAAGATCAGTCCCAGCATGCTCATCGCCAGTGTATTTCTTAATACGAGGTAGAAGCGTTCATCTTGGAACAGCTCCTTGAAGTTGTCCAGTCCGACCCATTTCTGCTCGCTAAACGACCTGACCGGCTTATAATTCTGGAAGGCCATTAGCCATCCCCATATGGGCACATAGCTGAATATAAATACCCAGATTACGAATGGAAGGGACATCAGGTATAAGTACTTTTGCTGGAGTACGCTTTTCCAAAATCCACTATTCCGTTTCGCAGGTGGGCGGGGGGTTACGCTTTCATTTGCTGTAACACCGCTTTCAGTGAGCGCTTTCACGATCATTATTCCCCCTTCGCTTTGATAGCTTTATCTTATCCCAGCGCCGGGGGCGAGAATACCCAACAGATTTCACGTAAAAACCTATAGAAATTAGACATTCTCCCCGCCTGTATCCCCTTAAGCCTTCAAATCACTGTTCCTTAGGAATTGAAAATGTAATCCGCGTCCCCTCTCCCTCCCGGCTGGATATGCTCAGCCCATGCTCAGCTCCGTAATACAGGGTCAGTCTCTGCTGCACATTGCGCAGCCCGATCCGGCCCTGCTCCTCTTCCTCCGCCTTGGTGATGACCTCCATAATCTCGGACAGCCGTCCTTCCTTCATGCCGATCCCGTCATCCATTACAATCACCTCAATCTCCTGATTCTCCGTGAGGGTAATGGCGATGCTGACATGCACCGTGCCTTCCTTGTTCTCCAGACCGTGAACGACAGAATTCTCCACCAGCGGCTGGATAATCAGCGGCGGAATCATCACCTCAGCAGCGGCGGGATCGAAGGTAATCTTATATTCCAGCCTGTCCTCATACCGGAACTTCTGAATCTCCAGATAGGAGCGGATCATCTCAATCTCTTCCTTGATCGGCGCTCTCTCCCGGCCTACTTCCAGATTCTTGCGCATCAGCTTGCCCAGCAGCCGGACAATATTGGCAATCTCCTTCTCTCCCCGCAGATGGGCGTTCATACGAATCGACTCCAGCGCGTTGAACAAAAAATGCGGATGAATCTGGCTGGCCATCATCTTCAGCTTAATCTCCCGCTGCGCGATCTCCAGCGTACTGTTCTTCTCATTGCTCTCTATCACCTGCTTAATCAGCTGGTTGATGCTGGCTACCATGTAGTTGAACTGGCGCGACAGCTGGCCGATCTCGTCTGTTCCGTCAATATGGGAGACAACGTTCAGGTTTCCGAGGGCCACTTGATTGAGCTGGCGGCTCAGCCGCAGCAGCCGGTTGCTCGTCAGCAGCGAGATGGTGTAGACCAGTACGAGCGCAACCAGCAGCACCCCGATTACGATAAACAAGCCCAGCTGACTCACCTTATTGGCATCGCTCAGAATGCTTTTAGTCTCAAATACCGAGATAATCTTCAGCCTGCTGACACTCAGCTCTGGGATCATCTCATCGATGATGACGTAGGAATCCTTGTCCTTCACCTGGGTCGTGAACACGCCCTTGGACTGCGCCCCCACATCGATCCCTATATCAAAAGCATCCACCGTACTTCCTACGAGCTGCGGATTTTTGGCGGATACAATATAACCCTGTTCATCGATAATAATGGTCTCGAACGGCTCCTGGTGCAGCATCTGGTTCAGCTCATTCTGATTCACCTGCACCATCAGAACTCCTGACTTGCTGTATTCAGGGTAGGGCACCTGGCGGACCAGGCTCAGCTTGTTGATGGTTCCTTTGGGGCTGTTGATATAAGGGTCCTTGTCGTGGATATACATCCAGTAGATCTGATTGTTCTGCATAGCCTGTGTATACCAGTTTCTCGTACGGATCTCCGGCGTTACCGGTGCGATGGACATATCGTCCACCAGTGTGGGATTATCGATGAAAAAGCGGATATTGGAGATCTCCCGGTACCGCAGCACATACTCCTTGAGGTCGGTATAATTCAGGTAGGCCTTGGTCAGCTCCAGGATACTCGGATAATGGGTATTGACCAGCCGCTCCAGATCCTCATCGAAATAGAGCAGATTCGAAATATCTGTAGGGACCCGCAGCTTGCTGTACAACTGGCTTTTGATCTTTTCCACGTTGTTGGTGGCCTGATCAATCGCTCTGTTCAAGGCTCCCTCCCGAAAATAATTCGTCAGAATAACCCCTGCAATCAGCACGGGAATCATCACCACTATGATATAAAAGAAGATCAGCTTGTATTTCAGCTTCATATTATTGACCATCCGCACCAGCTTCTTGATATCAATCTCCCCTCTCTATACAAACAGGCTGCTCCCGGTCTTCTGCAAGAAGGGGAACAGCCTGTATATCATAAGCCTCATACCTGATTTTCTGCAAGCTTGCTGCGACCTGCAGTTCCAAATTTCTCCTTCGATTCTTTTTGCTTTTCGTAAAGTGCTTTAGCGCTTCTTATATAAATCTACTTCTCCTTGCGGTACGCGCTTGGGGAGACGCCGACATATTTGCGGAATTTGGCATTGAAGTAATCGGAGTTCATGTACCCGACCTGCTCGGCCACCTCATAGACCTTCATGCCCTGGGTCAGCAGCTGCTTGGCCTTCTCGATCCGCACCTTATCCAGATACGTGTTGAAGTGCTCGCCCACCTGGTTTTTGAACATTTTGCCCAAATAGGCACTATTGTAGTTAAAAATCTCCGCAAGTGTGCCCAGCTTCAAATTCTCCTTATACCGCCGCTGGATCAGATCCGTAATCCGCTTAATCTCATCGCCGCGTCCGCTTCCGCTGCCCGTCAGCCTGGAGAGCTGCTCCATATAGCCCGACACCAGCCGCTCTGCATCATGCAGGTATCTGCTGCTGTAGACCTCGCCCATCGGCGAGGCTTGTCCGGCAATCAGCGGGCGCAGCTCAGGACTCGCCGCCTCCAGCCGGGCAATGGTGCTGCTGACAATCCGCAGCAGCTGATCCTTGATATAGGTCTCATCCCGCTGGGTATCCACGAGTTGGCGGATAATCTGCAGCGTAAGGTCCCTGGCCACCTCGCTGCTTCCAGCCTCCACTGCCAGCAGCAGCTGCACCTCGATGTCGCGCTCGGGGTCCGGCTCCTCCTCCGGTTCAACCGCAGCTTGTGCAGGCTCCTCCCAGAGGTCCGGCATTTCGCAGAGCAGTGTGTTCTTCTGCCCGAAAAAGGCATCCTCCAGCCGGGCGCGTGCAGCCGCGAAGGACTGTCCGGCCTCCTCCGGCCGGTCAGCTGCTCCGCCCGCTGCGGCCACGAACTCCAGCCCCTCCTTCGAGATCAGGTGGTGCAGCTCCTGCCAGAGCGCCGCCCGGGCGCGTTCATCCCGGAGCGGCTCCTTCAGCAGAATTCCCATGTACGGAGGAAGGGTGAAGAAGAAGCCGCGCTCCTCCTCCTGCCAATGCCGCTCCATCAGCCGCTTCACCGCGTCTTCGCGGGCATCCTCACCCTTGTTAAGCCCTTTCAATTCCAGCAGCACCACTTCGCAGCTGCTGTCCTTAAGGCCCAACTCGGCCGCCGCCTCTCCGGCTTCCTTCGACTGCAGCAGCTCCCGCACCAGCACCTCGGTGGTTCTTGCCGGCTCCAGAGCCTGCCATTCGTTGATCCGCTCTTCCAAGCTGATCTTCTCTCGCAGCTCCTGCAGGTAGCTGATCAGCTCCTCCTCATCCACCGGCTTAAGCAAATATCCGTCAATATGATAGGAGATGGCCTGCTTCGCATATTCAAAATCGGCATAGCCGCTCAGAATCAGCACATGGCAGCCCGGATTCTCCTTGCGCAGCTCAGCGATCAATTCCAGCCCGGTCATTCCCGGCATGCGGATATCCGCCATCACAAGTCCAGGTTTCAGCTCACGGAATTTGTCCAGCGCTTCATAACCGTTAGCCGCTGTCGCCACCACGGTATACCCTTCTTCCTCCCAGGGAATCAAGGTGCGCATCCCTTCCCTCAGCTTGGGCTCATCATCCACAATCAGTACTTTGATCAATTGGGGCCTCCCTTCACAGAGCTCATAACAGATTCTACAGCAAAGCTTATACCATAACGCGTATAAAGAAAACAAGCTGCCACCCTATACAGGATGGCAGATATTCCATGCTAATATTTTATTTACGATACTGAGCCAGCTTCTCATTCAGTTCACGGGTCTGGCTGTATACATCCTGGTACACAGCGAAGATACCGTCATAGATTGCAGCCTGCTCTGCATTAGGAGTGTAGGTTTCAGCGGGACGGATGAAGGCTTCCGCACATTCACCCAGGGATTCGAACCAGCCTGCGCCGTAGGCTGCCAGCATAGCTGCGCCCATAGCCGGACCCTGCTCGCTCTCCAGCTTGATGATCGTAGCACCGAAGATATCAGCTTGCATCTGCAGCCAGGCTTCATTCTTGGCCCCGCCGCCGATCGCCACGACCTCGGTAATCTCTTTGCCGGATTCACGCACAATCTCAATCGATTCACGCAGCGAGAAGGTGATGCCTTCCAGCACAGCGCGGGTAAAGTGGGACAGGGTGTGTCCGGAATCCATCCCGATGAAGCTGCCGCGGATGCTGGCATCCGGGTGCGGTGTACGTTCCCCGCTGATGTAAGGGGTGAACAAGAGACCGCTGCTGCCAGCCGGGATTTCGTTCACTCCCTGCAGCAATTCGTCGAAGCTCATCGAAGCTGCAAAAGTCTCCTTGAACCAGGTCAGGCTGTGTCCTGCCGCCAAGGTCACGCCCATAATGTAGAAGGCATCCTTCTCACTGTGGTTGAAGAAATGCACCTTGCCTTCGAGGTTAAGATCCTTATTGCTCTCGTAGGACAATACCACACCGGAAGTCCCGATGCTGCACATCGTCCGGCCTTCACCCAGAATGCCGGCACCCAGTGCGCCGCAAGCATTGTCTGCCCCGCCGGCGAACACCTTGGTGGTAGGAAGCAGGCCGGAGGCTTCGGCAACCGCCGGCAGCAGGGTTCCGGTCTGCTCGAAGGATTCCACGAGTCTCGGGCAGAGGGAGACCGGCAGATCGAACGCTCCGGCAATCTCCGCACTCCACTGCTTCGCGCCTACGTCGAGCAGCAGAGTTCCGGCTGCGTCGGAGTAGTCCATGGCGTAGTCACCTGTCAGGTGGTAGCGCACATAATCCTTCGGAAGCAGGAACAATTCAGCCTTCGCGAGCACCTCCGGCTCATGCTCCTGGACCCACAGAATCTTCGGAAGCGTGAAGCCTTCGAGCGCACGGTTTCTAGCGATATCAATCAGCTTGCTGCCAAGCTTCTTCTCAATCTTGCGGCATTCCGCAGTCGTACGCGTATCATTCCATAGAATAGCGGGACGCAGCGCCTTGCCTTCACCGTCAACGAGCACAAGCCCGTGCATCTGGCCGGAGAAGCTGATGCCGTCGATCTGCGTAGGCTCTGCACCCGATACTTCCATCAGACGCTTCAGACTGGCGATGGTTCCCTTCACCCAATCCTCCGGATTCTGCTCACTCCAGTTCGGCTGGGGTCTGCTGAGCGGATATGCTTCAGAATGCTCAAAAGCCACCTTGCCCTGAGGATCTACCAGTACAGTCTTTACCGCACTGGTTCCAAGATCGACACCAATTACATATTTCATAGTTATCCTCCTAAAAGTTATATGAAGCATTACTTCTCTTGAAACGACTTCGCAATATAACTCGCTTCGTAAGCATAATCTTAAGTTTTGCGGGATTCCGCATCCTGTATTCACTTCAAGCAAAACTCGCTTCGTAAGCATCAGCCGTTCCAACGGTTCAATCCACTGAAGATGCGGCCGCGATTGTATTTCCTGCAATAGATTCCACTTAAATTGGCCGAAAATCGTAAGCTATTGCACTTTGTACACTAGAATTTGTTAAAAAGGCTGTTTTGTAGGGTACCCTTAAATATCTGTTGTGCTAAATACAGTAGAATGCTATTTCCCAGCGAAATTAGAGCATTCTATTGCACAAAATACACTCACACAGTCCTGCTCCGCAAGACTTACCACATTTATGGAATACATACACTTCTGCGGTTCTTGATGCACTACTCCGCAGGAAACCCTACCATTCTGCATTAAAAAAGGGGCTGCCGAAGAATGCTCTCTTCAGCAACCCCCGTTGCGTGTATTCTCTAATGAATCTGCGGGCAATCCCGCAAATCCGGCAGCGTCTTACTCAGCAGTCAGGATGTACTGGTTAAGTGTAGCTCTCAGCATTTCCTGGCGTCCTGATTTGTTCGGACGCGGGCTCTCGTTGTTCAGCGCGTAGTCAGCCAGCGAAGCCAGTGTCGCTTTGCCGGATACGATGTCAGCGCCAACGCCTTCGTTGAAGCTGCTGTAACGATCCGCAATGAAGTTCTCGAATACGCCGTCTTCCAGCAGCTTAGCAGCTACCTTCAGGCCCTTAGCATATACGTCCATACCGGAGATGTGTGCCAGGAACAGATCCTCAGGCTCGAAGGAAGGACGGCGTACTTTGGAGTCAAAGTTGATTCCGCCTTTGCCCAGTCCATCGTTCTTCAGTACTTCATACAGAGTCAGGGTAGAATCGTAGATGCTTGCAGGGAATTCATCTGTATCCCAGCCGAGCAATGGATCGCCCTGGTTCGCATCCAGCGATCCCAGCATGCCGTTGATACGGGCTACATGCAGCTCGTGCTCGAACGTGTGGCCAGCCAGTGTAGCATGGTTCGCTTCAAGGTTCAGCTTGAAGTGCTTATCCAGGTTGTATTTCTGCAGGAAGGCAATGCAAGTTGCTGCATCGAAGTCATATTGGTGCTTGGTAGGCTCTTTCGGCTTAGGCTCGATCAGGAACTGGCCGTCGAAGCCGATTTCCTTCGCATAATCCACAGCCATGGTGAACAGGCGGGCAATGTTGTCTTGCTCCAGCTGCATATTGGTGTTCAGCAGTGTCTCATAACCCTCACGGCCGCCCCAGAATACATAGTTGTCAGCGCCCAGACGTTTACCCACTTCCAGACCTTTCTTCACTTGTGCAGCAGCGTGTGCGAATACGTCAGCGTTGCAGGTGGAGCCTGCACCGTGCATGTAGCGCGGGTTAGTGAACATGTTGGCAGTGTTCCACAGCAATTTTTTGCCGGAAGCCTTCATGCCTTGTTCAAGGATGTCTACAATAGTATCGATGTTGCTGTAGAATTCACGCAGGGACGCGCCTTCAGGAGCGATGTCCACATCATGGAAGCAGTAGTACTGCAGGTCCATCTTATCCATGAATTCGAATGCTGCTTCTGCACGGGCCTTAGCCTTATCCAGTGTGCTCAGTTTGTCCCAAGCGCGGACTGCAGTTTCGGCGCCGAACGGATCGGAACCGCCAGCTGTTAATGTATGCCAGTAAGCCATTGCAAATTTCAGGTGTTCTTCCATTGTTTTGCCGGCTACGATTTCTTTGGAATTGTAGAATTTGAATGCATAAGGGTTGGTGGAACGGCTTCCCTCGTAAGAGATCTTGCTCACTGTTTCAAAATAAGCCATTTGTAAAATCCTCCTCGATATTTTGCTTCGCCCGCAAGCGTTTACAGGATCATCTTAACACATCCTCCGGACTTTGTATATTGGTTAAACAAAGTTTTTTTATTTTTATTTTTCGCGCTATTCCGCATCTTTCCCGGCGCTTATCTTCACCTTCATAAATTCTATTTATATAAAATTATGTAATTTTACTATCGCTCCAGTTCAATGGATGTAGTTGCATTTTTGCGCTCTTCATTCTAGACTAGGGGGCATACCCGCGCAGCGGAGAGCGGCTTCACAGCTGCCTCTTCCCGTTCCCGCACGCGCAAGGGCCCCGTTCTAACCTGAAACAACGGCTTTCCTCATTGTTACATGCCGCTGATCAGCAGACCGGACGAACATTATTGTGTGAGACATATAAATTCTTATATTGTAAAAGGAAGTGTGCTTCTTGAAAGTTACCGGTGATCAGGCGCTGGTCAAAAAAATAAACAAATCGATTATTTTACATACCATCCGTATGCATTCCCCCATCTCCCGGGCCAAGGTGTCCGAGGTGACAGGACTGAATAAAGCTACCGTCTCCAATCTGGTGGCCGAGCTCTGCGGACAGCAGCTGGTTACTGAGGCCGGACCCGGAGAATCCAGCGGCGGGCGCAAGCCGCTGATGCTGCATTTTAACGAAATGGCTGGTAGTGTGATCGGAATCGAGCTGCGCGTGAAACAGCTTAAGGCTGTACTCTGCAACCTGGGGGGCGGCATTCTTCATGAACGTGACAGTGTGCTGGAGAACCACGATTTCCCTTATGTGCTCGGGCAGATGCAGCAGATGATCTCGGAGCTGATCGCTACGGCCGCGCCTTCTCATTACGGACTCGTCGGCATTGGTGTCGGCGTCCCGGGAATGGTCGATGAGCAAGGCGTTGTCCTGTTCGCGCCTAACCTGGGCTGGGAGATGGTAGACCTGCGTTCGATTCTGGAAAGCGCCTTCGCGGTGCCGGTCACCATTGATAATGAGGCCAATGCAGGGGCTCAGGGTGAGCTGAACTTCGGGGCGGCCCGTGATGTGCGCCACCTGCTGTATATCAGCGCCGGCTCGGGGATCGGGTCGGGGATTATTATCGGCGGAGAATTGTACAAGGGTGCGCGCGGCTATGCGGGTGAGACCGGACATATGACGATTGAAGCGGAAGGCAAGCCTTGCAGCTGCGGCAGCCGGGGCTGCTGGGAGCTGTACGCCTCCGAGAAAACCTATGATAACCCCGGCCTCACCCTCCCGGCCCGCACAACAACCGGACTGGTCAAATATGCGCTTGAGGGGCAGCCCGACACACTAAGCCATTTCAACTCCATTGGCGAGTATCTGGGGATCGGAGTTACCAATCTGATCAACAGCTTCAACCCCGAGCTGATCGTTATCGGCGGCGCTCTATCAGAGGCGGAACCGTGGCTCGGCGAGCCGCTGCGCCGGGTCGTGGCTGAGCGTACCCTCCCCTACCACAAGCAGCAGCTCGAAATCACATTCTCCAGGCTGGGCAGCCGGGGAACCATGATTGGAGCGGGTTTTTCAGCGGTCATGCATTTTCTGGGCAATATCCGCGTGACCCTATAGAGCATATTTACAAGCGGAACAGCTGCGGCATGCTTTTTATGACGCGGCTTTTTTTCCGTGAAATAGCAGGATCACTTTTGGCTAGCGCATAAATTCTTATATTTCTTAAAATCGCCGCATTTTTATCTGCATTTCCTGCTCTAAAAGGAGTAGCTATCCTATATAATAAGGATACTTGTGTGACATTTGTCACCATACCCTTTTTTCTGAAATGGAGAGAGAATCCATGACTTATGTTGATACGTCTGATATTTCGGCGAAGATGTTCATCGCGGTGCTGCTGCTGCTGCTCATCATTGCTCCGCTCGTCAGCCTCGGTGTCTTGCGTCTATTCCAGTCGCGGAAGAAATCGGGATTCCTCCTTATCGCCAGCGGCATTGCCGTCTATGCTGTCTTCCAGATGTTCATGTCTCTTACCTGAGGCCTGCAAGCAGACAGTAATGACGTAAGCAAGTGGAGAAGCAGCATTTAAGATTGTTCATATTCGCTACAGCAGGCCAATGGGCAGATTTAAATGTTGTTTTTCCGCCGCCGCACGTAAAAAGCCGCCTCCCACCGGGAAGCGGCTCTATATATTTCAGGACTGCCGGCTATTATTCCGTTGCAGCCAAAGCCTTGTCGAACTTGGTCTTGTTCATGCCGACAATCTTCATATCTCCGATTACCGTAATCGGCACAGCTCTCATGCCCATATCCCACACCTGCTGGGCGTACTCTTCATTCTGCTCGATGTTGCGTTCTTCGTACGCTACCCCTTTATCGCTCAGGAAGCTTTTCACCTGACGGCAATGCGGGCAATTCGTCGATGTGTATACAATTACATTCTCCATAGTATGATTTCCTCCTCGTATCTAAGTATTAGACTCCGAGCTCTATTGTAGCACCGGAATCTCTGCTTTTCCAAATGCCAGACTTACATAATTACCGCGCTGTGCTCCAGGCTCTCGATATATTTCTCGGCATCCATAGCCGCCATACAGCCGCTGCCTGCAGCCGTAATGGCCTGTCTGTAACGGGTATCCTGCACATCGCCGCAGGCGAATACGCCGGGAATGTTCGTCTCGGAGGTTCCGGGATTCGATACGATATAACCGTTCGCATCCGTAGTAATCTGTCCGCCCAGGAATGATGTATTCGGATGATGGCCGACCGCCACGAATACCCCGCTGGCTTCAATGAACTCTTCTTCGCCAGTCTCGTTGTTGATCACCTTCAGGCCGGTTACGCCCTTGTCTGCAGCAATTACTTCAACAGGGGTACGGTTCAATCCCCAGGTCACTTTGGCATTATCGCGGACACGGTCCTGCATAATCTTCGAGGCCCGCAGCTCTTCACGACGGTGCACCAGGGTTACCTTGGAAGCAAAACGTGTCAGGAAGCCCGCTTCTTCAAGCGCGGAATCGCCGCCGCCGACCACCACGATCTCTTTGCCGCGGAAGAAAAATCCGTCACAGGTAGCACAAGTGCTGACCCCGCGTCCGATATTATCCTGCTCCCCGGGAATGCCGAGATACTTGGCTGTAGCACCCGTGGAGATAATCAGCGTATCCGTAATCAGTGTGCCCATGCCTTCCACGTTCAACTTGAACGGACGGTCGCCCAGCTCCACGCTGTTCACCCAGCCGGTCACGAACTGTGCACCGAAACGCTCTGCCTGCTTGCGCATATTATCCATCAGATCAGGACCCAAAATGCCTTCCGGGAATCCCGGGAAGTTCTCGATCTCCGTTGTAGTTGTAAGCTGTCCGCCTGGCTGCGGACCTTCGATAACGAGCGGGTTCAGGTTCGCCCGGGCCAAATATATAGCAGCTGTCAATCCGGCCGGTCCAGTACCGACAATAATTGATTTGTACATGATGATATCCCCCTTGAGATGGACGGAAAAGACGCCATTCCTTATTTAAAATAATTATAATCTAGTATTTATTATGATCACCTCAAGGCGAGTTGTCAATATGCCAGGACTGTTGTAAACGCTCCTTTTTGTGAACAATTCAATTTTAAGCAATTAAATAAATTAGCGCAAAAGACGCAAGCCGTTAAGGATGACGAGAATCGTGCTTCCCTCATGCCCGACCACCCCGAACGGCAGCGCAATCCCCTGCACAAAGTTGCTGATCATTAAGGTTGCAATGACTGTTACGGCAAAAATCATATTCTGCTTCACAATCCGCTGCGTCCGGCGCGCCAGGGCAATTGTTCCGGCAATCTCTTCAATGTTGTCATTCATCAGCACCACATCGGCAATCTCCAGAGCAGCCCCACTACCCTTCATGCCCATGCCCATGCCAACCGTTGCAGTAGCGAGTGCAGGCGCATCATTCACCCCATCGCCTACCATGATGACATGGCCGTATTGTTCCCGCAGCGCTTTGATGTGCGATACCTTATCTTCCGGCAAAAGCCCGGCGAACACGAGGTCAACGCCGCTCTGCCCCGCAATTACCCGGGCTGTAGCCTCGCGGTCACCGGTCAGCATTGCTACCTTGATCCCCAGATCCTGCAGCTTGCGCACGGCAGCCGCCGCCTGGGGGCGAACGGTGTCCTGCAAGGCAATCATTCCGGCGATGGTCTCTCCGGCAAGGATCAGCGATACCGTTTTGCCTTCCTGTTCCAGCCTGCTGCGCAGAGCCTTCCAATAGTCCGTATCCGCCCCAGCTGCCGCACCTTCCGCTTCATCCAGCAGATTGGACTTGCCGATCCGCCACAGCTGGCCGTCTATGACGCCTTCAATTCCCCAGCCGGTGACTGACTGGCTCTCTTCAATATCCCGCAGTCCGATCTGTTCCGCTTCCGCCAGCGCGACAATGGCCTCGGCCAGCGGATGCCCCGACAGCTTCTCGATGGAGGCGCTCACGGCCAGCAGCTCTTCCCGCACATACCCTTCTCCGGCGATAAAGTCCGTGACCTGCGGGATTCCTTCCGTCAGGGTACCGGTTTTGTCAAAAGCAACGACCGAGGTCCGCGCCATATTCTCCAGATGAACCCCGCCTTTGAACAGGATGCCTTTGCGGGCGCTCTTGGAGATGGCCGACAGCATGGCGGGCATGATTGAGGATACCAGCGCACACGGGGAGGCCACAACCAGGAAAACCATTGCCTTGTAGAACGTATCGCTCCAACTCCAGTCCAGCAGATACGGCGGCAAGGTGATCAGCAGGACCGTGGCAGCCACCACAACTCGGGCATATACGGATTCAAGCCGTTTGATAAAACGCTGCGAATCCGGCACTTCGTTCTCCGCCTCTTCGACCATGCGGATGATTTTGGCGAACAGCGTATTCTCGGCAGTCTTCGTCACTTCTATATAGAGGGGGCCTTCTCCATTGACGGTACCGGCGAATACATCACTGCCGGCAGTTTTGTCTACGGGAAGCGATTCTCCCGTGATGGACGCCTGATTCACAGACGACTCCCCCCGGCATACCTTGCCGTCAGCGGGAATCAGTTCACCCGGACGGATCAGCAGCAGATCTCCCAGCATGAGCTGATCAATGGTTACCTCACTCATCGCGCCTTGCTCGATCCGGACCGCAGTGGCAGGCTTGAGGGCCAGCAGGGCGGAGATGTCCTTTTTGCTGCGCTCCATGGTGTAGCTCTCCAGCGCTCCGCTCAGGGCAAAGATGAAGATCAGCATCGCACCTTCATTCCAGTACCCGATGGAGGCGGCACCCAGCGCTGCGGCGATCATCAGCAGATTGACGTCCAGGTCACGTTCCTTGACCAGCGTCTCCACGCCTTCCTTCGCCTTCATCCAGCCGCCCAGGGTGTAAGATATCACATAGAGGATAACAGATAAGATCTCCGACCAGCCGCTGGTAGCCCAGGCTACGAGCATAATCAGCCCGCTCCCCAGAGCAGCCTGCATTTCGGAGTTACTGAGCATCGCCAGCGGATCGAAGCGCCGCGGTCCCGGAGTGCGGGGCTGCTGCGCCCCTCCTTGACGCGTTATGGATTTGGGCATTGATTTCGAGGTTGCTTGCATGAACAATCACCTTCCTGAATGGTTTTGGTTAAGCGCACACTTGAGAATGAGAGCCATTATTAACACCCTTAAAATGACACATGCTGCCCCGGCATCGCCGGGACAGCATGTTGAATAGGTATGGTAGTTGAGGATAATGACTGAGATGATGACTGAGAATGATAATCATTGTTGCAATAGAGCAACTATATTTCCTTCGTGCAACTTATAACTATACTATACCACGCTATCCGCAAATGTAAACCGGTGGATGAGTCTAACTTATACACTCTGGTTCAACAGAAAGCCTGGGCTACAGTATGACCTCCACTTTCACTGATTGTTTGTACGGGTACGCGGGGAGGACTGTTCCTTCGAGCCGTTCGCCGTCCACCCGGATTTCTTGGACGCCTGAGCAGACATGGCTGTTGTTCTTCACGGTAATCTCATACTCACAGCCACGGAACCGCCGGGTGACCGAGAAGCCCTCCCAGGAAGACGGGATGCACGGGTTAATGGACAGTCCGGCCAGCACCGGCTTGATGCCCATAATGTACTGTGTTGCAGCTACATACATCCAGGCGGCCGTCCCGGTCAGCCAGGATACATTCGCCAGACCGAATCTGTCGGACTCCGGCCCGAACAGGTTCGAGGCATAGACATACGGCTCTGCTTTGTAGCGCCAGATTCCGGCCTGCTCCATGGCGATGTTCGGGATCAGCTGGCGGTAATATTTGTACGCCTGGTCCCCTCTGCCCAGCATGCACTCCGCAATAATCGCCCAGGTATTGGCGTGGCAGAAGACGGCCCCGTTCTCCCCGGTTCCTTTGTTATAGTTGGTTAACGGATCGGCGGGATCGGGGAAGGTGGTGATGGACGGATGCAGTTTTTTGATACCCAGCTCTGTATCGAGAATGTTGCGTACACTGTCCATAGCCTTCAGCCCCTTGTCAGACTCGGCCATCCCGGACAGGGTCGCCCAGGTCTGCGCGTTGAGCCAGATCTGGGCCTCCTCATGTTCAGCGGTACCCAGATAACGCCCGTCATCCATCACCGCCCGCCGGAACCATTGCCCGTCCCAGCCCAACGTGTTCACCAGCCGCTTCTGCTCCCCGTAGAGCCGGTCATAATCCGCCGCATGCTCCGGGTAACCGGAGGCCGCCGCCAGATCCTTCATGCGCAGCAGCACCGTCCCGAACTGCATCGCTGTCCATATACTCTCCCCTCTGCCCTCACGGCATACGCGGAAAAGCTGGTCATTCCAGTCCGAGCGCAGCATCAGCGGGAATCCGTTAGGCCCCAGCCGGGAAACCGTGAAGTCCACCGCCCGCTTCAAATGGTCATAGAGCGGCGCCTCACCGCCGTCATAGAACGGAATATTTTCCTGAAGGAATGCCCAGTCTCCGGTCTCGGCAAGAATGTCCCATACGGCCAGCGCCGTCCACAGGTGATCATCCGAATGGATGCTGGTGACCGGGTCCCAACCCTCATTCGGGAAAAAATAATGATTCACATGCCCGTCCTGATACTGCTGCCCCAGGAGCAGCCGGACTTTATCCTTGGCCGCCTCGGGATCGTACGGTACGACCGCCAGAATATCCTGGGCAGTATCCCGGTAGCCTACGCCCCGGAAGGTGCCGGTGGCATAGTAAGAAATATTGCGCGAAAAGAGGAAGTTCCGCTGTGACTGGTACGGATTCCAGGTGTTGAGCATACGCTGCGCATCCTGATCCGGCAGCTCACAATTCCACGCCCCCAGGTAACGCTCCCAGTTCTCCTGAAGCGCCGCGTAGGAACGGGTAACAAAATCCGCCTCCCGCGAATGGTCGATGGCCCGTTCAATCTCGGCCTCGTTCATGGCTGTCCCCAGGAAAAAGTTCACGGTTCGGGTCTCGCCAGGCGCAAGCGTTACCCGAACCTGGAGTGCGCCGCAGGGGTCGCCTCCCAGAATCGCCGAGCCAGTGCAGCCCCCCTGCTCTATGGCAGCCGGATTGGATTCGCTGCGGTAGCTGCCGATGAATTCTTCACGGTCTCCGTCATACCCGGCAAGCGGTGCATTGGACATCATATAGACGAGCGGTGTTTCGTCGGGCTTGGGCTGATTTTCCACCCCGTATTTGTAGATCAGTGCTTCCTTGTCATGGTACTGCACCGAGACCTGATGCTTGTTATAGCATTGCCATTGCAGCTCGCGCATGAATTCCATCATCCCAAACTCGGCGTAGGCATACACGTTCAGCTCCTTGAGCTCGCTACTGTTGTTCGTCAGCGTCAGATTCCAGATCAGGGAATTCTCATAGGGCCCGACAAAATAGACTGTTTTTGCCGCCAGCTCCTCCTCCTGCGCTTCAAAGCGGGTATAGCCCATGCCATGGCTGCTCCGCCACTCCTGCGGCTTCCGGAAGGCCGGCTCATACGTGGGACACCAGTAGCTGCCTGTTCCGGCATCCTGCAAGTAAATATACGGGCCGGAGCGGTCGGTGGGCAGATGGAAGAAACGGTAGCGGGTAATCCGCCAGATCTGCGGAGACTTATAGAAGGCCAATCCGCCGCCCGCATGGGACAGCATGGTATGGAAGGTCCCGTTGGATAAGTAATTCAGCCAGGGGGTCGGCATATCATGCCGCTTGAACTCCACCTCCCTCACCTCATCGTTGAAGGCAAAATACTGGTCCAGCTCTGTAGCGCGGCTGGAAGAGCCTGCGGGTGGTGTGGATGAATTGGACGGTGCGGATGATGCAGATGCTGCGGATGATGCAGATGCTGCGGATGGTACCGGTTCATTGGCGTTCATATCGGTATGCTCCTCTCCATTGATCGTGCTCATTTGGGCTCCACCTCATCCATCGTCAGGCGGAACTCCAGATCATTCATATACGTGCCGTCTGTATTCAGGAAGACCATGCCGAAGGCAATATCCTCCTGCGCTCCCCGGACGATGGCGATCAGGCGGTTGACCCCGCTTGCCAGCGTAATCTCCTGTTCAGGCTCCGGCACCAGCCTGCCGTTCATATAGATGTCAAAAGCGCAGGCCGAGTTCACCCGGAGTCTGCCGGTTCTTGTGCCGTCCGGGCTCACGCTGCCCAAGGCTGCATCCGCCGCCTTGGGCAGATGCACGAAGCAGCTCAGGAACAGAGGGCGTCCTTCCGGTGCGGGGATGAGGAAGGTTCCATCCGGGCGCCGTTCTTTTTTCTTCATCCAGCCATATAGGCCTTCCCCCAGATTGTTCAGGGAGAATTCAGGGTCTGTATAGTAGTCCTTCATCGCCTCGTAGTCGATATGCGGCGGACAGAACAACGTCATTGCGGCTTCCACCGCCCACTGCGCAGTCTCCTTGTCATGAAGCAGCAGCTCATCGTCAAAAGCGGCTCCGAGATTGGCGAGCAGGCGGGTGTAGAGCCTGAGGCTCTTGTCACTGTCCGGGTCGGTAAGCAGCTGCGAGCAGAGAATCTCTCCCGCTCCGGCCGCCTGGCGGATCACAAAAGCCCCCGGAGCTGCAGCCTGGCTGCGGTTCAGCTCGACCAGCGCCAGCCGGCTGTATTCCGCCGTATGCTGCCCGGCGAAATAGTCCTTCCAGGCTGTGCCTTCGACGCTGGTGCACAGCACCCCGGCGTCCGGCACCTCCAGCCTGTAAGCGGCCAGCTCCCGGTTGACGACATCCCGGGGCGAGAGATGCACCTTGTCGAAGCCGAACAGGTCGACCGGGCTGATGCCCTGCACGGCGGCGTGCGCATAGTCCGCCGCCAGATGATAAGTGCCGTGCGGCGCGATGCGCACGGGAGCGTCCAGCAGGCGGGCGAGGGCCTCCTGCCCGCCGGGCTCTGCCGGCAGCACCAGCACGCTGCCGCCGGCCAGGGCTGCCTGGCGCACGGCTTCCGCCGCGCCCGGCGTGCCCAGCAGTGCGGCCTCCACGACTAGGAGGCCGGGGGTCAAGCCGGACAAGCCTGCGGCGCTGTCCAGGCTCTGGCCCTTCAGGCGGAGCTTGCTGAGCAAGGCCTCCGCCATTCCGCCGCTGCGGACCCATACCGCAGCGGACCTTGCCGCGGCGGGCGCCAGCGCGGCGGCGGCGGGCTTGGCTGCAGCGGCGGGACCTGCGGACCGCGTCGCAGCCGGGGGAGCGGCCGCGTGGACCGCGCGGCCCGCATACTGCAGCAGGCTGCGCAGCAGCAGCAGGGCCTGGGGAACCCGCTGGAGATGATCCATGATCTCCAGTTGATTCGCCAGGAACATGCCGGCTCCGCTGCGGTATTCGAGCAGCGGCGACCACAGATCGCCGCCGTCTCCGAAGTCCCCTGCGCTGCATTCCAGCAGCAGGGTGAAGTCGCCGGTTACCGGCTTCTCGAACGCCGCCCGGATGATCGGCAGCGGCCCGTCCTCACGCAGCTCCTCATGCCAGTACATCAGGTCCTCCGCGCCTAATCCCCGGAGCACCGGATGCCCGTAATCCCCGGCATGGGCGCGGATGAATTCCCGGCGGGTGAGCGGCAGCCGGCCGGGAGAGAGATGAAGCTGCTCCAGCAGCAGCAGCCGGCCGTCCCGCTGCACGAATCCTCTCAGCCTCCGGTCCAGCGACCCGTCCTTATCCTCCATCTTGCTGCCGACAATCAGCAGGGTTCCGGCCGCAAGACTCTCTACCGCTTCCGGCTCAGCCCGGACCAGCGCAGGCACCAGCGCGTGTATCGCCTGGAAGTCCCGGTCAGAGCCGATGTATGCAGCGGGCAAGGCAATCTCTACCGGCCCGGTCCGGCAGCTCCCGGACAGCAGCCGGTAGCTTACCTCAAGCTCATGCATCAGCTCGCTGCCATGGAGCAGCCGGGCGGACAGCGTAGCTTCTCCTTCACCTGCCGGTACGCCTACTCCTGCCCCCTCTCCAGCTCCTTCGCCATGGACTGCCTCCGGCATCCACTCCAGCCGGATACTCTGGCGTGCAGCAGGCTCATGACGGAAGCGGAAGGTCTCACTGTGCACCCTGCGCCCGCCCTGCATGACTTCACATTCGACCGTTACTTCCTGCGCTGACAGCGTATCGTTATAGACATCGAAGCTGCGGGAGACCGGCGCATCATCGAAGAAGCTGCGGTTATATTCGGCGGCAATCAGCGTGACCGGCTTGAAGGCCGCGGCCATAATGGCAAAAGCAGGATTAGGCCGGTAGACCGGATATTCCTCCGGCAGCAGCCCGTTGTTCAGTGAAAGCGAGTAGGCCGGAATCACAGCAGGCTTAGGACCGGGTGTGGCCAGATCGGCCTGCGGCAGCTTCAGCTCCTGCTCCGGCATCGCCCGCATGAAGTAATGGACAAAGTTAAAGGTAGAGATGCCTGAGACGCCCTGCCGCCGTGCATATTCCACGAACAGCCGCTCCTTGTGGGCCAGCCCGGCAGCACTTGCGTCAGAATCCTTATATACATCCATTCCCGAGTACATACTGCTGTTCTGCGGACAGATGTACCACCAGCCGCCATGCTCACCGAAGGTGAGCGGAACCTGCCGGTCCCACTGCGCGATCGTGCCATCAATATTGTAATGGCGGCTCTCCACCTCGGTCTGCTGCCTGGAGACCAGGCGGTTATCCCCCTCCACCATGACCGGGCGTGTGTCATCCAGCGCCTTCATCAGCTGGATCAGGCCGGGGATATGTTGCTTGTAGTGATCCCGTCCGTCCACCCAGCGCATCTCGTTCTGTACACTCCACAGAATGACCGAAGGGTGATTCTTGTCCCGCTGCACCAGCCGCTGCACATGCGCGCGGCAATTGTCGATGAAATCGGGATGGGCAGCATCCATGCTTTTGCTGGAGCCGTAGATGGCCGTCTCATCGACAATCAGCATCCCCTCCTCATCGGCAATCCGCAGATAATCGGACGGATACGGCTGCGCATGCAGCCGTATGCTGTTAATGCCCGCCTGCCGGCACATCCGGTACCAGCCCCGGATATAGTCGTCTGTCTGCTGGGCCGCACCCTGAAAATGCCAGGAGTCCCCCCGCAGATTAACGGGAATCCCGTTCAGCATAAACTGCGGCCCCTCGCACCAGAACTCCCGGAAGCCGAAGGACTCGCTCCGGCGGTCCAGAACTACACCGTCCGATTGAAGCACAAGCTCAAGCTCATACAGGACAGGGGAATCCGGGCTCCACAGCCTGGCCTCCTGCCAGGGCAAACTGAATGCCGCTCCGCCCCACTCCCGGCTGCCGGTATTGCCGCATAACTGCCGCCCTGCCGCAGCCTGCCCGGGAAGAAGCGATACTGCTGCTTCCGCTTCAAGTACGGGCAGCGGCTGCGACAGAAGCGGCGGCTCTGCCAGTGCTGACTGGACGCCGGACTTCCGCTCCCTGACCTGCAAAAGCACGCGCATTCCTTCGGGTGAGGGCCCCTCTTCTGTGCTGCTTATCAGAGCATCCACTTCCAGCCTTCCCTGCCGGACAGAGGTGCGGATCGTAAGATCCTCCAGCGATACCGGCGGATAGGCCTCCAGGAAGACATCCTGCCAGATGCCCCGCGCGATTCTGCCGAACCAGGAGCCGGAGAGTCCGGTGATTTTGGTCTCCCCGGAGGGAAGCACCGCCGTGTCGAAGCTGCCGCAGACCACATGCAGATGCTGCTCCCGGCCGGGCTTCGTTAGCGCCGTGATATCCAGCCGCAAGGGCAGGAATCCGTCCTCCCAGACGGCAATCCGCTCGCAGTCCAGATAGATTGCCGCTTTTTGCATAATGCCATCGAACCGCAGTACGATCCGCTGCTCGACCATCGTCTCCGGCACCTTAAAGCTGCGGTGAAGCACTCCGGCTTCGGCTGCATTCCATTCCTCCGGGTAGCTGTACACATCGAAGGGTTGGAAATGATATTCGGCGACTTCGCCGAATTTGCTGCCCGAAGGCGCAGGATAGCTGTAGCGCCAGCTCGATGGGACCTGTATTTTGCGGGCTTCGTATTGCAATCTCTCCGGAAGGGCACGGCTGCGCGGCTGGTCATAGAGCGGCATGAAATCCCACTCGCCATTGAGACATATGGATGTACGTAACATATTCATTCTCCTTTTCCTGTATGGGGGCGGGGGATGGTTAGGACGAGCCCAAGCTTTTTCCAAATGGCCTGATCCGGCCCCATCTCACTCCATTTCCTGAAATGCGGGTCCATCACCTCACCCCAGTTCTCCGGCCGGAGATTCGTGGTAAGCTTCCCGGCGTACGGGGCAGGTTCAACCGTTGCAGGCAGCTCTGAATAAAAGAACAGCAGGTTCTCATGCAGGCCGATGATCCCGTACTTGTCACCGTCTCCCGGGCGCTCCTCCTGATATTGATAATGGTGATACACATAACTTGCGACCTGCTCCGGCTTCAGCGCCGCCACTCTTCCGTAGGGGGTTCCAGTCGTATGACTGCGCTTCCATTGCTCTGCGGAGACCGGCTGCTGATAATGAAAAATATCCATCATAGGCACCCACAACCGGGGTTGCTCCCCTCCCGGCCATTCCTTGAGAATCTCTGCCGCACCCTGAAATAGCTGCTCCGGCTCCGCCTCCCGGCTGGCGCACTCATAGTACAGAAACAGCTCCTTGCCATTCTGAAAAACACTAAGCTGTGCAAGGCCCAGCCTGTCCATGCGTTTACTCAGCAGTCCGGTCTGCGCGCCCCAGAACGCTGACGGATTAGCATCCTCCCTGCACTCGGCTCTATATAAACAACGCTGCATCGTGTCCCTCCAACCTTATGTCATCTACCCTTCTAGAGTAACGTATCCGGCGGGCCGGTTCCTTGACGATCATGCCCTTCTTTAGCATAATAACGACATGCGAAAATGCAGCCATAAGCTGATGTGATATAGCAGCGGAATCCGGCTTACTGTTAGAGCAATACACAATGCCCGCCGATACTCCAGGAATAAAGAAGAGGCTTGTTCCGGGAGAAAAATGGGAGGCTGATTGGGGCCTGCCAACGGCGACGCTGGGGGGCATATACACTTGACTCGTGCGCCAACAGTGCTATTCCAGTAAATGCAGTGTATTTATACCCTTCATTCGTGCACTGACGGTGGTTTTGTAGAACGGCAGCACCTCCGCACCAAGCACACAAACAAGACGGCAGGGGGCCCCGGCCGTCTTGTTACACGCCTTGTAGCTCAACCAACTTATCTCCGTAGCTGTACCGCTGTGCGCCCCGTTTACGCCACGCATCCATGAACCTAACCCTCCCCATCACTTTCACCATTATGCAGGGGACTGCCCTGGGCTTTGCGGTATTCGCCCGGCGTGATGCCTTCGAGCTTCTTGAAGACGCGGATGAAGGACATGGGGTACAGATACCCCACGCGCTCCGCGATGCTCTGCACTGGTTCGGAGGTTCCGGTCAGCAGGCGCTTGGCCTCCTCCATGCGCAGGCGGGCCAGATAATCGACGAAGTTCTCGCCGATCTCCTCCTTGAAGATCCGGCTTACCGTCTTGGTGTTCATGGCGAAGCTGTCGGCAACATGGGTCAGGGAGAAATCGGGATCAGCGTAATTGCAGCCGATATATTCGCGCACCTTATTGGCGAGCGTGTACTGCTCACGGTTCATCCGCAGGCTGCGCAGCGCCTCCTCCATCTCCTCCAGCGAAGAGACCAGCTCCCCGTGCAGCTCCTCAATCCATTCAAAAGACTCCGGCGAATGCGGAATTCCCCGCAGCCGCCCGTTATTCCAGATCCCCTTCATCTCCGGCGGCAGCTCCTGCATCTCCCGGGACAACCCCGTCTCCAGCAGCCTCAGCAGCCGGACGATATCCTCCTTGGAGTAGTTGCCGCCTGCCAGCAGCTCAAAGATCCGCTCAATCAGCGGCTTCCACTCCGCGTTCCCCAGCCGGTACAGCTGGGGAACGGCGCCGATGGCCTGAACCAGCACATCCATGCCTTCTGCCGGAGGCAGCGGACTTCCGGCCGGCGCCGCATAGACGCGGCCGGGACCGGCGGTGATTTTGCGGTCCAGCGCCCCCAGGGCCTGGCGGTACGCACCCGATAAGCCGCTGAGGCCGGCGGAAGGTCCGCTGATACCGAAGGTAGCCGTGAACTTGAGATGCTGCTTCACCCAGGACCGGGCCGACTCGGCAATGATCAGCGTCTTCCCGGGGATGTCCGCTGTCTCCTCATCCGCAGAGCGGCGGAACAGAAGTCCCAGACGGCCCGGTCCGATCCACTCGGTCCACAGGGAACCCCCTTCCTTCTCGGCGATCTCCTGAATCACACTGCGCAGCGTGAACTTGAACAACGCCTGATCCCGTGCCGAATAATCTGCGGCAAAAGCCTCATAGAAATCAATCTCGGCAATGCCCACCACCGCACCTGCCAATTCACCGTCCATCCCGATCCGTTCCGCTTCCCGGCTCCAGTTATCCGCCGACATCTGGCCGCTGTTCTCCAGCAGCTCCTTGAATAACTGATTTCGCCTGTGCAGAATCCCCTCGGCCTGCTGCTTCTCATAGCTGTTGGTCTGCTCGATCAGACTCTCCAGCGCATGGCCGATGAAGGCAAACTCGTCGCCTTCCTTGCTCAGCGGCTTCCAGCCGAAGGAACGGTCCTCCCCGAAGGAGTAGATTCTTCTCATTACCTGCTCAATCGGACGGTAATTGCGGTGGCTGATATACGTCATGGCGGCGATACCGCCGATGATGGCGGCAAACCCCAGGACCGCCCAGACATTGGAGAAGGCAGACAGCAGGGAGAAGGCCTTGGCCCGCTCCATGCCTACCTGGATCGTCCAGCCGGTATAGGAGGATATGCGGCTGACTGCCTGACTCTGAATCTGCGGTCCGGAGCAGGCCTCTCCCCCTGCAAAAGCGCGTCCCGCCGCATCCTTCAGGCAGATCTCCGTATTCTCCATGTTCATCTCCTGAATCAGCGCCTGCAGCGACTGCTTCCGCACGTTAATGACAATCAGCCCCTGCTCACCGGAGAAATAAGGCACCTGCTCCACCAGCGAAATGACTGATTTCCGCTGATCCTCACCGGAGAACAGCTGCAGCTCACGGATTCCGCTCCAGACCGGGCCGACGGTATTCTTCATCGCAGACGCTATGAAGCTGCGGTCCCCGAAGTCCGGCAGACGGGAGGAGAAATGCTGCATCAGCACCTTGCCGTCAGCCGCGCGGTATAAATAGACCGAATCAATCATCGGCAGCGGCGACATGAAATCCAGCAGTACCTCCGTTACCCCGTAATCGCGGTAAGGATCAAGCTTCCCCGGACGGTCAAAATAACTGTCCACCTGATCATCCATCAGCAGGCTTTTGATCGTCATGGTCTCCAGATTGCGCAGGGTAGTATCTACAATCTGCAGCACGTTCTCTGCATACACGCCGTTTGCCTTCGAGGTCTGCTTCTCCATCGCCTCATTTAAGGTCACGAAGAACAGGATAATCAGGCAGAACACCACCGCAAACAGGATGGGCAGATAGGAAAGAATCAGTCGGTACAGCCATTTCTTATGCATCGGTGTCATCCCCTGTAAGTCCAGATGTTGGTGATCCTTAAGGCTGCGGGTGCAGGTTACGGGGCCGGATTCCTAAATACAGGTTGTCAGTACCCCAGCTCGGTGCTGGCATTACGTGAGATCAGTCCGAAGTACCCGGCTTCTCCAATGGCCCCGGCGGCGGTGTCCAGATAGTTGAATACCTGCACCCCGTTAACCTTCAGGATCAGGCGCACACCTCCGGATTCTTGAAAAGCACCCAGCTGAACCCGTTTGCGCTCCCGGAAGGGCAGGAACGAATTAGGAATCGCCGGTCCGCCCAGACTGGTCAGGCCCTCGATCTTACCGTAAATAACAGTGCGTACCCCATTGTTGAAGCGGTGCAGCTCAATGCCCGAGGTTCCAACGACCACCAGATACATGCTGCCGGTGCTGTAGCTCAGCTCCTTGCTCTGATTATTCAGCATCAGGGCATACCAGTTGGAGGAGACGGAGCTGTCATTGATTCTCATAGTGAAATCCAGCAGCTCATTCTGATACTTGCGGTTCTGGTAGATAATATGGCCTCCGGGTGCCCGCAGGGTCAGCGTATCCGTCCCGCTCTCCTTCAGCCCGTTAGCCGTTGCCGCTACATACCAGCCGTCCGGGTCCTGCACCTCGCCTTGCAGGGTATGATCGTAGGTACTCTCCTCATTCCATACCTTAACCTCATATTGTCCCTGCGTCACAGCGCCCAAATACTCCGTAGAGAGTGTAAGTGTGGCCGTGCCGGTCTGATGGGCTGTTAACAGGCCGTTCCCGCTGACGCTGACGATGGAAGGATCGCTGCTCGTATAGGTGACCGCCTCCAGCTCCTCACGGTTGCCGAACAGCGTCTCGCCATACGGCTGCAATTGCAGGTCTGCGCCTTCACGGATGTATGCGACATGACCGTCATGTCCCTCCAGAAGGACCGTGGACAGGGTGTCTCCCACGAACACATCCGCGCTGAGGGTGCGCAGCATTGAGCCGTTCAGGATGCTCACTACAAGCTTCGTCTGTCCCTGGCTCAGTCCGGTGACCTCGCCCCCGCTGCTAACCGAGGCCACTGCCGGATCAAGAATACTGTAAAAGAAGGTGCTCGACGCTGTACCCAGCGGTCGGTCTTTGCCGTCCATCGCCTGAAGGGACACCTGCTTACTTGCACCGGCTGCCAGTTTGAGCGGAGCAAGCTTCCAGCGGCTGACCTGCCCTTCTGCGGCAGAGGCGTATTCCGGCTGAATCCCCGCCTGTTCCATAATGGACAGGGCCGCCTGCGGCCATGCGGCATCCGGCTGGACCAGATTATTCTGAAACAGCACATTGCGCCCGTTGTTGGTGTATCCGTCTGTTGTCGTATAGTTGTTCACAAAATCCACATCATGGATGGTCGGCACATAGGCCATCGCCCAGCGGAGCGGGGAATGCCAGAGCGGAGCATCCTTCAGATCAATGACGTTATGCTCGAATCTCCAATAGGCAGAGCCTTCATCCGTGTAGAGAACGGCATTGCCGTCCATCTGATTGCGGATGTAGTTGCCGCTGACCAGGTTTTTGTCGGGCGCTGTGGCTCCTGTCGGCCCGAGACTGTAAATGGCACCTCCGTCACGCAGCCCCATGCCCATGAGGTCATAAATCAGATTATTCTGAATCTTGACGTTCCGGGTCGCGGCATCGAACAGCTTATCCCAGCCATAGCCGATGTGAGTTCCGCTGTAAGGCAGATTGTACATTTCATTATGGCTAATATCCATATCCACAGGATAGCCTGCCGATACGGCGGACGCTGATTTATAATCGATACCGATATCATGAATCACATTGTTCAGCACATCATTATTCTTCATCAGCAGCCGGTGGTCTTCCGGATGATAGATATTGCGGTCCGCCGAATTCGGCTGGCCCACATTCAGCGCGCTGCCGGAAATATCATAGAAGCGGTTACCCTCGATCAGGCTGTTCTGAACACCGTTCTGCATCCGCACCGCTGTAATCCCCAGCTTGGTGAACTCGTTGCTGCGGAAATTCACCGTGTTCGCCAGCTCCAGCATCACCGCTGCATCGGTCAGTTCATCAGGGATGGACGGATAACGCAGATGGTTGTTCTGGGAATCGGAATGTCCCGCAGCCGTGCTGGGCCAGTTCCAGGTGGTATACATAAATTTCAGGCCTGCAAAATTCAGGTTGCGCACCGGTTCATCGGCGGATTCACCGTAGATTGTAGCGAGCTGTTCCAGTACCGGAACCACCACCTCGGCGGTGGAGAGATTCTCCCAGGCGCGCGGCTTGTAATACAGCATCCCTTCCTGGCGGTTATAGTACCATTCGCCAGGCTCATCCAGCAGCTCAAACGCATTCTCATAATAGACCGGAACCGTCGCCGAGGTTAATCCGCGGTTGAAGACCGCGCTGCGGCCCGGCTCTTGGAGCACAATCTGCGCCGTGCCGCCTGAAGAAGCGACAGACGCTACTTTGATCCGGGAATTCGTCCACAGCTCATTGTATACAAGCTCCAGATCATCGATGTTGCCCCATCCGGCCAGCTCCGGGTTATCGGATGTATAGCCGGTGGCTGTCTTGACCGGATTAACCAGCCCCGCCGTACTGCGGGCCCGGACCGCGCGGATGCCGTCCACGAATAACTGCCGGGTCTGAAGGCTGGTTCCTACGTTAGCTCTGTAGATCCCCCTGGCACTGTCGAACACTGCCCAACCCGTGACGGGCCGTCCCCCGCTGATGGCTGCCTGCTCCCCGGGATAACTGCGGTAAGTAATGAAATAGCCGTTCGTCCCGGAATCCTCAGGGGTAAATGCCAGCGGCTCCGTCAGCGTATAGGTCCCTTCTCTCAGATTCACCACGATATCCGCATCCATATCATCATTCAGCAGACGAACCGCCTCCTGTGTCCGGGCAATCGTCCGGAAGGGAGCTGCTTCCGTGCCGTTATTGCTGTCATCCCCGTCCGGGGCGACATACAGCTCTTGACCGGTTGTACGTCCAGTCACCGTAACGGAAGTCTCAGCGCGCACGCTGCCGGTCTCATCTGTGACGAACACGGTCGTTGTTCCGGCGCTTACACCCGTCAGCTCTCCGTAGCTGTCAATCACGGCAATGCTCTCATCCTCCGTTCCCCACTGGATACCAGTATCCGTATTGTCCTGTGGCGTTACCGAGGCCTGTAACAGCACACGGGAGCCTGCGGGCACCGTCCGCTCCAGTGGAGCCAACACGATGGCCGTAATCGGATCTTCGTAGACGGCTACTGTCGCAGTGACGGCCGGAAGCCCCTCATTCGGCTGGGCTGTCACCACGGTGGTTCCCTGACGGATGCCTGTGACCAGGCCGTTGCCATCCACTGTGGCGACCTCCCCGTTGCCGGAAGACCAGACAGCCGTCTGATCTGTAGCATCCGCAGGTGTGAACTGAAGAGGCAAGGACAGCTTATCACCTCTTCGCAGACTGTAGCTTTCCTGGGAAAAGGCTGCACTGAGCGCCTGTTTGTATCCGCTTACAATAAAATTGTCAAAGCCGATCTTGCCCGTGCTGTCTTTATAGAATCCCATATAAAAGGAGGTTAACGCCCCTCCCTCGGCCATCGGCTCCTTCGTCAGCAGACGGTTGCCGTCAATGGACAGATCGAAGGTATGGCCGCCGCCGTCGAGCGACAGGCGCACCTCATGCCATACGCCTGCCGATACCGGCAGTACGGAGGTCCAGGACCCGGCGCCTTTTTTCATATAGCTGAACGCTCCGTTGTTAATGGCGAACTTCACCAGCGGCACGGAACCGCTCTGCGGGGTGGGCAGGTAGATCACGGCTCCGGTCTGCTCGGCTCTGAACGAATAGCTGAACATGCTTCTGTACGTCACATCTGTAACGGATCTGCTGATGCTGTAGCTGCTGGCGAGCTTACTGGTCTGCTGGAGCTCCAGCAGCTTGCCGGGATATCCCTCCCAAGCCTGCACTCCCACACTCACTCCCTGGGGAGGTGTCTTAATCGTCCATCCGGCCGGCTTCGCACCGGGGCTATACGTCTCAAAGGTCTCTTCCAGCCTGTAATCACTGTCCGCCCGGGCAACAGATCCAAGGTCTGCCGGGAGAAGTCCCAGCAGCAGAACCATAATGATAGCGTATACAAATAAGGGTTTCCGGCTTGATTGTCTCATAATAGCCACCTTTCCGTATGGAAGCAAGTATAGTGTTACAGCGCGTATGGATCAACGGTGAGCTGAACCGGGGGCCGGGGGCCCGCAGTTAGCCTAATGCTGCGTATCTGAGCCCATGGCTCACGGGGCACCTCCCGGTCATCCCTCTGTGTATCCTCAATCATCACCGTATCGAGCTGCTGCTGGATATCCGCTGACTCCGCTGCTTCGTCCAGACATACCACCGCCCAGCCCGCTTCCAGGCGGGGCAGCGCCAGCATCGAGCCGCTGCCGGAATATAGCACCTGGCGGAGCCTGATCCGTCCTTCCTCCCGCACCACCGTGACCGGCAGTACGGCATGAGCTTCCGCCTTGGAGTCCAGGCCCCCGAGCGCCGTGACTGCTACCGCGCAGTCCGGGTAACGCAGCACCAGCCATTCCCTGTCTCCGGCAGTATTCACTACAGCTTCTACCTCGCCGTCATAGCGGTGGACCAGCCATTCATCGGCAATCTCCGCTGCCCGGTTATGCACCCGGGTCATCGAGCGGATCACCACCAGCGCATTCCCCTGCTGGGCTGAGCGCGTCTCCACCTCCGGGTACAGCGGCCCGGCGAACAATGCGGGCATCAAATAGGCGCTGCGGTATTCCTCCGCCGGATGCGTCCGCACGGCAGTGGAGTCATCTACATACCAGCGCAGATAGGACACCTGCTGATCCTGCACGCTGAAGCTAACCGGGAAGCTCTGCCAGCCCAGCCCCCAGGACGGATGCTGGTAGCTGCCCGGCATCACCGGGAAGCGGTTGATGCTGCCCAGGCGGGTATGCTGCCCGATCCAGGTATAGGCACGCGAGGCATCGAAGATCCGCTCCTCACGAATCCGTGGTACCGGCAGCGCAGCCGAGGCGTTCTCCCGTGGCCGCAAATCCGCCGCGAACAGTAGGACCGCCGCCAGATCGTTAAGCGAAAAGGTCTGCTCCGCCAGAGCACTGACCCCCGTCACCCCGGCAATCGTCCACAGCAGGCTCTGCCGTGAGGTCTCTCCCCGGAAGTTATAGCTGCGGATCGAGGGAACGAATTCCTCTCCGTCATGGAAGATGAGCAGTTCCTTCAGGGCATCCATCTGCACAGACAGCCGCCCGGCCAGCTCCCGGTCATGCTGCTGAAGTACAGAACCGGCAATCCTCAGCGCGTTCATCATCACCCCTTGGTAGACAAGGCTGATATTCTCTCCCCAGCCCCAGCCCCGGCGGACCGTATATTCCTCCCACCTCTTGAAATAGGCGGTTGCCGTCTGGAGATACTCAGGTTCTCCGAGAAAGTGGGCTACCGCCAGCAGCATCGCCCCGTCACTCATCGTCTTGTTCGGGTAGAACAGCTCCGGTGTCCGGCATTCCTTGGAGAACCAGGCAGCCGCATGATGGAACATGCGCTGCATGATCTCCAGATGGCTGGCCGGGAAGACGCCGGGATTGGTGAGGCGCACCGCCACCAGCGGCATGAGGATGAAGAAGGCGGCATTGGAATCCTGGATTACGCTCTCCTCCCGGTACCAGAGGAACCCTCCGTAATCCGGGTGCTCCGGGTCAGTGAACTGCAGCCCGGCAATCGCTTCAAGCATCTCCAGCCCGGCCTGTTCATCCAGCCGGCCCAGTAATGTGCCGTAAGCATAATATCCGGCCGAGAACCGGGCCTCATGGCAATAAGGCAGCGTAGCGACCTGCCGGGTATGCCCGGGCCGGTCATAGCGGACCAGCCCTGCTTCGATTACACTATCCGCCGAGGCGGCGGCATAGCTCTTTTCGAGAATCTGTCTCACCTCATGATTCAACGCTGCCCGCCCCCTGTGCTTGAATTCATCTGTTATTCCACCGTGCTCAATTGCTTGCCCATTTCATAAATATCCTTCAGCATAATGGCATCCGCTTTATGCTCCTGATACCAGGAGGCATAGAATTCATCAACCTTGGTGCCGCCTGCCTTCTCCCAGACCCCCTTGGCTTCTTCAATGAACTGGTCCACCGAAGCCGGATCGGAGCTGACGATGGCCTGCATGGCCCGGTCAAGGATCGTTTTATTCGCATTGGTGTTGATCTGGGTCAGATCCTGCGGCAGCAGCGGCAGGAAGGCTTTTTGCGTAATGCCGACAATCGGGCGGTCCGGGTTCATGTACAGCTTCTCGGCCTTTTCATAGATTGCGATGAAATCCTGTTCCGCCGGTGTAGGATTCACCTTGTTCTTCAGCCCGTAATTCTTGCCGATCAGCGGGGTTAGCATGCCCATATCGCGGTTATATTCCAGTTCCTTCTTGTTCTTCTCCGGGTCGATCATCTCGGCACGGCCATCGGCCGTTTTCTTGTAATGGACCCCTTCGATGCCGTTCTGAATCGTGGTGGTGTACTTCTCTGTAACCATGAAATCAATCATCTTCATCACGGATTCCGGGTCTTTGCCCGCTGCATTCACCATGCCGGTCATCTGGATCGGAGAGGTCAGCGTCGGGCTGAACTGGCCGAATTCCGTCGTCGGCAAGGCAATCGGGATCACCTCGGCCTCCGGCGAGTTCTTCTTGAGCGTCTCATAGGTGCTGACATCGGCCCCGTTACCGCCGTAAATGCCCAGCTTGCCGGAGATCCACTCCTGCTTCTGCTTCTCGCCGTTCTTATCCGTGACGAAATCCTTATCCACCACACCCGCTGCATACAGCTCCTTCTGGAAGGAGATTGCCGCCTTGATCCGGTCCCAGTCATGGACAACCTTGTCATTCTCCAGCACCCATGGGTACTGGTCTTCGCCAAACAGCGTAAATCCGGTGCCGAACATGTTGTTCAGAATAATTCCGGCTACAAAGCTGAGTCCGGTTCCCTGCGTATCCGCTTTGCCGTTGCCGTCCGGGTCCTGCTCAGTGAATGCTTTTGCCACCTTCAGCAGCTCCTCCGGTGTGGTGGGCACCTCCAGATTCAGCTTCTTCAGCCAGTCATTGCGGATAAACAGATAATGCTGCGGACCGAACTGGATCGGACGCCCCACCGTATACAGCTTGCCGTCCGCCATGGTACCTGCCTTGCGCAGCGCCGGATATTTCTCCAGCATCGCCTTATATTCTGTACTGCTGCCCGCAATCAGGTCATCCAGCGGAAGGAGCTGCTTCTGGTTGTAGAGCTGCCCCTGGTAAGCGGTATCAAATTCAAAGATCAGGTCAGGGGCAGACTTCGACGCGAACAGCACATTGAACTTTTGCAGGGATTCAAAACGCGGAACCGTAACGTATTTGACGTTCACCGGCCCGTTCTCATTGACCCATTTCGTCCAGCGGTTGTCGCTCATTGTCCCCTCTTCTGCGGGTACCGAGCCGCGGTCGTACAGCGAGACGGTGATGGACCCGCGCTTCCCGGAGCCCTCTCTCTTGTCTGTGCCCTGCGTGGCGGCATTGTTGCCGCCGCAGCCTGTTACCGCGATTGCGAGCAGCAGGGATGCTGCACTTGCAGCGGTTGTTTTTCTAAGCCGGGGTGAATTGTGCATATGATTATGACCCTCCTAATAATGGCGTTCTGGTATTTGCGGTATGGCGCAGCAGCGGTCAGCCCTTGATGGCCCCGATGGTTACGCCTTTGACAAAATAACGCTGCAGCAGCGGATAAACAATCAGCATCGGAATGACCATGACCATAATCCCCGCAGCCTTGATGCCTTCCGGTGTAATGTTGACCACCTCCTGCGAGTTCATCGTATTCAGCTCCTGCAGGACGGCCTGGCTCTTCACCATCTGCTGGATAAGCACGGTCAGATTGATTTTCTCCGGGCTGTTCATGTAGATCATGACGTTGAAGAAGGAGTTCCAGTAATACACGCCGTAAAAGAGTCCGATCGTCGCCAGTACGGGCAGGGACAACGGCAGAATAATGCCCGCCAGCAGCCGCCATTCGCCGGAGCCGTCAATTCTGGCCGCTTCCACCAGCTCCTCCGGTATGTTCTCGAAAAAAGACCGCATGATCATCATATTATAAGTGCTGACCAGAGCCGGCAGCCACAGGGCTGCGTAGGAATCGACCAGACCAAGACTGCTGACCACGAGATAGGTCGGGATCAGTCCGCCGGTGAACAGCATGGTGAACACAATCGCCAGCGTCAGCGTGCGTCTTCCGTAGAAATCACGGCGGGACAAGGGATACGCAGCGAAAATGGTGAACAGCATACTGGCCGCCACACCGACCAGGGTAATCAGCAGGCTGTTGCCGAAGGCGCGCACCACCGGCGTTCCTTCAAAGAGCATCGTGTATGAGCTTAGTGTGAAATCCACCGGCCACAGGGTGACAAAACCGGACAGTACCGCATCCTTGCCGCTGAGGGACAGGGAGGCCAGATGGAGCAGCGGCAGCAGACACAGAATGCCTGCGAGCGTCAGCAGCAGATAATTGAAGCTGTAGAATACTTTTTCACCGTTTGTACTTTGCATAGTGTCCTCCTGTTACCACAAGCCTTTATTGAAGCGCCGGGCAATGGCGTTGGAGATCAGCACCAGAGTCAGCGCGACCAGGGAATCGAACATCCCCAGGGCAGCCGTCAGGCTGAACTGCCCGCCTTGCAGTCCAATCGCGTAGATGTAGGTGCTGATGACCTCGGAGATGCCCGATACAATCGAGTTCTGCAGCACGTAGACATGGTCGAACCCTACCTCCATCACCCGTCCCATGGCGAGAATCAGCATGATGACGATGGTCGGGCTGATCCCGGGCAAAGTGATGTTGCGGATCTGCTTCCATTTGCCCGCCCCGTCCATACTCGCCGCTTCATAGAGGCTGGGGTCAATGGACGTCAGTGCAGCCAGATAGATAATTGCATTGAAGCCCGCGTCCTTCCATATTCCAGAGCCGAGAAAGATCGAGACCCAGGACCACTCCTTGAACAGGAAGGGAAAAGCCTGGCCGGTCAGCTTCTCAACCACCACGTTAGCTACCCCGGTCTGGGCAAAGATCGTCACCACCAGCCCGCCGACAATGACCCAGGAGAAGAAGTAAGGCAAGTAGACGAGGGTCTGGACTGATTTTTTGAACCACTTGTTCCTGACTTCATTCAGCATAATCGCCAGGGCAATCGGGAACGGAAAGCTGACCAGCACGGATAATATACTGAGCACAAGCGTATTGCGGATAATCTGCACCGACTGTGCCTGGGTGAACAGATTGGTGAAATTGTCCATGCCGACCCACTGGCTGCCCCATACCCCTTCATAGAAGGTATAGTTCTTGAAGGCGATAACCAGCCCCAGCATGGGGGTGTATTTGAAAATCATATAAAATGCGATAACCGGAACGAACATGACCCACAAGGGGACATTGTTCTTGAACCGGCGGGTCTGCCAGAAGCGCCTGCGGCTGCTTCCGCTCTGCCGTGAAGTGTCCAGCTGCAGCACCGCTTCACTGCTTGTATTCGCTTTCATTCCGGTGCCTCCTTTCGCTTGCGTGTTGTGCTTGATTAAGTCATGCGATGGAGCTGAAATGGCCGTTTCATGTCCTCACCATAGCCGCTCCGGCCGGTTAGAGCAATATTCAGTTTACCTGTTAATCGCCGCAGAACCCTTATACAGCCTGGGGTTACAGGATTTCGGCCAGCTCCCGGGCCAGATTCTCCCCCATCCGGATATGTCCGTCATCCCCGGGATGAATCAGATCACAGGACAACCCGCTAAGATCATCCAGCACCCGGTCTCCTTCAATCAGGTGCAGCTTGGGGTGGGACAGGCGCTCTACATGGCTGCGCAGAATGGCGTTGAACCGGCTGTCCTGCTCCGCAATCCCGCTGCCCGGGAACATGGCAAAGTTGGGGTAGATCGTAATGACCGCCACCGGCTTCTCCGGATGCCCGCTTACCAGCCGGTCCAGCAGATAGCCGGTCCGCTCACGGAATTCGTCTGCCGACAGGTGATCCCGCATATTCACGCCCAGCTCCAGGGTCATGAACGACCAGTCCTGCTGCGCCGCCAGATAATTGCTCATCTCCCGTTCACAGTGGCAGGAGCCGCTCATGCCCAGATTCAGCACATCGGCAGCCAGCCTTCTTGCCGCGTGAGCAATATACGGCAGGCTGCTATTCTCTCCATAGGTGATGGATGAACCGTAAGCCATCCAACGCTGGCGGGGAATCTCCCCTTCCACCGGCGGGCGGAGCGGATGGCCGAAGGTCTCGATGCCGCAGACCACGCAGGCATACCGTCCGAAGCAGATCCGCCATACCTCCGGCGCAAAGCCTGTGCCCATCAGCAGCCTGCGGTCAGCCATCGCCAGCCGCGGCGGCTCGCTTAACTGGAGCGTGCGGATCGTCCCCGCCTGAAGCTCATGCCTGGAATGGAACAGCCCGCCCTTGAACACGGTCACACAGCCATCCGTCTCCGGCAAAGACAAGGTTACCCGGATATTCGGAGCCGGTGTGACGAACCTGAGCTCACAACCACCTGCTTCCCCGGCAATGAACCGGCCCCGCTCATTCAGGTGCTCCCTGACGCTGCGGGGAATGCGGCGGAGGTGCAACCCGTAGCCCGCTGCCGGCTCCAGCTCGGCAACGTTATGGAAGGCAACCCGGTCCAATCCCGGCAGCCCTCTGGTGGCGGAATGGATGCTGGATGGATTGGTGCTGGAGGGATTAATGTTGGCGGAATTATACATGCTTTATCGCCTCTACCAGCAGCAGGAGCGCCATGGATTGCCCGTAGGGCATCGGGCAGACGGGGATCTCCCGGTAGTCCTGAAGCGTAGCGCCCATGCCCGTCCCGTAGGAGACACCCTTCACTACCCCGTCTTCATCTATCTGGTCCAGCACGTAATGAAGGGCTGTCATTCCAGGCTTGCGGCAGTCCTCTGGCAGCAGCCCTTGCCGCACGGCCTTAAGCATCCCGTAAGCAAAAGCGGCGGTAGCCGAGGTCTCCAGATACGAACTGCTGTCGTCCAGCAGGGTATGCCACGCTCCCTCCGGCGCCTGGAGCTCCATCAGCTTGCCCACCTGCCGCTCCAGTGAAGAGAGCAGGAAGCTGCTCACGCCCGGCGGCAGCTCCACCATCTCCAGATAATCCACCAGCCCGGCGGTATACCAGGAATTGCCGCGTGCCCACAGGGCCCGGGCAAAGTGATGGCCACCCTCGAAGGTCCAGCCATGGAAGAATAAACCGGTTACGGGATCGGTCAGATACTTAAGGTGGACGAGAAACTGGCGGATGCTCTCCTGTATGCACTCTTCCTCCTTCAGCATGATCCCCATCCGGGCCACAAACAGCACTGTCATATACAGCGTGTCGTCCCAAAGCTGACCGGTATTCGGACTGCCGGTCACCTCATGCTGAAGGCCGCCTTCCTCTGTACGCGGCATCTCATGCAGCGCATACTCCAGCCATTCCCGGCACAGCTTCAGATAATCCGCGCGTCCGGTCTCCTCCGCCAGATAGCTAAGAGTAAGCATCGGACACATCGTATTGACGTTTTTCACCGGGATTCCCCCGTCAAGCTTGCTGTCGAACCAGCCGGTCAGATATTGCAGAATCTCCTCTTTCCCGTTCTCACGGTAGTAGCTGTACAAGGCAAACAATCCCACCCCCTGCGGCCATTCCCAATTGTCCATCGAGATGATGCCAATGGGCGCCGTTTCCTGAATGGAGCCTCTCATATCCTTCATCCGCTCAATGACACGGGCGATATGGCCTTCCAGTGCTGTTCGTGACACGGTCTTCATCATGTTCCCCCTTGTGAATGTCCTGATCAGGGCCTGCTGCTACGTGGATACCCTGTTCGCCACCTCAGTGTAGTCAAGCGGCGCAATGCCGTCCATTAACAAGAATCTTGCTAATCGCTTTCATTTCTGGCATTGTTCATGATGGGGCTGTATTCATCAGTTGGAGGAGTATCTATATAGATTGGACCTGTAAATTTAATAATGGGAGAAGTGACTTAGAGGAAGCCGCAGACTGGCAGCGCCCGGAAGAGCAAGGCCTCCACGGAGTCAGGAACAAATCCCACATTATAAATTTCCAGTTCAATCTACATAAAGAGAAATCAGGGAGGGTAACAGGTAATGAGAATCAAGTTTGATCTTTTCCCCGGCGGTGTTGCTAAAGCGCTAACATTAAGCTGGGATGATGGAAGAACCTACGACCGGAAGCTCGTCGAGATTCTGAATCAGCATGGGCTGAAGGGGTCTTTTCATCTCAATTCGGGGTTGTTCGGCAATGAAGGCTACATCTCGCGGGACGAGGTGGCTGCGCTCTATGAGGGGCATGAGATTTCGGCGCATACCAGCACCCATCCCTTCCTAACTATGACTCCGCGCGAGGGGATCGCCGATGAGATTCTGACGGACCGCAAGGCGCTGGAGGAGTTGGCCGGTTATCCGGTAAGGGGCATGTCCTATCCGTTCGGCAATTACAATGATCAGGTGGTCGGCTTGCTCCCTGCCCTGGGTATTGAGTATTCCCGCACGGTGAATTCCCACCACAGCTTCAGCCTGCCGGACAACCTGCTGGCTTGGCACCCTACCTGCCACCACAAGGAGATGCTGGCCCTGGGTAAGAAGTTCCTGGAGGAGAAGCCCCGCTTCTCGTATATGCAGCTGCTCTATGTCTGGGGACACAGCTATGAGTTCAATGACGATGACAACTGGCAGGAGCTGGAGCAGTTCGCCGCTATGATGGGCGGCCACGAAGACATCTGGTACGCCACCAATATCGGGATCGTGGACTACCTCTCCGCTGTGCAGGGACTGCGCTTCTCGGCTTCGCAGGAGATGGTCTATAACCCGTCGGCAGTGGAGGTATGGATCTCCGTAGAGGGCGAAGCCTGCCGAATTCCCGGAGGGGCAACGGTACGGTTGGGTTAGGGAATGCTGGGTTAGGGGACTGTTGGATTAGGAGGCTTGTTGGTCACGAAGGAGAAATGTTGCACTAATTGCAGCTTTGGTTACTTACTCCCGGGCGTTTGAGTGGAATGTTGCACAAAATGCAGGAATTGGCTCGCCCCTCGGTTTGGGGGATGAGAAATGCTGCATTTCTTACAACAATCCTGAGTTAGAGCCGACTTAACGCGGGGAATGTTGTATTTAGTGCAGGATTTCGCCAACAGTAGCCAGTTAGTCTGAAGGCCATAAGCAGGCATAATAAAACCCGATTCCGCCGCAGCCTAGATGGCTGGTGGAATCGGGTTTTTGTTATAGTAGAGGCGCTTAGATATTAAGGGTCTTTGGAGAGCGTATTGTCTGACGGCAGCAGCTTGAACAGCATGAGTCGCAGCGTTGCGCTGTACGGCTGCGAGTAGCACAGGCAGATTATCGGTGTGGTGACGGCGATAGTCCTTCTGGCGGTAGCAGCAGCTTGAACACAGTCGCCGCTCTAGATGGGGATCAGAGACAGCAGCCATCCTCTCCGGCAGCTACTGCCATCCTCCGGCGGCAGCGTCGGTATTGTCCTGCCGGGCGATCCAGGTCAGGCAGGCCGCCCGGAGCAGCGCTTCAGTCCGCAGGGCTGCGCTGCAAAAGACCCCGCTCAGGCCGATCTCATACAGATCGGCCAGCGCGTACGCCGCCGGTGCCCCCGCGGCGAGCACTGCCGCCGCCGGCCGCACCCGGCGTACGGCGGCCAGCACCCCAGCCGCCGCCTGCGCGAAGCCCTCGGCGGCGTTCTCCCCGGGCGCGGCCTCCTCCGCCGCGCCGTCCAGCACCAGGAAATCGGCGATACGCGCGATTTCTCCGGCGGCAGCCTGCTCCACATCGGGCGCGAGCAGCGCCCCGATGCGGCAGGCTGCCGCATAAGCGTGGCCGAGAGTCTGCTCGGCCACACCCTCAATGAATTCGCGCTGCGCCGCGAATTCCTCCAGGCTGGCGGGGTACGGCGCCAGCAAATCGATGCGGCTGTCGCCGCCCAGCCGCTGGCTGTGCAGGGCGGCGGCGAACAGCGCGTCAAGCTGCGCATCCTGAAGCGCAGCAAGTCTGGCCGGGCGGGCAGCGAGCTCCGGCGTATAGAGCAGAGCAACCGCGGCCCAGACGCCGTCCGCCGACTCCAGGAGGTCGGCAGCAGCAGCCCGCAGCCGGTGATAGATCCGCTGCAGGATACGCTCCGCCTGCTCCTCATCACTGCATGACATCCAGCTTGAATAGAGTGTTGCGGTCTCTGGCGCAAGCAGCCATTCCTCGCCCCGGATCAGGCAAGGGCCCGCAGGGTAGACACCCGGCTCCTCACGCTGATGAGACCGCTCACCCGTTCCATCACGCAGGACCAGGAATGCCTGACGCTCCCCCGGGCGGCGGGAATAAGTCCGCTCCCGGTTCACTTTTCCCTTACGCGGCTCCCCTTCAGCAAGAAATTCCGCTGCGGCGGAAGCTACAGATGCGGACTGGCTCATCTCTATGCCAATGGTCCGGTCGCCGGTGTTATACTTGAACGGGCGCTCTTCCTTGTTTGGATCATCCTTCTGCTGGCGTTCACCCTTCATCCTCGCACCCACCTTTTCTCACTTGGATTACTGCCGATCTGCTCCCCTCAAGGGGCTGCTGCCAGCACTTAACATGCTTCAATCTATAAATACTGGCAAAGGCACTGAAATATGCAAACGGTATCAAATGAATGCAGCAGCAGCAGCTTACTCGAATGGGTAGTGGACAAGCGGAGGGTGGCGAGCTTCAGTAGGTGGGCGAGTTGAAGTAGGCGGGAAGTAACCTTTACATATTCTGTTGTTTGTTGTATGGAATACATCAGAACGGATTTTAACGCCGAATATAGCCTAATCTACTGCAGAAAATACATTCGCCGGCCCAATTCCTCGGATCAGTTCCTCACGAACCGCTTTTCTTACAAACCATTTCCTTATTTCCTCGCAAACACTCCGCCTCCCTCCTCCCATTCCCCCCACCTCCTGCTCCCGCTCAAGTGGAAACGGCTTTGCCGTCCTTTTAGGGACGGCACCGTTTCCGCGAGAAATAGAAGGAAGAGTTATGGTGTGAAACATATAAATGCTTATATTCAGCAAAAAACCACCGTATCATGCAGAATGGTTCTGCATAACACAGTGGCTGGTAATTTCTCATCCTATGCTGTCAGGAGCTAGGTTTCCGGGATATTAGCTCAGCGGCATAGCCCGCTTCTGCTCTTCCCCTTAAGACTCCTGGCTGGCAGCGATCGCCTGCTCCAGGTCGAAGAGGATATCGTCGATGGATTCGGTGCCAATGGACAAGCGCAGCAGTTCCGGATTAACACCGGCTGCCGCCTGCTCTTCGTCCGACAACTGCTGGTGGGTGGTGCTAGCCGGGTGGATGATCAGCGACTTGGAGTCGCCGACATTAGCCAGATGGGAGAACAGCTTCACATTCTCGATCAGCTTCACCCCTGCTGCTGCTCCGCCTTTGATGCCGAAGGTCAGGATTGCCCCTTGGCCCTTAGGCAGATATTTCTGCGCCAGCTCATAGGATGGATGACTCTGCAGTCCGGCATAACTTACCCACTCCACAGAATCATGCGCCTCCAGATACTGGGCAACCTTGAGTGCATTCTGGCTGTGGCGCTCCAGACGCAGGTGCAGCGTTTCGAGCCCCTGCAAGAGCATCCACGAGTTGAACGGTGAAATGGCCGCGCCTAGGTCACGAAGCAGTTGAACCCGCGCTTTGATGATATAGGCGATAGGACCTACAGCTTCAGTGTAGACTACCCCGTGGTAGCTCGGGTCCGGTTCAGTAAGTCCAGGGAACCTTCCGCTGGCCTTCCAGTCGAATTTGCCGCCGTCCACGATGACTCCGCCGATGGAGGTACCGTGGCCGCCGATGAATTTGGTCGCCGAGTGTACGACGATATCCGCCCCGAATTCAATCGGACGCAGCAGATACGGACTAGGGAAGGTGTTGTCAACAATCAGCGGAATCCCGTGTTCGTGGGCGATGGCTGCAACCTTTTCGATATCCAGCACATTGCCTTGCGGGTTGCCAATGGTCTCGGCGTAGAGCGCCTTGGTCTTGTCCGTAATCGCCGCCCGGAAGTTCTCCGGATTGTCGGAATCCACAAATTTCACCTGAATCCCCAGCTTGGGCAACGTTGTAGAGAACAGATTATAAGTCCCGCCGTACAGGCTTGCGGAGGATACAATCTCATCCCCGGCTCCGGCAATATTCAGAATAGAGAAGGAAATGGCCGCCATTCCGGAAGCTGTCGCCAGTGCCCCGGCCCCGCCCTCCAGCGCGGCAAGACGCTGTTCAAACACATCGGTTGTGGGATTCATAAGCCGGGTATAGATGTTGCCGAACTCCTTGAGCGCGAACAGATTCGCTGCGTGCTCCGCATCGCGGAACCCGTAGGATGTAGTCTGATACAGCGGCACGGCACGGGCTAAAGTAGTTGGGTCAATCTCCTGGCCTGCATGAACGGCTAGGGTCTCAAATGACAGCTTGCGCTCTTCTGACATGGGTATTTCCTCCTCATAAATCGATAATGGGAAACGTTAACAATAAAGAATTGTACCTATTCTCTCACAAACCATGTCATTTGAAAAGATAAAATTCTTATTAATTCACTGTGTTTTATTAAGTTTAGCAAGCCAGAATAACCTCCCTGCAAAATGCTGTACATTCTGCAACCTACGCGCAGCTATTACGGCATATCCGGAAGGAATGTTGTATGAAATACAGCAAAAGTTACGTTCATCTGCCTCAAGCGGGAGGAATGCTGCCTTTTGTGCAACTTTGGAGGGATAGAGCCGATAGGTTTCAGCGAATGTTGCATTTCAGGCACAATTCTCAGCTGCAGGCTACATCCATGGTAAAAACCCCGCTGCAAGCAGCGGGACCAAGTGCGAGGTTATCCCTCTAACAAATCTTGTGGCTGCAACATCTGTCCAAAGGAACCACAGCTTCAAGTATCATAGCTGACCAGATAATGATGGAGCTCCGTATTATAGCAGCCGATGCTGTGCTCGATCAGCCTGCCTTCCCCGTCATAGGAGTTGCGCAGGCGCTTCAGCACAGGCGTCCCCGGCGGAAGCTTCAGCAGCACGCATACCTCGGATGGTGCCGACTCCACGAAGAAGCGGTCCCTGAAGTTCTCCAGCACAATGTCGTTCTCCTCCAGCGAGTCGTACAGGGACTGGATGTCTGCCCCCATCTCTGCCGCTTCCCCGCCGGGCAGGGCTGCTGCCGTCAGGAAATGCACCAGATGTATATAGGGCTGGCCATCCAGAATATACAGACGTTCAATCCGCTGGCAATACGGCCCGTAGAGGCTGTATTCCTCTGTTCCAGCTTCATTTACGAGGCGCTGGGATAAGAGCAGTTTCTTTTCCAGCTTATGGCCCGCTTCGACCAGCAGCTCCGTGAACCGTTTGCCCTTGGAGAGCTTCTGGTAGGAGGTATTGCGCATGACTATGGTTCCGACACCACTTTTCTTCTGCACATAACCTTCCTGGGCCAGTTCCTGGACCGCGCCGCGGACCGTCATTTTGCTGACACCGAACTCCTTCTCGAGCTGAGGCTCGGAGGGAATAATGCTGCCGAGCGGGTATACCCCGTGCAGAATCCGGTCCTTGAGGATCTTCTGGATCTGCTGGTATAAAGGGCCTTGCTTGCGTTTCAGTGACACCTTACGTTCACTACCTTTCAACATCTAAGGTAAAGTCTGACAGCGCCCGGAGCACCTCGCCCTCGGTAAACAGCGCGGTATCGCCCGGGATAGTGTGGGCCAGCATCGCTGCGGCGGCTGCCATCTCCACCGTCTGCTGCTGCGGATACTCCTGCAATTCACCATGGATAATAGCGCTGGCAAAAGCATCACCGGCACCAATCCGGTCATACACCGGGAAGGTCAGCTTACGGGAGAACGCGAATGTACCTTGACGGTACAAATATCCTGTCAGGGAATGCGTATTGTCCGCGTTAATCTCACGGTGGGTGCCCGCTGCCGCTCTGATTCCGAAGCGCTCCGCCACAGCGGGAATCGCTTGCTTCAACTGTGTTATTCTATCATAATCTGCCGCTGCGGTGCCAAGAATGTACAGCGCATCCTTTTCGTTCATCAGCACCAGATCGGCAAGCGCAAGCAGCTCCTCGTAATGCGGACGGGCCTTGGCATACCCCTCCTCACCCCATAACGCCGGACGGTAGTTGCAATCAAATACCACCCTGCCCCCGGCACGCTTCACCTCCGCCGCAAGCTGCTTCATCTGCCCGCGCACCCCGTCATTCATAGCCAGCGTAATGCCGCATAGATGAAGTACATCCACCCGGGAAGCCAGCGCCGCCATATCATACTGATTGGCCTCTGCGGTATTGAAGCTGCTGCCCAGCCGGTCGGTATAAGTGACTCTTCCGGGGCGGGCGCCGAACCCGTTCTCCAGGAAGTACATTCCGAGGTGCTTGCCGCCCCGGCGGATCAGCGACGTATCCACCCCAAGCTTGCGCAGATAAGCGATTGCGGCTTCCCCTACCGGAGTCTCCGGCAAGGTCGTGATCAGTGCTCCGTTATGGCCATATCTGGCGAGCGCCGCCGTCACATTCACCCCGCTGCCCGAAAAAGAATACTCCAGCCTGCTGCTCTGGGCCAGTGTCTCCACCCCCGGAACCTGAAGCCGCATCATCACTTCGCCGAAGGCAGCGATTCTAGGCATACCGGTCCACCAGCGATTTCATCGTACGGAGCAGCGTACGGACATCCTGTACGTTCGTACTTCCAGTCTGCGGGTCAATAATTGAGGAATAGACATGCGGGATCACCTGCGGCACGCCTGCCTGAAGTGCAATCTCCAGAATGGGTCCGAAGTTATCCAGATCGATGCCGCCGGTAGGCTCCAGGGCAAATCCGGCTTCTCCGCAGGCCGTAGCTACCGCACGATATTCTTCTTCCAGCTCCAGCCCTTTCATCGGAAAATATTTAAGCGCATTGCCGCCCATGTCCCGGACCAGAGCAATGGCAGCATGTACCGGAACGATGGCCTGCGAAGCATTCCCCGCGCTGACCGGACCGGTGGAAATATTGACATAGCCCGGCTGTCCGCAGGGAGAGACCAGGCTGTTAATCCAGCTGTCCTTTGCTCCCAGATTGGCACGGGTCGCACCTACTGCCGGAAACACCTGATTGATATGACTGCCTGCATAGCTTGAAGCAATCTCTGCGACTACCGCCGCCTGGCGGTTGTCCCCGGCTCCAAGCCCGATCGATACGGCGTCCTGGATCGTCTGTCCATACTCCGTCATAGCGGCGGACGCTTCCCGGGCGTTAGCGTAATTTTTGGAGAGTACGCCCACCAGAACATGCCCTTCGGCAGCCTCATAGATATCCTTGGCATTCCCGATACTGCCAGCCAGTACATTCAGTGCCGCTCTGTTCTTATAGAAACGCTCCTGAATCTTGCTCATTATGTTCTGCCCCCTATTATTTCATGAATTCTGCTGACGATAACCTGAAGATCGTCGCCCTGCAGCGATCGCGGATCGATATCGAAATATCCCTGCTTCACGCCATAGTCCCGCGTATACACGGCAATATCGCCTTCCCGCAGGCGGTCATTGACCTCCCGTGCATCCACGCCCGCAGCAGCGGCATCAATCTGGATGCGCCCCCGGTAGATCTCCCGGCCCGCTTCATCCTGCACGGTGCGGACCGACACTCCGGGAAGACCAGTGAGCGGTTGAAGCGCCTCCAGTGCCTGCTTCTCCTGCTGGCTGCTGTCAGCCTTGGTCTGGTATTCATCCAACGCCTGAAGCAATCCGAAGGTCGTCTCTTTGCCAACCTTCATGCTGCGGCCAATCCCATGGAGCTGCACCTTTAGCCACTGGGTGTATTTCTGCTTGCCCGCTACAATGCCCGAAGTTGGACCTTCCACAGCCTTCGAGCCGCTGTAGATGGCCAGATCTGAATACTGGACATATTTACGCAGGTCCTCCTCCGCAGCCGCATCGACAATCATTGGCACGCCCCTGCGCTGTGCAACCTCCCAGGCCTCCTCCACGGAGATCATATTCTTCTGTACGGCATGGTGGGATTTCACATAGAGGATCGCTGCGGTACGTTCACCGATGGCCTGTTCAATATGCTCTGCGCGGCCTTCGTTGGCATATCCTGCTTCAACCACCCGGCCGCCGCCGAGGAAGACCATCGTCTCCACCGGCGCTCCATATTGCACATTATGGCCCTTCAGCATAATGATCTCATTCTTCAGCACCGGCTCCTGGTGCAGGCGCAGACTGAGGCGCGGATCTCCGGCGGTTACAATGGCCGCCACCGACAGCGCGATGCCGCTGGAGGCTGAGTTCACGACAACGGCCCCTTCCGAGCCAAGCAGACGGGCGATGTACGCTCCCGCTTTGTCCACCAGATCCGCGATCTCCACATACTGCTGTCCGCCCTGCTTCATAGCCTCCATCACCGAATCGGTGGGCGCGGATACGCCAAGAATACTCATTCTTCCACTGGCATTAACCACACGCTTCAATCCATATTTAGCCTGTAATGAGTGATCCATTGATAAAGACTCCTTTTGCTTCAATATAGTAATTCGCGGTCCGGACATCGCCTTCTGAGTCCTTCAGTTGCTTCTCCCCTGCTTCCAGGGAGAACAAGGTCAGATTCGCCTGCCCGCCTACCCGGATGTGCCCAAGCTCCGGCTTGCCGAGCCAATCTGCGGCGCTGCTGGTGACGGCACGGATCACTTCTTCCAGACTGTAGCCGAGATACAGAAATTTCGTCAGAACATCTGACATACTGTACACCGGACCGTTCAGCCGGTTGCCCCGGTAGATATCTGTGCTGATTGTATCCAGCGCAACCCCTGCCCGCTTCGCCTGCTCAGCTACCTGGAAGGAGAAGCTTGCTGTGCCATGACCGACATCCAGATGAACGCCCCGGGCCACAGCATCCAGCAGCTCTTGCAGCGGTGTGCCGTCCGCCCGGAACAGATTATTGGCTTTGCCGTTCAGGTAATGGGTAATTACATCGCCCGCCCGCAGCAGCTCCAGCACTTCGGAGATAGCAGGCGGAGCGGAGCCGATATGCACCATGAGCGGAAGCTTCATCTCATCCGACAAGGCCCGTGCCAGCTTAAGCGGCTGTATGCCGCTGTCTTTGACGACACTTTGGCTGATGCGGGCTTTCAGGCCGACGATGAATTCAGGATACGCTGCCGCTGCCGCATGCGCGTGGGTCCGGTCAATCCAGTCCAGCTGTGAGAGCTCATCGGTCCGCGCAAGGCCGATTCTTGAGATATTGAGCAGCGCGAATACCCGGGTATCGGCCAGAAGACTAGCACTGTAAAAAGCCCCGATCCGGTCTGCTCCGCAGCTCCCGGCATCCACAAGTGTCGTCACTCCCTGCTTCACCCCGATCTCGTCGATCACATCGCCGTAGGGGTCAAGCTCCGGCACAGCATGCACATGCAGATCAATCCATCCGCTGGAGCCGTATAACCCGGAGCAGTCCAGCAGGGTCCCGCCTTCCGCCTGCCCCGGCGGGGTAATCGCGGTGATGATCCCATCCTGAATGGAGATATCCACCGTCCGGCCGTCCACCAGCCGCAAATTGCGCAGCACGTTCTCTGTGCCCACTCGTCCCATCTCCTTTTTTCAATTACAGATTTACAGGGGAATTACAAAAAATGATTAATGACATGAACTCCATACATCCTTATATTTAACAAGTAGCAACAGCTGTGCCGTCCTTTAATAAAAATATAAAGCTGCTTCACTCAAAAGATTATAATGTTATAATGTTTATAGTAGCACAAATGTAATCCAGAAGAGAACTGCGATTTCTAATCCAAGAGAATCCATCCAAGATTTCTAGTCCGAATATCTTAACACTGGAGGTACTGCTGCATGTCCAATCCCGCACCCCAGCCATCCTTGCTGAACCGGTTCCGGCTGACCTGGAATCATTTCAAGTCAAGGCTGCTGCTGAAATACGCTTTTTCCTATATCCTCATGTTCCTGATCCCGCTCACCGGCGTTACCATCTTCGTCTATGAAAACGCCGTCAAGGGCCTGCGGGTCGAAATTGAACAATCCAATGTTAATCAGCTCAATCAGGTGAAAAGCACCATCGACGGGCGAATGAATGAGCTTCAGGAGATCGCCGGAAGAATCGCCTATGACAAGCATCTGACTCCTTATATGGTCCGGCATCCTTATTACAGTCTGGAGGCGATTCAGGCACTGGCGAATTACAAGGCCAGCAGCAGCATTGCGGAGGATCTGTTCCTCTACTTCCACGGCGATTCGAATATCTATTCTTACCGCGGTCTGGCTGATCTTCATGTCACCTTCGATACCCTCTATCAGTTCGAGCGCTGGACCCCGGAGGAGCTGCGGCGCGACTTGAACGAGACCCGTCAGCCGCTGGTGCGTCCTGCTGAGAATGTGACTGTCAACTCCAGGATCGAGCCGATGCTCGCCATGCTTGTTCCTGTGAAACCCAATGACCCGTTTCCTTACGGGACGGTCGTCTATCTGATGAAGGAATCCAATCTTACCGGCGTCATGGATTCGGTTCTGAGCGATTTCTCGGGCAGCAGCTATATCTTCGGCCCCTCCGGCGAGGTGCTGACCGCGAACAGCCATGGTGTCAGTTTCCCCCAGAACGAGCTTCAGACCCTCTCCGCCCTTGAACCGGGGATTCACAATCTGGAGCTGGACGGGGAACAGTACTCCGTGGTGTCCGTGCAGTCCGAGGAGAATGGCTGGACCTACGTCACCACGATGCCCAGCTTCCAGTTCTTCAGCCGTGTCGCCCATGTCCAGACGCTGATCCTGATTGTCTTCTGTATTACAGTCGTTACCGGTATAGCCGCCGCGCTGCTGCTGGCCAAACGGCAATACCACCCGATCCGCGATCTGATGGAGTTCGCCAAGCCGAGAGGCAGCAGTAATGAAGCTCCGAAGCTGCGCAATGAATGGGAGTCCATCCGCCAGACGCTGCATGACTACAGTGCCCGGATTGATCTCCAGGAGCCTTTTGTCCGCAACCAGTGTATGCTGCTGCTGCTCAAGCACGGCCAGCCGGATGATCCCGAGATTGAACAGATGATCCTGAGCGCAGGCTTCCGGCATCCGCAGGGACAGGGCCTCTACTTCTCGGCTATCCTGTCCTGGGATGATGCAGCGCCGGGCGGCAAGTCCTGGCAGGAACGCCATCTGCTGCAGGAGATGCTCAGCAATATCTGCCTGCCAGGCCCGGATGCGCAGATCTTCGGGATTGAATTCTCGGTCAAGGACCAGTTCGCTCTGATCATCTCCCTGCCAGGGGAGGGGGAGCTGCCCGTTCAGCGCCGGATGGAGCAGGTCATTGAAGGGATTCAGGATGTGATCCGTGAACACTCACAGCTCGCGTTGAGTATTGGTGTCGGCATGGCCTACCGGGACCTGGCCCGGTTGAACCAGTCTTTCATTGAAGCTGCCGCCGCCCTTGAGCACCGGATGATCCGGCGCAGCGGCCAGGTCACCTATTTCGAGCAGCTTGCGGAGCTGAATCCTGCCGCTGCCGAGAGCTTCTGGATTCCGCGCAAAACCATGCTGAAGCTGGAGCAGAGTCTGAAGCAGGGCAACGAATCGGTAGCGGCCCAGATGATTGCCGATACCATTGACACGATCAAGGACGAGCCGCTGCAGGTTCATCTGCTGCGGTGTATCTGCTTCGATCTGCTGAATGCTTTTCTGCGCACCGCCTCGGAGCTTGGTATGGATGAGGTGTTCACCAATATGCCGGAGCTGACCTCCTTCGAGACGCTGGAGGAGCTGGAGAGCCGGCTGCTCTCGCTGGCTTCCGCCATTTGTGCGCAGGTGGAGCGGAACACCGAGAACAGCGAGTCTTCCCTGATGGATGACATTCTGGCGTATGTGGACCAGCAGTTCGCAGACTACACCCTGAGTCTGGAGCATGTGGCGCTGAAGTTCGCCATCTCGACCTCTTATTTAAGCCGGAGCTTCAAGGAGAAGACCGGCAGTAATTTCTCGCAATATATCTGGCAGCGGCGTGTGGACGAGGTGATCCGGCTGCTGGAGAATACCAGCGCACCACTCAAGGAGATTATCGAGCAGGTCGGTTATCTCGACGCGCCGAACTTCATCCGCAAGTTCAAAAAAGAAACCGGTCTGACGCCGGGGCAATACCGCAAGGAACATGCCTTGAAGGGGGCCGCTGCGAAAAGACCGGTTTGAGGCGGGGCTTCCGCCCTGTGGATAGGCTGAATCTGACATTGCGATGTCCAAGCAATTATTTATCCTGTGAATAGTTAATAGCCTGAACCCCTGAAATCTGGTGATCACCCCTATAATCCTGCAACAAATGCAACAGTTCCCGTAGCGGTTTGGCCCGAATCCGCGATTGTTGCACAAAAGGCAGGATTTCACCTTGTTCAGGCCGCTTAGCAGGCAGATTGTTGAATTCTATGCAAGAATCTGCCTGTACACCTGGCTACGTACGAACCGAAGCTGCAAAAAGTGCAACATTTATGTCCTCAATGCCTTATAAAGGAGTTCCCTGGCAGTTGGGAATGAACCCGTCGCCCGCAGGGGAACCAGGACTGGTTGCTCCACTTCATTGCACACTCCACTTCATTTCCTACTCCGATTTCTGAAGCTGCCGCCTACTCCGCTTCCTTCAGAATATGCTCCACCAGTTCATCCAGCGGCACCGTGGCGAGCGCAATTGCTGTGTCAGTTACGCCGTAGTAGATATAGAGCAGGCCATCCTTGACCACATTGCCGGTCGGGAAGATGACATTCGGAATCTGGAAGCCGAATTTCTCGTAATACGTCTCCGGCTCCATAATGAAATTATGGGTCCGGGCAATGATTTTCTCCGGCTGCTCCAGATCCAGCAGCATCGCCCCCACGCGGTAGACGATCTCTTCATCTACACCGTGATAGAGCACCAGCCAGCCCTTGTCTGTACGGATTGGAGGCGTAGAGCCGCCGATCTTCCGCGATTCCCAGGACAGGTTCCCGGCGGTGGCGAGCAGCTTGGGTTCTTCCCAATTCACGAGATCCTCGGAATAGGTAATCCACATGGCGGCTTTTTCCGTTCCGTAAGCCTCGCCGACATATTCTTCGGGGCGGCGGAGCAGCACGAATTTGCCGTTTATTTTCTCAGGGAACAGGATGTTGTCCCGGTCGTTGATGTGGAGCGGCGTGGTGTCCGCCACGAACTCCCAGTCCAGCAGATTGGTTGACTTCAGAATCGAGGAACGGGTCAGCCAGTGGCCCTCCTCTTCCCCCCAGCCGTCCGGGTAGGTCGGAATGGAGCGCTCAGGAACGCCGGCCCCGGTAGGATAATAGCTCATGGCGCAGGGGCGCAGAGCGTAGTTGAGGTAGAAGGTTCCATCGATTTTGACAATACGCGGGTCCTGCACGCTACCGTACGGGAAGCCCAGCATATCCGGCGTGACAATCGGCTCATCCTTCACATGGGTGAAGTTCACGCCGTCCTCGCTCTCTAGGAGGCCGAGATAGTTCTTGCACGGGGTCAGGGAACCGGCAGTACGCTCGATCATATAGAACTTGCCGTTATCGATAATAACCGCAGGATTGAACACGGTAACCTTGCGCCACTCATAGCCGCCCGGGACGACAATCGGATTATTGGGATGTCTTGTAATTTGCATGTCTATTCCTCCTGCGAATGATGTTCGTGGTATAGTTTGAGCGTCTGGATCTCATAAGGTCTGAAGGACAGCGGGATCACACCGCCGCTGGTCTCCACGGAGCCTGTCTTGCTCTCCAGCAGATTGACGCGGCAGGCGCTGATCTCCTCGTCTTTCCAATCCAGCACAGCGGACTCTCTGCTGCCCGCAGCTTCATACAGCCGGATAATCGTGCCGCTGCCGTCCTCGGCCTGCTTGATTGTATCGAGCATGACATGATGGCTCTGGAAGGCAAGCCAAGCATGGGTGCTTGGATATTGGCCGGGATGTGCGGCTTCGCTGACCGCCAGCAGCGGCTCATTCAGCTCTGCCGCTTCCCGTACTACATCGGCCTGCCGCCATTCTCCGCTGTGCGGATAGAGCGAATAGGTGAATTCATGCTCACCCTGGTCGGCATTACGGTCCGGCCAGCGCGGGGCACGCAGCAGCGAGAGGCGCAGTACTCCGTCATGGATGTCATAGCCGTATTTGCAGTCGTTCAGCAGGCTCACGCCATAGCCGCCCTCGGACAGATCGGCCCAGCGGTGTCCGCAGACCTCGAATTGCGCCTGCTCCCAGCTGGTATTGCGGTGGGTAGGGCGCTCCAGCGCGCCGAACGGAATCTCATACGTAGCCTTCGCGGCAGCCATATCCACCGGAAAAGCAACCTTCAGCAGCTTATGCTGCTCCCTCCAGCTTACGCTGGTGCGGAAATCCACTCTGCGGCTGTTCTGCGGCAGTACAATCTCCTGCTCAATCTGCGATTCACCGAGCTGCCAACGGAACCTCAGCACGGTCTGCATAGGTCCGTTGCTGACTACCTCGCGGTCCAGCAGCCTCGCCTTACCCGCAGGCTGCTGCTCATAACGCGGGTCTATATCCCAGGCATCCCACAGCGGCGGGGTGTCATGATAGAACTGCAACTGGTTGCCGGTCTGGCCGGGCGGCAGCAGCTCACGGTCTACGCTTTTGTCCAGCCAGCGGCTGATCTCGCCATCTTCATTGAACTTCAAGATGTAATGGTCCGTCTCCCATTGCTCCGGGAAACCGTCTCCGGCGGCAGATTCACCCTGCGGATCAGGCCCTACTCCGGCTGGCTCCGCAGCCTCCCGCAGCCAGATCGTCCGGCAGCCAAAGGCCGGAATCTTACGGACCTGCACAGCCAGCGTGTAGCTGTCCCCGCCAGCCTCCGTGTTCCAGCATTCGCTCGCAAGCGGCCCGTCTTCATCGAAGGCCTGCATAGCAGCCAGCTCAGGACCGCCCTCCAGCCGGAGCAGCTCCGTCCGCTCCCAGCCCAGGCTGTTGAAGACCACATAGGGACGGCCCTCGCCCGATGTATTCACCTCAGCCGCCAGAGCATGCAGGGAGCGGTCCAGCACCTGCCCGCCCAGACGGAAGATCTCGGCGTATTCCTCCCGCGAGGTCGTATACACCTCAGGGATTGAAGTCCCCGGAATGATGTCATGGAACTGGTTGAGCAGCAGCAGCTTCCAGCCTTCGGCCAGCTCCCCGGAGGGCAGCAGACGCTGCAATTCAGGCTGATCAGGCTGATCCGGCTGATCCAACTCCAGCACACCGTCCTTTTGCGCCAGCACGCTCCAGATCTCCGCCTGCCGGTATAGGATCTCCGCTTTGCGGTTGCTGCGCTTATTGAAGGCATGGGTCGTGAAGGTCCCCCGGTGAAGCTCCAGATAGAGATCGCCGTGCCATGCCGGAAGCTCCGGCTGGCGCGCACCAATCTCCGAGAAGAATGCCTCTGCCGTTGAGAATGTGCTGACCGGCTGGCCCAGGGCGAGCTCGGTGCGGCTCACATATTCCAGCATCTCGTGGGTGACTCCGCCTCCGCCGTCGCCGTGGCCGTAGAGCAGCATCAGCTCATCATGCGCTTCCTTCTGGGCGTTGGCCTGCCAATGCTCCTGCACATCCTTCGGGTGAGTATGCTCGTTCACTCCATGGTTCTGATAGGCCACGATCTTCGTCCCGTCAATGCCGACCCAGTGGAACAGCGTATGCGGGAAGGGGTTGGTATCATTCCAGCCGAGCTTCGTTGTCATGAAATAATCAATTCCCGCCTGCTTCAAGAGCTGCGGCAGAGAAGCGCAATAACCAAACGTATCCGGCAGCCATTCAATCGTGGACCGCTTGCCGAATTCCTTCATATAGAAGTCCTGGCCGTACAGCATCTGCCGGACCAGCGACTCCCCGCCGGGAATGTTCAGATCCGGCTCTACCCACATGCCGCCGACCAGCTCCCACCGGCCCTCGGCAATCCGCTGCTTGATCCGCTCGTATAGCTGCGGATAATGCGCCTTGGCGAAGGCATACAGCTGGGGCTGGCTCTGCGAGTACCGGAAGTCCGGGTACTTGTCCATCAGGGTGCAGACGGTGGAGAAGGTCCGGCTGACCTTGCGCACCGTCTCCCGGACCGGCCACAGCCAGGCCACATCAATATGGGACTGGCCGACCATATGCATCGTTCCCGGGTGCAGTCCCGCAGACCGTTCCGCCGCCGCAGCCGCCCGCAGCAGCTGTTCAGCCGCAGTTACCGCACCGCCGTCCAGCAGCCGCTCCTCCTTCATATAGAGCGTGTCCATCGTCTGCTCCAGCGTCTTAAGGCTGCGGATGCGGCGCATGTCGCCCTCCGGCAGCAGGAGGGCTGCTTCGTGTACGATTCGCACCGTATACAGCAGGCTGTATACCGGACGATTGACGCGCACAAGCTTCATTTCAATGCCCGTCAGCGGCGGCTTGATCACCGCCTGGCGGTTCAGCGGGTCCTCCGGCTCAGGCACCGGATCATACAGCTCGATGTCCAGCTTCAGGCGTTCACCCGGAGCGTAAGACGGCAGCGGAATGAACCAGTGATTGCTGTCCAGGCCATGGTACGGCGCTCCGTCCAGCTTCAATAGGCCTTCCCCGCGTCCCAGATAGAGCAGCGCCGCTTCTTCATGCGCCCACTCTCCCGGAACCGTGATCTCCCGCTGAAGGAAATATGTGGTTCCATACCCGCCGTCCAGCAGAGAAATATTGTACTCCTGATGCAGCTCCTCCTCATGCTCATAGCAGCCAGGAGTAAGATAGCGGGACCTCTGCATAGTCCATTCCGCAAGCTCTAACTTCTCAGCCCACTGCCGCTTGGCCAGCCATCCGGTAAACCGGTCCATACGCTTCATGGCTTAGCCCTCCTCTCTGACCTGGAGCGGCGCGCTCAGATACTCTGCGGAGTGCGGGCCTGCCATCACTGCGAATTCTCCCGGCTCGACGATCCGCGTCAGATCCGCTGATACATATTCCAGCTCCTCCCGGCCTACACGGAACGTCACCGTCTGCGTGTCTCCGGGCTGAAGGCTGATCTTGCGGAAGCCCTTAAGCTGCTTCTCGGGCCGGGTAATGGAAGAGGCCAAGTCGGAAATATAGAGCTGGACCACCTCGCTGCCCGCCCGGTCACCTCTATTAGTCACATCCACGGAGACAAGCGCTTCTTCATCCGCAGAGATTACAGGAGGCTCCACCTTCAGGTTACTGTAGTTGAATTCAGTGAAGCTAAGACCATAGCCGAAGGGGTATTCGGCGTGGAAATCCGTCTCCAGATACCGTTTGCCTCTTGTCCGGCGCTTGTAGTAATACACGGGAAGCTGGCCTACATGCTTCGGAATGCTGATCGTCAGCCGCCCGGAAGGGTTCACCTCACCGAACAGGATATCGGCAATCGCATGTCCGCCCTCCTGCCCCGGGTACCACGCTTCCAGAATGGCGTCAGCATGTTCTACAATCCAAGGCTCTGCAATTGGACGGCCATTGATATAGACCACAATCAGCGGCTTGCCCAGCTTATGAATCTCTTGCGCCAGCTCCAGTTGCACGCCCATCAGATTCAGCGTAGCCCGGTCGATACCTTCGCCGCATTCCATGTCACTCCAGGAATGCTCGGTCACAACAGAAGCACCGGTGAGCAGATCAATCGTTCCCTCACCGAAGTCTCTGGCGCTGGAGCCGCCGATCGCCAGCACCACCGCATCGGCTTCGGCCGCACAGGCGAGTGCATGGTCGAAGCCTTCCCGCGAATCGCCCTTGATCCGGCAGCCGGGTGCATACAGGACCTTATCCGCTTCGCCGCCCAGCGCCTGCCGGATGCCGTCCAGCACGGTGACAATCGCGCCTGCGGGCTGCGGCGAGGTGTAGTCGCCAAGCTGGTTGTACGGCGCATCCGCATTGGGACCGATCACGGCAAGCTTACGGATCTCCTTGCTTAGCGGCAGCGCTGCATTCTCATTCTTCAGCATAATGATGCTCTCACGGGCGATCCGCCGCGCCAGCTCCCGGTGCTCCGGCTTGCCGATGATGCTCTCCGCCTGCTCAGGATCAGCATAGGGACGGTCGAACAGCCCAAGCTTGAACTTCAGCTCCAGAATCCGCGCTGCCGCGCGGTCCAGATCGGATTCCTGCAGCCGCCCATGCGTGATAGCAGCCGCGATATGCTGCTCGAACATCTCGCCCGACATCTCCATATCGATGCCGGCCAGCAGTGCCTGGGCTACAGCCGTTTCTCCGCTATCTGCGGTGTTATGACCATTCGTCAGCATGCCCAGCGCTCCGCAGTCCGTGATCACGAACCCTTCGAAGCCCCACTGCTCCCGCAATACATCCTGCAAAAGATAACGGTTCGTCGTACAAGGTACGCCGTCAATCTCGTTATAAGCTGTCATAATGGACAGCGCTCCGGCCTCCACCGCCTTACGGAACGGCAGCAGATCGACCTCATGCAGCTCGCGCAGTCCCATATGCACGGGTGCGGAGTTGCGCCCGCCCTCCGAGCTGCCATAGGCGGCGAAGTGCTTCAAGGTGGCCAGCACGGAATCCTCCGCGTCCAGCCGTTCTCCCTGCAAGCCCTTCACTGCTTCTACGCCCATCGCCGCAATCAGGAACGGATCTTCGCCGAAGGTCTCCTCCGTCCGGCCCCAACGCGGATCACGCACCACATCAAGCACCGGCGAGTAGGTCGCTGCTCCGCCCTGGCTGCGGGTCTCAAGCGCCACCACCCGGCACATCTCCCGGTACAGCTCCGGGTTCCACATGCTGCCCAGCGCAAGCGGAACCGGAAATACAGTGGCGCCTATCGCCATGTGTCCGTGCGAGCATTCTTCCCCGAACAGAATAGGAATACCAAGCCGGCTCTCCTTCATCGCATAAGCCTGAATGGCATTAACGGCCTCCGCCCCCTCCTTCGGGGACAGGCCGGTCTTCAGCGTGACCCCGGTCCACGGGTCGGCACGCAGCGTCCCATACAGGGAGCCTACGCCTCCAGCAGCAACCTGGCGCTTGAAGGCCTCGGTCATGCCTGTGGTTCCGTCCGCTTGCTTCTCATAGCACTGCCAGCCGAAAGGCTGGACTAATTGTCCAGCCTTCTCTCCAAGTGTCATGCGCTGCAGCAGGTCCTGCACCCGATCTTCCACAGGCCGTGCTTTATCCTTATAGATCATTTTTACAGCACCTTTCTGCATTAGTCATTCGTGCCGCTCACTCTCGGCACTTCAGAGGATGATATTTCAAAGAAGATGGATAGCGCCTGCAGAAATTAGTTGGTTTTCCAGCGGTCATACGCAGCCTGATTAATCTCAGCTACACGCTCTCCGCCCATCTTCTTGACCGTCGCCACATAGTTATCCCAGCCGGTAAGCGGTTCGGCTCCGGTAATGAACTTCGCTTCCATCTGCTTCACATACGTGCTGAGATCCGAATTCAGGCTGCTGATCTCGGTCTGCTCTTCCACCGTTAGGAACAGGGCCGGGAACGGAATCCGTGCGCCCCGATCCAGCAACTTCTGCTTGGTCTCCTGCTCGACCCAGAGGTCAAAGTCCGTCTTCAGCCCCTTATTGATGTCATCCATGGACAGGGTTGGTGCAGGAATACCGTAATTCGGCGTTAAGGTGGCCCGGAAATCTTCCATTTCCTTGCCGTCAGGTACAGGCAGGTATTGCTTCACACGGTTGTCTTTGTCGGTGTACTCCCAGAGCGTTCCCTCCGGTCCTTTATTGAAGAACAGAGCTCCTTCATAGGAATAGAGGTAATCTACCCAGCGGAGCGAGGCTTCCGGTGCAGGATTGCTGTTCGTAATGGCAAAAGCGCCTGTCGTAATCCCTCTGTTCTTGGCAATCGCCGGAGCGGCCACCGATTCACTGCGTACAGGAGCGAACATCGGATCTGCCGTGGACGGCTCCCCGCCCTTGGTCATATAGGCATGCCAGTCGGAAAAGAGCGCCACGCGGTTATTCTGCGCCTTGGCCTTCTTCTGCTCCGCCGTCTGCGAGAAGCTCTCATGATCCAGCAGCTCCTCGGACCACAGGCGGTTCATATACGTCAGGTACTCCTTATAGCCCTCTTCAAGCGGGGTATAGTGTACCTTGTCTGCATCGTCTACATAGATCTCTTCTTCATAGACGCCGAAGGCGCCCAGCAGCCAGGTGCGGATATCACGCAGGTTCGCGGCCGTTGTCGTCACCGAAGAGATCGGAATTTCATCGGCGGTTCCGTTGCCGTTCGGATCTTCCTCCTTCACCCGCTTCAGGTAGGTGTACAGCTCCTCTGTCGTTTCAGGCAGTTTATCGATGTTCAGGGCCTTCAGGAAGTCCCCGTTATACCACATGGGGTTGCGGTACCAGTGCTGGCTCATTTCCACCACCGGCAGGGAGTAGATATGACCGTCCGGGGCTGTGATCGACTTGCGGACATCCGGGTTCTCCGCAAGCAGCGCCTTGAAGTTCGGGGCATACTCTTCGATCAGGTCTTCAAGGGGGATCAGAATCCCCTGTTCTCCGTAATTCATCTGCTCGGCCGTCGTCAGACCGGCCGCATAGAAGATATCCGGGTAATCGCCGCTGGCGAACACCAGATTCTTTTTGGTCTCGAAGCTGTCCTTCGGCGCATTTTTATATTCCATCGTAATACCGGTCTTCTCCTTCATCTGCTGGAGCACCGGCATGTTCTCCCAGTTCTGAATGCCCACATCCGGCGCCATCAGCGTCAGGGTTACGGGTTCGCTAACAATCGGGAAGCCCTCCTTGTTCACCGTGGCCTCCCCGGTACTCTTATTCGCGGTGCCTTCATTAGAGCTCCCGCAGCCTGCCAGCAGTCCAAGAATTACAGCCGAAGACAGCAGAATCTTCCATGGTTTACGTGTGATCTGCATTAATAATTCCTCCCTTAGGTTCATTACATTTTAACCTTTTAACCTTTCACAGAGCCAATCATGACCCCTTGGACAAAATAACGCTGCAGGAACGGGTAGACCGCCACAATCGGCAGTGTCGAGACGACGATGACGCCATATTTGACCAGCGATGCTGTTTCTGCCTTATTATTCATGGCCATAGCTACCTCGCCGTTGATCGCAGCGCCTGTGGTCTCAGCCGACATTTCCTGCAGGACCAGGATCTGGCGCAGCACCATCTGCAGCGGATACTTGGCTTCATCGTTCAAGTAGATCAGGGACGGGAAATAGCTGTTCCAGTGTCCAACCCCGTAGAACAGGGCCATCACGGCGATAATCGGCGCGGACAGCGGCAGGATAATGCGGATAAACAGCTTCAGATTCGTACAGCCGTCGATGTGGGCCGCTTCCTGTAATTCTTTTGGAATCGTGGACTGGAAAAAGGTGCGGGCGACCACGATGTTCCACACCGATGCAGCCACCGGCAGAATCAACGCTCCCATGCTGTTAATGAGGCCCAGGTTCTTAACCAGCAGATACGTCGGCACCAGCCCGCCGCTGAAGAACATTGTGAATAGAATGAGGCCCATGAACAGCTGGCGTCCGACAAAATCAGACCGGCTCAGCGCATATGCAGCAGGCAGCGTAACCGCCAGATTAAGCAGAGTGCCCACCGCTGTGTAGATGATGGTATTGAGATATCCGTTCCAAATCTTCGGGTTCTCGAACACCAGCTTGTAGCCGTCCAGCGTCACATTCTTCGGGAACAGCCACATGGCGCCCGAATTGACATCCTGCGGCGAACTGATGGACGCGCTGAGGATGTAGATCAGCGGATAGAGGACCACTACCAGCGCAAGGCACAGATAGATGTAGGTGCTGATCAGAAACAGCTTATCTCCCCTGGATTCTTTCATGGCAGTAATCAAATACTTCAACTCCTTTCTACCAGAGGCTGTTCTCACTGGTGCGTTTGGCAATCCGGTTCACGGTAACGAGCAGTATTACATTGACGACCGAGTTGAACAATCCGACAGCCGTCGAGAAGCTGTATTGGGCGTTCACCAGACCGGCCCGGTAGACATAGGTGGATATGACATCGGAGGCTTCCATGTTGAGCGAATTCTGCAGCAGCAGGATTTTCTCGAAGCCCAGGCCCAAAATGTTACCCATGTTCAGAATCAGCATGATCGTAATCGTGGGTATAATGGTCGGCAGGTTGATATGCAGCACCCGCTTGATCCGGCTGGCTCCATCCACAATGGCCGCTTCATGCAGCTGGGGATCTACGCCAGACAGGGCCGCGAGATAGATGATCGTCCCCCACCCGGTGCTCTGCCAGACGCCCAAGAAGACGTACACCGTCTTGAACCAGGCAGGATCGGTCAGAAATTGCGCCGGCTGGAAGCCCAGGAATTCAATGAACCGGATAATCACTCCGCTGGAGGGCGACAGGAAGGTAATAATCATCCCCGCCATGACGACCACTGAAATGAAATGCGGCGCATAGGTAACCGTCTGGACCGACTTCTTGAACGGGCCGTTGCGGACCTCATTGAAGGCCAGGGCCAGAATGATCGGCAGCGGAAACCCGATGGCAAGCTCATAGAAGCTGATGCTGAACGTGTTCCACAGCAGATCCCAGAAGAAATAAGAATTGAAGAACCGTTCGAAATGGTCGAAGCCTACCCAGTCGCTGCCCGTAATGCCTTTGGAGGGTACGAAGTTCTTGAAGGCAATTTGAATGCCGTACATCGGACCATAATGAAAGATGAAGAAATACAGTAACGCGGGAAGCATGAACAGATAGAGCTCCCAATTCTGCCAGATTCTTTTGCCAAGGGACTTGTTCCCCTTCATTCTCCCACTCCTCTCTATGTTAGTTTTCATTACACATAAATCTGTATCCGCTTCGCATTCTTGCTATGGCCTTTCCTGCTAACGCTTACATCCCAAATTGTAGAGAAACTAAGCTGACACCGTAAATATGTAGGTTGTGCATTGTCATGTTAACGGAGTGTAAAACCGCGCTGCTACGGGGCTTATGGGCTGAATAACTTCGATGGGCTGCCGCTGGCTGACTGCCGTAAATGTGTGAATTATGAACCCTCCTCCCCCCTGCAAAAGTTACATATTGTGATCCCCCGGCAGGTATGCAAACATTTGCTACGAATGCCGACACTACAACACCCGACTGAAGATATAGGAGGTTTCTGTCATGACCCGTACAACTGCCCACCTGATTTCACACACCCATTGGGACCGGGAATGGTATATGCCTTACGAGCGTCACCATGTGCTGCTGGCGAAGCTAATGAACGAACTCCTTGAGACGCTGGAGCAGGACACGCGCTACCGGTACTTCCACCTGGACGGACAGACCATTATTATTGAAGATTATCTGCAGGTTCATCCTGAGCGGAGAGAGCAGCTGGAGCGGTTCATCCGCGAAGGCCGGATTGTCATCGGCCCCTGGTATGTGCTCCAGGATGAATTCCTGACCAGCTCCGAGGCCAATGTGCGCAATCTGCTGATCGGCCATCAGGACGCGGCGAAATATGGCGTCATCTCGAAGCTCGGCTACTTCCCCGATTCCTTCGGCAATATAGGCCAAGCCCCCCAGCTTCTCCAGCAGGCTGATATCGGGACTGCGGTGTTCGGCCGCGGTGTGAAGCCGACGGGCTTCGATAATATGGTCGGCGAACTGAACAGCACCAGCTATGAGTCGCCCTACTCCGAGATGTACTGGGAATCCCCCGACGGCTCGTCCGTGCTTGGACTGCTGTTTGCGAACTGGTACAGCAACGGCAATGAGGTGCCCGTAGATGCAGGGGAAGCCAAGGTTTTCTGGGACAAAAAAATCGCGGATGCCGGCAAATACGCCTCCACCCCGGAACTGCTGTTCATGAACGGCTGTGATCATCAGCCGGTGCAGCGTGATCTCGCGGATGCGCTGGAGACAGCCCGGAAGCTGTACCCGGACACGGACTTCGTCCACTCCAGCTTCGAGGAATACCTGAAGGCGCTGGCGCCTTCGCTGCCCGAGGATCTGGTTACCGTGCACGGCGAGCTGCGCAGCCAGCATACGGACGGCTGGGGGACGCTGGTGAATACTGCTTCCGCCCGCGTCTACCTGAAGCAGCTCAACCAGCAGGGCCAGACACTGCTGGAGAAGGGCGCAGAGCCGCTGGCCGCACTGGCTTATCTGGTCAGCGGACAGGCCTACCCCCATGCCCTGCTGACCTACGCCTGGAAGACGCTGATGCAGAATCACCCGCATGACAGCATCTGCGGCTGCAGCGTAGATGAGGTCCACCGCGAGATGATCAGCCGCTTCGAGAAAAGCCGCCATGTAGGCGAAGCTATTATTGAAGAGAGTCTGAAGGCGGTATCCGCACAGATCGGAACCCGGAATGTAGCCGCCTGGGGCGAATCTGTGCTGCCGGTGACGGTCTTCAATACTACCGGCTGGGAACGCAGCGGAACAGTAAGCGTGGAGCTCATCTTCGCCAAGCGTTATTTCAAGGAAGGGCCGAACCCTACCGCCATTGGCGAAGCGCTGGATCAGCTTCCGCTTGACCTGGAGGGCGGTCGGCTAGTGGACTCCGAAGGGCAGATCGTAGCTTGCCGGGCGGAGGATCTGGGCAGCCGGTTCGGCTACGAGCTGCCGGACGACCAGTTCCGCAAGCCTTATATGGCCCGGATGGTCCGGCTGACCTTCGAGGCTGCGCAGGTGCCGCCGTTAGGCTACAGCACCTACGCCTGGGTGAAGCCAGCGGGTGGGTACGCCGGGGCTGCTGCCGAGGGTCCGCTTAAGCTGCTGGAACGGGGGATGGAGAATGAATTCCTGGCTGTCCGCATCCATGAGGATGGCTCTTATGATGTAACGGATAAGCGGACCAGCAGGGTCTTCGCAGGACTCGGCGTCTATGAGAACTGCGGCGATATCGGCAATGAATATGTGTTCCGCCAGCCGGAGGGCGATGCTGCACTGACGACCAAGGGCCTTGCCGCCCGGATCTCGCTGGCTGAGCATGAGCCTTACCGCATCACCTATGAAATCGTGCATGAATGGGCTATTCCCGCTTCCGCCGATGCTTCGTTCGAGGACGAGAAGCGCAGAATGGTGCCCTTCCGGCAGCGCAAGGCCGGACGTTCTGCGGAGCAGGCTCCACTGCGGATTGTAACCCGGATCAGCCTGGAGGCCGGCGGGAGAGGCGTTCAGGTTTCTGCCTCGTTCAATAATCAGGCCAAGGACCACCGGCTGCGCGTGCTTGTCCCTACCGGGCTGGCGGCGTCCACCCTGCGGGCCGACTCCATCTTCGAAGCCGCTGAACGCGAGATTGAGCCAGCACCGGACTGGATCAACCCGAGCAATGCCCAGCACCAGCAGGCTTACGTCAGCGTGTCGGACGGCAGCGCCGGCCTGCTGGTAGCCAACAAGGGGCTGAATGAATATGAGGTGCTGCGGGACGGCAGCACTACCATTGCTGACACCCTGCTGCGCAGCGTGTCAGAGCTGGGTGACTGGGGCGTGTTCCCTACACCGGAAGCTCAGTGCCTCGGTGAGCAGACTGTTGAATTCGCGGTCCGTCCCTTCGCCGGGGATGCGGACTGGACGGAAGCCTGTGCGTGGGCCTACCAGTACCAGGTGCCTTGGTTCACCGTTCAGACCGGCTGGCAGGAGGGTTCCCTCCCTGCGGTCTATCAGCCGCTGGAGTGGCAGGGCCGCACCCTGGCGCTGTCCGCCTTCAAAATGTCCGCAGACCATGAGGACATCATTCTGCGCTGGTACAATCTGGCGGGAGCGGAGCAGGAGCTCGCGTTGACGCCGCATTTTCCGGTGGAGGCTGTACATGCCAGTGATATTCTGGAACGGCGGAAGCACCAGGAAGTCTTAGATGAAGGAATACTCCGCAGCTCCATCGGCAAAGCCCAAATTGTCACCTATGCTCTGCAAATAGCACAACCCTAAATCCACTATGCCTGAGGAGGAATTATACTATGAACCTGCCAGCTTCCATTACCACCTATCTGAATGAGGCCGATGAACGGCTTGCCCACCACCCGAAACTGCAGCAGTTGTTCCGCAACTGCTTCCCGAACACGCTGGAGACCACGACCAAGCTGCTGGAAGACGGCACGACCTTCGTGTTCACTGGCGATATCCCGGCCATGTGGCTGCGCGATTCGACGGAGCAGGTGCGGCACTATATTCCTTTTGCCAAAAACGACCCTGAATTGCAGCGGATTCTCCGCGGCCTGATTGCCCGCCAGATGTTCTATGTGAATATTGATCCGTACACCAATGCCTTCAACGAGACGGCAAGCGACAAGCATTACCGCGATACGGACGACTGTAACTTGAACCCGTGGATGTGGGAGCGCAAATATGAGCTGGACTCCCTCTGCTTCGTCGTTCAACTGGCTTATATGTACTGGAAGGAAGCGGAGCAGACCGATATCTTCGATGCCGCCTGCTACCAGGCGCTGACCTCCATCGTGAACACGATCGAGACCGAGCAGCATCACGGGGAGAAGTCTCCTTACCATTTCATCCGCCAGACGCTTCAGGATACGGAGACACTGCATAATAACGGACGCGGAATGCCGGTCAACTACACCGGGATGAGCTGGTCGGGCTTCCGCCCGAGCGATGACAGCTGCGAATTCGGCTACAATATTCCCTCGAATATGTTCGCTGTGGTGATTCTGGGGTATATCGGCGAGATGGCAAGCGAGGTCTACCAGGATGAGCGGCTGGCGGCGAGAGCGGCGAAGCTGCGCAAGGAGATCGACTTCGGTATCCGCACCTACGGCATCGTGACCCATCCGAAATACGGCAGAATCTATGCCTATGAGACGGACGGCTACGGCAATTACTCGCTGATGGACGATGCCGGAACTCCGGGGCTGATCTCCATTCCTTACATTGGTTATGTGGGCGTGGAGGATGAGATCTATCAGAACACCCGCCGGTTCGCCCTCAGCTTCGACAACCCGTTCTACTTCGAGGGCAAGCACGCCAAGGGCATCGGTAGTCCGCACACTCCGGGCGGTTACGTCTGGCATATGGCGCTGTCCATGCAGGCGCTGACGGCGGATAACGATGAGGAAATCAAAGAGCTGATCGATATGCTGATCCGCACCGATGCCGATACCGGCTACATGCACGAAGGCTTCCACCCGGATAACCCAGCCGACTTCTCGCGCGAGTGGTTCGCCTGGTCCAACAGCCTGTTCGCTACGCTGATCGGCAAGGCGATGGATAAGGGGCTGGTCTAGTCCAGGGAAGCCTATTCAGCTCATTTTTCAGATATCCAGACAACTATTCCTATACAAAAACGGCTACGGCCTCCTTGATTTCAAGGGGCCGTAGCCGTTTTTGTGATAAAGCTGGCAATTTAGCCCGCGTCCAGCGGATTGAGGTGCACTAGTACCCTTCATTCTCACATTTGGCCCGCGTCCAGCGATATCAGGTGCATTAATACCCTTCATTTCCACTTTTGGCCCGCATCCGCGGAATTCAGGTGCATTAATACCCTTCATTCTCACTTTTGGCTCACGTCCGGCGAATTCAAAGGGATTTATCCCTCTCCTCCCCCCATTTAGCCCACTTCCGGCGAATTCAGAGGGATTTATCCCCCTGAATCTCCACTCAGCCCGCGTCCGGTAGCCCATCCTCATACTCATCTTATCTACGCCAGACAGTTCTCCTTACTCCTTTACACATAACAAACGGCTGCGTCCTCCTTGAACTCAAGGAGGACGCAGCCGTCTACAGGTTAACCAATCTTCTATTTAGTAGCCGCTCTGGCTCTGCTCGCCCTTGGCAATGGCTACGCCGCCGCTGGTTCCGATCCGGCTGGCGCCTGCGCCGATCATTACGAGCGCGTCTTCCGCGCTGCGTACACCGCCGGAGGCCTTCACGCCGATCTCAGGGCCGACCGTTGCCCGCATCAGGGCGATATCTTCCTTCGTTGCCCCGCCGGTCGAGAAGCCGGTTGAGGTCTTCACGAAGTCTGCGCCCGCTTCTACAGCAAGCTTGCAGGCACGGACCTTCTCCTCTTCAGTCAGCAGGCAGGCTTCAATAATAACCTTGGTCAGCGCTTTGCCGCGCGCGGCTTCAACTACAGCAACCATATCGCGCTTCACCAGCTCGTCATTGCCGTCCTTCAGTGCGCCGATATTGATGACCATATCCACCTCACCGGCACCGTTCGCAATGGCATCCTTCGTCTCAAAAGCCTTAGCCTCAGGAGTCGATGCCCCCAGCGGGAAGCCGATTACTGTACATACCTTCACTTCCGGTGTATCCTTCAGTACGGCATGCGCCGTGGCCACCCAAGCCGGATTCACGCACACAGAGGCGAATTTATAGGCTTTGGCCTCTTCGGCAAGCTTGATAATATCGTCTTTCCGGGCATCCGCCTTCAGCAGCGTATGATCAATAATCCCGGATATTGTAGTTTCACTCATGTTCAATTCCTCCATATAATCGGAAATAGATGTTCACATCCCTTGTAATCATACCAATAGTTGGACGCTTTTGAAAGCTGGAGGGCATAACATCTGCTAAACCTGTATCCACTCCGGGCAATATAGATCACACCGCCGCCCCCTAGCCCTAGACATTCACCTGCCGGATGGCCTCCCGCAGATCGCCCGTACTCGCGCTGACGCTCAGCGAAGCCTCGTAGACTTCTTTGATTCGCGCCAATTGCAGATCGGTCAGCTCACGGATCTCCCGGGTCTGCTCTGAGACCTCTCCGGCAATATCGGCCATGCTGCCCACCACTGCCGCAACCTCTTCCGAGCCGGCGGAGAGCTGCTCCGCTGTCGCCGACACATCAATGATCTGTCCGGCCACCTCACGGAAGGCGCTGGAGGCCTCCAGCAGAGCAGCCTCCGCTTCGGCTGACATCCGCACTCCTTCCTTCACTTCAGCGGACGCTTCCGTCATCTGTACCCCGATGCTTGCCGAAGCCTGGCTGATATGCAGCAGCAGCTCGGCCACCCGCTCAGCCGAGGCTGCGGAGCCTTCCGCCAGCTTGCGTACTTCACCGGCTACGACCGTGAAGCCTCGGCCATGCTCCCCCGCATGCGCCGCCTCAATCGAGGCATTCAGCGCCAGCAGCTTCGTCTGATCCGCAGACTGCCTGATCGCAGCCAGCGCGCCTTCAATCTCATCCGTGTACCCTTGCAGCCGCAGCACAATATCCAGGGTCTCCCCGGTGGATAAGGAGATCGACTTCATCTGCTGATTGGTATGGTTCATGGCCGTCTGGGACGCCTCTGCAATGTCCAGCGCCTTGACTGCGAATTCCGAGACCGCAGCCGAGGCCTCCGAGATGCGCGAGATGCCCAGCGCCATCTCATCCATAGCCACAGCGCTGCTCTGTGCGCCTTCCGTCTGCGAGTTAGCCCCGGCATGGATATCGCTGATTCTGCCGCTCACCGTCTCACTCATCTTCAGCACATCGTCGGCATTCCTGGCGAAGGTCTCGGAGGAGCCGTAGAGACTGTCGGATGCGTGAGACACTCCGGATACCATCCCTTTCACTCTGGCATTCAGGTCCCCTGACATCTGGAGCATCGCCTGATAAGCCCTGCCAATCTCATCCCGGGAGGTGACCGGACGGGCATGCAGGATACGGGCTGCCCCGGCGAGATCCCCTTCGGCCATCGTGCCCGCGCTCTCTGTAATCGTCACTAGCGGACGCAAGGACCGGGAGACGAACCAGGCCAGCACTGCGAGTGCGCCCAGAGACAGCGCTAGAATAATACTATAGAGCGGCAGGCTCTCAATCAGGACATCACGGGTCAGCGTACTCAGCACAGCAACATCCGTATCAATGCCCAGCGCCCCGACCAGCTTCCCAGCGGTGTCCTTCATAGGAACGAATGCCGAGATATAATCCCCGTATTCGGGATTGCTGATCAGCGGCGTGCTGGCATTCTCTCCGGCAAGCACAGCCGTAACTGCGGCCGCTGGCATATCGGTAGTCTCATTAATCCCCGAAGCCAGCGGGTCTCCCTCCGGCCTGCCGTCAATCATCAGCTGCGGCTGGCGGGCATCATCAATCCGCACAAAATATACATAACGGGCACCAATCGACTTCCGGAACAGATCCAGTTCATGGCGGAGCGACCAATACAGGTCCGACTCCTGCGGATCGGCCAGGAATTCGCTGTAGCGGCCGGCATCAATCTGCGTCACATAATGGCTGGCAATACTCATGTTGTAGCTGCTGATCGTCCCTTTGACCGCTGATCCGGTGTTCACCCACTGAATGGCGGCATTGCCTGCTGTAATGCAGAGAATCACTAAAGTCATAACACAGAGAATACGGGCAATCAGTCTGGTTCGGATAAAAGAAAACATGGAGGCCTTCCCTTTCGCGCATAACAATTGCGTAGTTATAGTAGGGCCATCCGAACATGCAATGACAAATGTCCCTCTACCGGAAAATTTCGACAAACTTTTCAAAAAACCTTTTCCAAAGACGGCGTGGACTATTAAAATTTGTAGGATGAGTCCTTTACATTATTATATTGTCAAAAAAAGGCTGCTTCTGAAGCCCAATCGCTCCAAAAACAGCCTTCTGTCCTTGATCTCTCAATGGCCGCCCGAAGGCGACAACCCAACCCGCTGCACCAGCCGGGCACTTTCTTCATTTAGACCCGTGAGAGTGACCTTAGTACCCAGTGCCGCGTATTTGTCCATCGTCTTGGCAATAGCCCCCACCGCCGACTGATCCCATACATGGGAACGGCTGAAGTCGATAATCACCTGCGCCGGATCACTGTCATACATGAATTCATTCACGAAATGGCTTGTTGTTCCGAAGAACAGCTGGCCCGATACTCGATAAGTCGTTACAGATGCCGTAGTATGAACACTCAGCTGGATGGAAGCGATTTTCCAGGCAAAAGATAAGGCACTCAGCAGCACGCCGAACAGCACGCCGATCGACAGATTATCGGTAGCTACTACTGTAACCACAGTGACCACCATGACCAGGGCATCGCTTAGCGGAACTCTCCGCAAGGAGGTCAGGGACTTCCATTCAAAGGTGCTGATGCAGACCATAATCATTACACCGACCAGCGCACCCATAGGAATCTGCTTAACAACATCACCCAGCACAAGAATCAGGAACAGCAGGAATATCCCGGAGACAAAAGTGGATAAGCGTGTCCGTCCGCCCGATTTCATATTGACCATCGACTGGCCGATCATCGCGCAGCCTGCCATGCCTCCGAAGAAGCCGGTCACGATGTTGGCCAGCCCCTGCCCCTTCGCTTCCCGGTTCTTGTCGCTGCCGGTGCCCGTGATATCATCAATCAGCGTGGCCGTCATCAGCGATTCCAGTAATCCGACGACCGCGAGTGAGAGCGAATACGGCAGAATAATCAGCAGCGTATCCAGCGTCAAGGGAAGGCTTGGCAGATGGAATACCGGCAGCGCTGAGGTAATAGTCCCCATATCACCCACGGTTCTTACATCCAGACCCAGCACAATGCTCAGTACCGAGACTACGGCAATGGCGACCAGCGCCGACGGCACCGCCTTGGTGAGCCGGGGAACCGTATAGATGATGACCAGCGTAAGAGCCACTAGTGCGTACATGATCCAGCCTTGCCCTTCAAAATGCACCAGCTGAGCCATAAAGATCAGAATCGCCAGCGCGTTGACAAAGCCCGTCATGACCGGCTGCGGCAGGAAGGTGATGAACCGGCCCAGCTTCAGCAGCCCCATCACAATCTGCAGGATGCCAGCCAGCACCGTAGCCGCGAACAGATACTCAATGCCGTGTGACAGCACCAGGCTGCCGACCAAGAGCGCCATCGCTCCTGTCGCCGCCGAGATCATACCCGGCCGCCCGCCGGCGAAGGCCGTTACAATAGCGATACAGAAAGACGCGTACAATCCAACCATAGGGCTCACACCAGCAAGGATGGAGAAAGCAATCGCTTCAGGAATTAAGGCAATAGCCACGGTCATGCCCGATAAAATATCACTCCGTGTGTTGGAGAACCAACCGTTGTTGTATGAGACGACTTGCTTCAAAATTTCAGTTCCTCCTAGTACGTGAATTCACCCTGTTCAATTTAACGGTATAATCCCGAAGCCTTCACTTCATTGAAGAAGGTGTTGAACTCCTCAATATTAAGCTGCTGCGCCGCATCGGACAAGGCAGTAGCCGGATCAGGATGCACCTCTACCATAATACCGTCGGCTCCGGCAGCAAGCGCGGCCTTGGCACATGGAATCAGGATATCCTTGCGTCCGGTGGAATGGGTGACATCGACCAGCACCGGCAGATGGCATTCCTGCTTGAGAATCGGCACCGCCGAGATATCCAGCGTATTGCGCGTCGACCGCTCATAGGTGCGGATACCGCGTTCAATCAGCATAATCTCCATATTGCCGCGGGACATAATATATTCTGCCGCATGAACGAATTCATCCAGCGTGGCGGATAGTCCGCGCTTCAGCAGTACCGGCTTGTTCACTTCCCCTACCGCCTTGAGCAGCTCGAAGTTGTGCATGTTCCGCGCGCCGACCTGAATGACATCCACATAATCCAGCGCTTCTTCAATATGCCGGGGATCTACAATCTCACTAATCGTCAAAAGCCCGTATTCACTCGCCGCTTCACGCAGAATCCGCAGGCCATCCATGCCCAGTCCCTGGAAATCATAAGGTGAGGTCCGGGGCTTGAAGGCTCCGCCGCGCATAACCTTGACGCCTGCCTTCTGCAGGGCCGCAGCGACCGTACGGGTCTGCAGCTCGCTCTCCACCGAGCATGGGCCAGCCACCATCAGCGAGGATAATCCGCCTACAGTAACGCCGCCCGGCAGCTGAATGACCGTATCTTCCGCATGGTCTTTACGCGCTACCAGCAGGGTCTTCTTATGCTCCGTACTTTGCAAATCAAGCGAAGCGGAGAAAATCTGCTTGAACAGCGTGCGGATGGTTCCGTTCGTGAACGGCCCCTTATTGCCTGCCACCATTTTCTCCAGCATCGCCTTCTCCCGTTCAGGATCGAACTTCGGCACACCCTGCTTCTCCTTGAGCACCCCAATCTCCTGAACGATACCGGCACGCTCCGAGATCAGCTCCAGCAGCTGACCGTTAATTTCATCCAATCTTGCTCTCAGCTCATCCAATTCCACATTACTCATTCCCAGACACTCCTTTGTGATATTAATAATTAAGGCTATGAACGAACGCAAAAAGACCCCCCGCCGCAAGGGACGAGGAGCCGTGGTACCACCCTTATTTAGAGCTGAATCCTGCTGACGCATCAGCACATGACGGCATACCTGAAGGTGACCGGCCGTGGATTCATTCTGTCTTACATCCGTTAACGCAGGAAGCGGGCCACCCTACCCATACCTGCTGCAGCAGTGTACTTCAGGGACCGACTCGGAAGTGAACTTCGGCACTAAACGTCTCATGAGGGTGCTCTCAGTCTCCGGCACGCCTTCCCTGTTAAGATCCGCTACGAAGTGCTTACTCTCTTCGTCATTGTCATTACAAGGTATATCAGTGCTGCTTATGCACCAGTTTCTGCTATCTTAATCAAAAAGACTTCCAGATGCAAGACATCACAGCACTGCATTGCAGCTTTACCTCAGTATTGTGATTATTTTGTGAAGAGAGGACTGCTTATTCCTGATCCGCAAAAAATTTCCCGATTACTTTGGTAATGCTGTCGCTTCGCAGCGGCTTGCTGATATACTCGTCCATCCCCGCTTCAAGACATAGCTCCCGGTCGCCCTTGAGCGCGTTGGCCGTCACTGCAACAATGACAGGCTGCTGGTCTGCCGGCTGCTCTGCCCTGATGGCAGCTGTGGCCTCCAGGCCGTTCATCCCGGGCATCTGCACATCCATGAAGATCAGATCATAGCCGTGCCTGGCGGTCATATCGACCGCCTGCCGCCCGTCCTCGGCCACATCGACGACGAAGCCGCGCTTCTCCAGGATTTTGCGCAGGACGATCTGATTGATCACATTGTCCTCGGCTACCAGAATATGCAGGGACCGGCCTTCTGATTGCGGCTCCGGCAGGTTCCCCTCCGGCCCTTCAGCCGGAAGCGCCTGTGCTTCTGTCCGGAGGACCACGGTGAACACAAAGGTCGCCCCTTGCTCGGCGGCTGTATCCAGATAGATCTCTCCGCCCATCCGCTCAACCAATTGCTTGCTGATCGCCAGCCCCAGACCGGTGCCTTCCCCATGGCGGCCCCTGAAATGCTCCAGCTGATAGAACGGCTCGAACAAGCGGCTGCGGGCATCTTCAGGAATCCCTTTCCCTGTATCCGCCACCGTGAACTCCAGCGTTACGCCTGGCGGGCTTGCGGCAATGCACTTCACGCCTACTTTTACCCCGCCGGTACAGGTGAATTTCACGGCATTGCCAGCCAGATTGAGCAGCACCTGCTTCAGCCGCTCCCCGTCCCCGATCAGCCGCTGCGGCACATCCGGCTCCGTCTCCACGCTGAGGATCAGGCCTTTGCGCTCCGCCTTGAGCTGAAGCAGCTCCAGCGCAGAATCCATGCAGTGCTGGAGGATGAACGGCTCGTCCTGGAGTGAAATTTTGCCTGCCTCAATCTTGGAGAGATCGAGAATGTCGTTGATGATATTCAGCAGGGATTCACCGCTCTGGCGGATAATCTCCAGGAACTCCCGCTGCTGCGACCCCGGCTCACTGCTCTCCAGCAGCAGGTCGGTCATCCCGATCACCCCGTTCATCGGCGTGCGGATTTCGTGGCTCATCATGGCCAGGAACTCACTTTTGGCGCGGTTCGTATTCTCTGCGGTCTCCTTGGCAATCAGCAGCTTCTTCTGCTCGGTAATATCCTTGACGATAATATAAAAGCCTACGGTAGACTGGTTGATAATAATCGGCGCAAGGGTGGTCAGAACCTCCACAGAATGCCCGTCCTTATGCCAGATCAGGTTGATATCCTGTCCCACGGAGCCGCTCTGCCGGCGGGGACCGAGTACGTTCTGCAGCTGCCGCTCGCCGATGATCCGGCTGACACTCATGCCTACCATCTCGGGGATCTTATACCCTGTCAGCCTTACCGCCTGTTCATTCCCGTTAATAATATGGCCTTCCAGGTCCAGCGATATGATCGCGTCATGATTATATTTCTTCAGCGATGTATAACGCTCGACCGATTCCTGAAGCTTCTGCTCCACAATCTTGCGCCGGGTCACATCGCGGCCGACAGCCAGCACCCCGCGCTCCCCGCCGTCTTCCACTGTTCTCAGGGAGAATTCAATCCAGATATATTGCCCGTTCGCATGTAATATCCGCAGCTGGATATCAGGCGAGTCAGCTATCTGCTGCGCACTGATTAAGGCCAGATCCTCAGAGTGAACCAGCCTGCTGTTGTCCCGGCCGATCAGCTCCTCCGATCTGTACCCGAGCACCTCTTCCACTGAAGGGGAACAATAGCGGCAGACTGAACCCGGCGCAGCATAGTAGACAATGTCCCTGATGTTGCCGGCAATCAGCTGGTACAGCCGCTCAGGCGTCCCGGAAAGTGCCTCCACCGGTGCCGCAGGCGGCCTTCCGGCCAGATGAACGATATAATACAGACCCGCTCCCGTCGAAGGCTCACTCACCCTCACCACATGTAGCAGAACCGGAAGCACTGAGCCGTCCGCATGGCGCAGCTTGATTTCGGCTTCAAAAAAAGGGGCTGCTCCCGTCCTCAAGCTCCCCATCCTGTGCTTATGTATGTGCAGGCTATCTTCATCCCAGCATGCTGTGAAGCTGCGCCCCAGCAGCTGTTCTGCGGAATATCCGAGCAAGAGGGTTACCGCCGGATTCACATTCGTCCATTCTTCAGCCATGGAGAGAAATGCTACTCCGGCAGTCCCTGTCTTAAATGCCTGTTCAAATGAAGAAGACGTCTCCGTATGCCGCCTTAGCATAAGATCCACCACCCGTTTGGAAGTATTAAATGCGATATTTTATATTAAATCTTCAATATAAATATCTTGCATATCCGGGCGAAAGTCAACTCATGATGTCGAATATAGACGATTCTTATTCAGCGGATTACAGCAGCCCGTGAACCCGCCGCCAGACAGAGATCTCCCCAGTTCCCCACCTTAATGAATCCCCTGTTGCTATTTCGGGCTAAATCTTCTGCAGGTCTTCTCCGTAGAGCAGCCTTTTCACGGTTTCGGTGAACGCTTTAACCTGAAAGGGCTTGGTGATATATTCGGCAAAACCTTTCTTCCTGGCCTGCTCAATATCCGAGCTTTGCGCAAACGCGCTGGTCGCCAGCACCGGAATATGACAAGTCGCCTGATCCTGCTGCAATATTTCCAGAGCTTCATATCCGTTAAGTCCGGGAAGCCCGATGTCCAGAATGATCAGATTCGGCTGAGCGTCCCGCGCCATTTGTAGTCCAAGCTCTGCCGTCTCAGCCTTCAGCAGCAATACGGAGGGCAGGTTTCTTTTGAAGATATGGTGTACTAAGGCCATATTGAGCTGATTGTCTTCCACATATAGTACCGTCCACTTGCACTCCTCCATCTAGCGTATCCTCCTAAAAAATTTCAGCACCCTTAACTGCGGATGGGCACGCGAAAATAAAAAAACCGAAGAAAGGGACCATTCCCCCTTCTTCGGCTCATGTTCGGCTCATTTTCATGTCCGACTCATTTCCACCTATTATATGGTTAGACTTTAGTGAAAAGTATAGGCTATCACGCTGGTATCTTTGTCGAAATCCCAATCCACATAAATATCCGCCAGCTCTTTGCCGAGCATCTGGGCTATCGTGGTGGTATCATCCAAATACCGCTTCTCCATCTTGCGCTTGGTGGTCTTAAGCGTATTCTCATAGCCGAGGCCAATCAATTCCTTCTCCAAAGGAATCATGATACCCTCACGCTTAATAATTAGAATGCGGGGTCCCAGCCACCATGAGTCCGTATGGACCGGTTCCTTCTGGACCTTCTTAGTGACTTCGTTAATCTGGATATGGACTTCCTCGCGTCCGGCATAATCATCAATCGGTACGTCGTCATTCTTGATGAGTGCCACAATCATCCCCGAGGCGTTATGAATACCCCAATCATAAAAAAGCTCGCCGACCTCAACAGCCATGCTCTCCTTCAGGTACGCTGCAAGCTCGGGAAGCAGGGACTTCATCAGAAGCTCCCGTGTATAACGAAACGCCTGTTCTTCTTCCTTATTTAATAAAAACCTCTCCACAGGCCCGATAAAATTACGGATATGCAGGGCTATACATTGCTTCCCGATGGAGGCGTGTATCGATTCAGGACCTTTCCCGAAGCGTTCCCGCAATAGCCTTCCTGTGAAACTGGAAAGTTGGCTAGTAAGTTCTGTAATGCTCATTCAATTTCCTCCAGCATAATATTCTAGTGTCTGCGTGTGTACATCTGGGGAGACGTTCCGCCTGCTGAAAGAAACGGTTCGTTCAACTTAGTATAATCGGTAGCCGCCCAGTTCGTATATATAAAACTTTATGGGATATTTCCCGGACACTCCGATTGCTGAGACAAAAGCTTCTATAAATAGAACGCCCAATATTACAAGTAACCGCAGGGCAAGCGTTACAAACTTCCACTCATATACTTACAATTAGTAAGTTATTGTGATATACTGGGCTATATCCTTGCACTAACGGACAAGCTTAGAAGATAACTGCTACTCAATATTCTGGATTATAAGGGGTCTGTACCATGAACAACCAAGGGAATAATCAAAAGAAGGAAACAAGTCTGCCGGAGTTTGAATTCGGCATTTATACACTGGGCGATATCGTTACCGATTGCCATACAGGGCAGCGGATCAGCCCCCTCCAGCGTCTGCAGGAAGTCATTGCAGCCGCGAAGCTGGCCGATGAAGCCGGGCTGGATGTGTTCGGCGTTGGCGAGCATCACCGGCTGGATTTCGTGATTTCTTCGGTGCCCGTTGTGCTGGCGGCTATTGCCCAGGTTACACAGCGGATCAAGCTCACCAGCGCTACGACCGTGCTGAGCACCATTGATCCGGTCCGTGTCTTCGAGGATTTCGCCACCCTGGACCTGCTGTCGGGCGGACGGGCCGAGATCATCGCCGGGCGCGGCGCTTTCCTGGAATCCTTCCCGCTGTTCGGCTACGAGCTGGAGGATTACAAGCAGCTGTTCAGCGAGAACCTCGACCTGCTGCTCACGCTGAACCAGCATGAGGTTATGAACTGGGCGGGCAAATTCCGCTCCCCGCTGCATAACGCCGAGATCGCTCCGCGCCCGCTACAGCAGAAGCTGCCGCTCTGGATCGGCATCGGCGGTTCGGCCGAAAGTGCCGAGAAGGCCGGTGCTCTTGGCATTGGCATGGCTATCGCTATTCTGAGCGGCAGCCCGGAGCCTTTCGAGAATCTGGCCGGTACTTACCGACGCGCCGGGACAGCCGCCGGCCACCAGCCGGAGGACCTGAAGATCGCCATCACCAGCCATGGCTACATCGCCAAGACCTCACAGCAGGCACTGGATGAGTATTACCCTTATTACTACAGCTACCGTAATAGCATCAGCCCGCGCCCCGGTCAGGAGTACCGGGTCTCGCGCAGCGAATTCGGCCGGTTCACCTCGCCGGACAACACCCTGGCCGTGGGCAGCCCGCAGCAGATCATCGAGAAGATTCTCTATCAGCATGAGCTGTTCGGCCATAACCGCTTCATGACCCAGCTCGACATCGGCGGCCTGCCCTACGCCAAGGTAGCCGCCGCCATCGAGCTGCTCGCCACCGAGGTCGCCCCGGTGGTGCGCCGTGAGCTGGCGAAGAAGCAGCGCGGGATTTCCTCCGCGCAATAGGGGCCATTGCGCTGGATGGGGTGCCGCCTAACTGATTGGCTCATTTAACTAACATCTGTTGGATTCAGGGGCACTCGTGCTCCTGATTTGCTCATTTAGCTAACGTCTGCTTGATTCAGGGGCACTTGTGCTCCTCATTCGCTCATTTAGCCAACTTTTGCTCGATTCAGGTGCACTTGTGCTCCTCATTCGCTCATTTAGCCAACTTTTGCTCGATTCAGGTGCACTTGTGCTCCTGATTTGCTCTTTTAGCCAACTTTTGCTCGATTCAGGTGCACTTGTGCTCCTCATTCGCTCATTTAGCCAACTTTTGCTCGATTCAGGTGCACTTGTGCTCCTGATTTGCTCATTTAGCTAACTTTTGCTCGATTCAGGTGCACTTGTGCTCCTGATTTGCTCATTCAGCTAACTTTTGCTCGATTCAGGTGCACTTGTGCTCCTGATTTGCTCATTTAGCTAACTTTTGCTCCTCATCCAGCCTACTTCCAGCGCCACCAATGGGATTTATCCCTCTCATTTCCCCATCCAGCCCACTTTTCAGCGTCACCAACGGGATTTATCCCTTTCATTTCCTCATTCACCCCACTTCCAGCACCACTAATGGGATTTATCCCTTTCATTTCCTCATCCAGCCCACTTCCAGCGCCACCAATGGGATTTATCCCTTTAATTCCCCCCATCCAGCCCACTTCCAGCACCACCAATGGGATTTACTCCCTCTCATTTCCCCATCCAGCCCACTTTCAGCACCACTAATGGGATTTATCCCTCTCATTTCCCCATCCAGCCCACTTTTCAGTGTCACCAAAGGAATTTATCCCTTTCATTTACACATCCAGCCCACTTCCAGCACCACTAATGGGATTTATCCCTCTCATTTCCCATCCAGCCCACTTTCAGCACCACTAATGGGATTTATCCCTTTCATTTCCTCATCCAGCCTACTTTCAGCGCCACCAATGGGATTTATCCCTCTCATTTCCCCATCCGGCGGAGTCCGCACAGTCATTCTAATACCTTATATTAGTTTTAACTTCAATACCCCGCAGGCGGAGGATGCCACGTATAAGCAGGTGCATCAGGAGAGCGCCTAACCTAAGTAGCAGCCGCCGATCGTTCATTCGTTCATTCGTTCATTCGTTCGTTCGTTCATTCGTTCATTCGTTCGTTCATTCGTTCGTTCATTCGTTCGTTCATTCGTTCAAAAGGACAAAAAAAGCCCCCAGCGATTGCTGGGGACCTGTTCAATAGTATGAATTAGCCAATGTTCAGGCAAATGATGGCTTGTTATTATCCACTTTACCGCTGACCAGCTTCTTGTACTCGTCGTCGCCACCCTCCAGGGATGGTGCCAAATACACGCTTGACGCTGAGGGCGTAAGCTTGGGGCCGGATTTACGTTTGGAGCGGCCTTTGGCTCCCGCGCTGTTGCCGTCACCGCTTGCAGACCGGCGGACAGTACTGGATACACTAACGGCATTCTTCATATTCTTCATCCTGTTAGTCCCCTCCCACTAAATGATTGACGGTGCGGAACAAATCCCGGTTATAGGCCACGACTGCTGTAATATCCTCTGCCGTTAATCTCTGACTTCCCGAGAAGTGCACGGACAGCACATGGTTCTCCCCTAAAGGATAGCATAGGATATATACCTCCGCAACTTCCGTACGCTGTAAAAAAGTCCATTCTTTTGCCAAAAAAGCATCCAGCACCCCCGGCTTCACGCTCCCGTCCCCGAAGGCGGCGAACGGATACATCTGCCCGCGTCCCACATTGCCGCCGACCTGCTTCAGGCCCGCTTCCGCTTCGGCCCGCCACATGGCGGCTCCGATGACCCGGCAGTCCTCCGGGGGCAGGAATGAATTACGGACGGCTTCGCTCAGGGCCTGGTATTTCTCGGCTGCCTGAGGTGGCGTTACATTATTATTATATTGCCAAAAGAAGTGAAGGATACTTTCTTTTCGCCTAAGCTCTGCCCGAAGCTGCAACAGCTCTACAGCCGGGTCGTGGTACATCCCCTGTGCCTGAATACTGTCGATGATCTTGCCGCAGCTCACATCCACCGCCGCTGTAACATTCTCATGCTGCCACTCATATTCCAGCGGGGTTAGTCCCGACAGATCCGACAGCAGATGATACTCTTCCACATTCTCACCCGGAACAAGATCGCTGCGGGCGGGCACCTGATCCGGCAGCAGGCAGAAGACCCGGCCGCGCCGCAGCCGCGCCCAGAACAGGCCCATTTCGAACTGGGTGTTGTCCCGGGTCACATAATAATATTTACCCCTAATCCGGGCTACATCATCCGGTGAGAACACAAAGACGGCAAAATCGCTGATATCCAGATTCCGCTCCAGCGCTTCCATGGTGTATTCATTCGGCCGGAAAGCAGCGGCATACCACGGATGGACCTCAGCGGTCCGCTTCAGCTGTTCGTGGATAGCCCTGGCATAGCGGATAGATTCTCTGGAAGAACCAATGAATAATCTAGGTCTGATCACGGCGGCACTCCTTTGTCTGTTTCCCCAATATGTAATAATTATACAGGCATTTCCTGCTAACGAATAGGGCTTCGGGCGATATTCAGCAGCAGCGCGGGAAGATAAGAGGGATATGGTCAGCAGCGTTGTTAGCGGTAGTTGGAGTAGGTATTTATCTTCAATTTTAATTTTTTAGTGTTCTCCGGCCGATGAAACGGGTAATAGAATGTTATCTCTCCGGGAAATGAGGATTTATTTGTATGCGACAAAAATTACATACTGCAGTCCTGTCAGCCTGTCTGCTGACTTCATCCATACTGGCACCTGTCCTGCCGTCTTCTACCGCTTATGCTGCAACTTCTTACACGGCCAAAGTGTACGCCAGCTCCCTGAATGTACGCAGTGAGCCTGCTGCAAGCGCTGCCGTCACAGGCACTCTGGCTGCCGGAGCCACCGTTACCGTCACTGAAGAGCAGCATGGCTGGCTCAAGGTCCGGGCCGGCTCTGTCTCCGGCTGGGTAGCCGGTTACTATCTGAAGCGTACCAGTGGAAGCTCCTCCACCAGTACCTCTTCCAGCTCCACCGCCTCCAAGGCATCGGCCAAGGCGGCGGTTAAGACCACAGCGGCCTCCAGCGGAACGGCTGTCGTGACCGCGTCTTCCCTGCGCATCCGCAGCGGGCCGGGAACCGGCTATGAGGTGGTCGGTTCCCTGCAATCCGGCAACAAGGTGACACTCCTGCTCCGGCAGGGAGAGTGGTCGCGGGTCCGCACCGCCGGAGGAACCGTCGGCTGGGTATCCTCCGGGTATCTGTCAGGCGGAACCGTCCGCAGCGCAAGCACGGTCAGCTCGAATAGCCAGACTCCGAGTGTTGTACGGAAATCCGGCAGCATCCGGGGCAAGCTGATCATAGTGGACCCTGGCCACGGCGGCACCGATCCGGGCATGCTCGGGACAACCTATGACACGATGGAGAAGGATCTGACGCTCCAGACCTCCCTGTACCTGCGGGATTATCTGACCGCCAAGGGAGCCAGAGTGGAGATGACCCGGACCCGCGGGGACCAGAAGCCTGCGCTCTCCCAGCGGGTGCAGCTCGGACGGCAGCTCGGTGCGGACGCTTTTGTCAGCATTCATTATAATTCATCGCCGAAAAATGTCTCCGGCACGCTGACCTTCTTCTACTCGCAGCAGAATGATCTGCGGCTGGCCCGGGCAGTGGAGACCCGGCTGGGTGAGGGCATTGGCCTGCGCAGCAACGGCCTCTCCTTCGGCGACTACCATATTCTGCGGGAGAATCCGCTGCCGGCCACTCTTGTAGAGCTGGGCTTCCTGTCGAACCCGTACGACGAAGCGATTGTACGCAAGGCGGCTTATCAGCGGAAGGCCGCCCAGGCTGTTGCCGAGGGAGTGGCCGATTATTTTAACAAATAGATAAGAATCAGATGCTGATCTCCCGGATATTAAGCTCCGTTCTTTTGCTGAGATCAATATATTCATCCCCGATGCGGATCAGCGGAGTCTCGATATCATGCGGGTTCAAATAGACAATCTCGCCGACCCGGCCATCGGTTAAGACTACATCACGCCCCACGGACCGCTTCACGACATTCTCCAGAAAAACGGTTACAATATGCGGGTCCAGCGCGCCGAAGCTGCCTCTTCTCATCTGATCCACAATCATATGGAACGGCATCGGTTCATGATACGGGCGCTTGCTGGACATCGCATGAAAAATATCCGCCACGGCCACAATTTTACTGTAAGGATCGATCTGCTCGTCCGTCAGCCCCAGCGGATACCCCTTACCGTCATTTCGCTCATGATGCTGAAGCGCCACCAGGGCAATGCGTGAATTGGCTCCGGTGGTTTCTTTGAGGATCTCGTAGCCGTAGACCGTGTGCTTCTTCACTTGGGTGAATTCCTCGTCCGTCAGCTTGCCGGGCTTATTCAGCAGCTCTGAAGGAATCTTCAGCTTGCCGATGTCATGCAGGGTTGCAGCCATGGAGAGCACGGACAGCTCCGCCTCACTCATCTCCAGCCATCTGCCGATCAGGGTAGACAGCACTGCAACGCCGATATTGTGCTGATATGTATAATCATCCTTGCCCTGCACCGAATGGAACAAGGCGAAGATATCCGGGTTGCGCGAGATCTCCTGAATGACCGGAAGAACATCCTTGCGGATATCCGCCAGCGGGATTTTGCGGGAGATTCTATAGGATTCAAATAATTCCTTGGACAGGTCCACTGTACTGTTGACCATCTTCTGATAGGGGGGCGCCTGGTCAGCCTCATCTGCAAACAGAATGTCGAACCTGTCGATTTTTTGTTTACGGATAAGCTCCAGATGCTCGGCATTCAGCCGGCTCCCCGCCGGAATTACAGTCACTCCATAGGCATTAATCAGGTCATTCTTAATCGTTCTTCCCAGATCATTGTCCATTCTATCCAGCCCTCCCCTATAACCGCAGCTATGTATTTATTGCCCATATAGCTATTATCGGTTGCAGGCCGGGAAATGCTGACAGGCAGTCCGTGAACCTTACATGCTCAGGCTTCTTCTTCCTGCTTGCGGTATTCTCTTGGTGTGAGGCCGGCGGTTTTTTTGAAGACACGGCTGAAATACTTCTCATCCTCATAGCCCACCAGCTCCGCGATCTGCGACAGCCGCAGATTCGTATTCTGGAGCAGCGCCTTCGCCTTCTCCACCCGGAGGCCGGTGAGATAATCCGACAGATTCTCTCCGGTAATCTGCTTGAACTTGCGCGACACATTCTCCCTGCTGATGAAAAAGCGTTCCGCAATATGCTGCAGCGTCATCTCCTGCGCATAGTTCCTGTCCAGGTACTCCCTGATCTCCTGGACGAGCCGGCTGTCCGGCGTCTGCGGGCTGCCCTTGGACAAGCGGTGCAGCAGCGATTTCAACCGGCATTGCCAGTTCTCCACCGAGAACAGCCCTTCGGCGTCATAACAGCGCTCCAGGCTGATCTCTGCCTCCGGCCGCCAGCGCTTCAGAACGTCCAGCATCTCCGTCTCCTGATGCAGCAGAACGCGCTCTGTGAGCAGCGGCAGCCCGGCCAGATGTCCGGCCCACTCCTCCGCCACCCGCTCCATCCGCTCCAGATCGCCGGACAAGACGGCGATTCTGAGCTTATCCAGCCGTCCCTCCAGGCCGTAGTCGTTTGCAGGTCCACTCCCTTCCCCGCGCTTCCTGAAGGGATGAATGCGCCCGTCCCGCTGCAATAGATTCCGCTCCGCAAGCGCCTGTCCAGCCTGTTCAAGGGCAGACCGCAGCCCCTCCGGCAACGGGTTCAGCGGACTAAGCCCGATATCCAGCTGAACGCCAAACGCCTGGCGGATGGCCTCATTCAGGCGGTTAAGCATCTCCTCCGCCTGTGCTACAGCGCTCCACAGCAGAACTACAAGCTCGCCTCCACCCTGCCAGTTGCGGAAGGCGTAGCCGCTCTGGTCGGCCGCCATCACTTCATTGCAGACATTGGCCAGCACGAAGGCCGTCAAGGCCACATCGCCGCGAAATCTCCGCAGCAGATGGCAATCTGCGCCTTGCAGCGGGATGACGGCGATCCTGCACTCCTGCGCCCCAATCGGCATCCCCAGCTCTTCACAGAGGGCCAGCTTCAGCTCATGGAACGAGGCCTGTCCGCTCACCAGATCGGACAGCATCTTGTCCCAGTAGAGCGGACGCAGCGCGTTCAGCTGCATGTTCTGGCGCTGCCGCCGCTTCCGTTCCGCCTCCTCCTCCATCCACAGCTTGAAGGCATGCTCCGCAGAGGCAATCAGCTGCTTGCTGTTCAGCGGCTTCAGCAGATAATCCGTACCGCCGTATACGATGGCCGGCTTCACATAATTGAAATCCTGATACCCGCTGATGACAATCGTCTTCGTATGCGGATAATGACGGTGCAGCCATTCCAGCAGCTCCGCCCCGTCCATCAGCGGCATCCGCATATCCGTGAAGACGACGGCCGGCTGATGCTCCTGCATGATCCGTATCGCCTCCTGCCCGTTGGTCGCCTCATAGATCCCGGAGATATTATAGCTGTCCCACGGAACAAAATAACGGATGGCCTCCCGCACATGCTTCTCATCATCTACAATCAGCACCTTCATCTCAGCCGCTCCTTCAAGAAATAGTCTCAATTCGCAAAAGCCGCCGGAATTAACCGTCAATCTCCTCCAGCGGAATAATCAGCGTAACGGTAAGGCCTTGGCCGTCTTCATTATTCTTCAGCTGCATCTCCGCTGCGCTGCCGAACTGGAGCCGCAGGCGGGCCAGCACATTGTACAGGCCAATCTCCTCCTGGTCCGGCTGGCTGCTGCCTCTGAGGCAGGCCGTAATCTCCTCCAGCCGCTCCGGGCTCATGCCCCGGCCGTTATCCTTCACGGCAAGCACCAGCCTGGCCGCCCCTTCCAGCCTGCACTCTATCTGGATCAGCCCCCCGCTTATGCCGTCAGCGAAGGCATGCTTGAAGATATTCTCCACAATCGGCTGCAGGATCATCTTCGGCAGGATCAGCTCCAGAGCCTCCGGCCCCGCCTGAACCTCCAGCTGCAGATTCTCTTCGCCGAACCGCTCCGTCTGGAGAATCATATAGTTCTGCACATGCTCAATCTCATCACGCAGCGGTACTTGTATACGCTCGGTATTCATCGAATAACGCATCATGCTGCCCAGGGAATAGATGAGATCATACACCTTCGGCGCATTATAGCGCAAGGACAGGCTGGCGATGGATTGCAGCGCATTGTAGAGAAAATGCGGGTTCACCTGGGCCTGGAGCGCCTTCAGCTGATTCGTCTTGTTCGCCAGCTCCAGCCGGTATTCCTTAACGATCAGCTCATTGATCGTGCGGGTCATACCGGTGATCTTGCGGGTGAGCAGCCCGAACTCGTCCTCCCGCTCGGCATCCATATGCGCATCCAGCTGGCCGGTCTGCACCTTCTGCGTGAAGTGAATCAGCTTCTTGATCGGACGGGTGAAGCCGATGGAGATCAGCACGGCACTGATGCCCCCAATCAGCAGGAATAGCAGTCCAATGCCCATATTGAACCGGGTAATCACCCTTGCGTCTGTGTACAGATCCTCATAGGGTACCAGCTTGATAATGCTTCCGCTGAACAAAGGGGCCTTGATCTGCTTGTACATTACGATCCCCTGAAAGCCATCCTTCTTCCAGGCGAAATGCCCGCTGTCCTGCTCTGCGGGGAGACGGCTCCAGCCCGCTGCGACCGGCTTCCCAATCCAGTCCGGATCGGAGGCGAACAGCGCCTCGCCTTGCTCATTCAGCACATACAGGCGCTCTGTGTCCGAAGTGTACATCGACTCCACAATCCCCCCCAGCTCCCCCAGCGTATAATCGATCGACAAATCTGCCAGTACGCTGTCACTAGGGGTCCGGTAGATGGGAAAATGGGCCGTAAAGACCGGCACGCTCCCCGGCTTCAGATTGGGGAAGCCGGACTTCACGCCGTATTGATGATCCATATGCGTCACTTCGAGATACGGGCGGTAAGTTCCTCCGGCTTGCCCCTTGGCGGCATAGTCTGCGTTATCCTCACGGCGGAAAAATCCCTTAAGCAGCAGATTGGACTGCCTGGCGGCCCTCACATACAGATGAATCTGATACGTATTGCGGTCGGAGAGAAACAGATTGTACAGCTGGGTGGAGATGATGGCCCGGGTGTCCGGCAGAATCGTGCCGGGCGGGGCCTGGGCGGCGCTTTTGGCGGTAAGCAGGGTGGTGTAGAAGGAGCTGGGAACATTGATTCCGCTGTAGAGCGACATCGCCTGCTGGTTCATGCCGCTGAAATAACTCCGGAGATTCGCCTCCCCCAGCGTCAGCAGCTTCGTATTCTGCTTCACGGACTGGTCCGTAACCGACTGCCTCGTATAGAGATAAGAGAAGGTCACAGAGATGCCTGACGGGATCACTGACGCCAGCAGCACTAAGGCCATCAGCCGTGTCCGGATGCTGTTCTTGAACATGGGGAACCTCCTACAAGTTGTGTGAGCCGTATGGCCTGCAATATAATCCACTTTTCCCGGCATGAAATGAAGTGTTAGCGGTGGCCCGGGCTTTCTATAATCAAGCTGTGAACCCGTAGATATCTTACCCAAACTTACCCAAAGGAGAGTCCATATGAGAAAAACTCTAGGTATGCAGCGAGGCTGGGGACAGCAAATCGTATTTCTCGGCCCCTGTCTGCTCTTTTTCCTGACCATTGTGGTCACCCCGTTCTTCCTCGGCTTCTACTACTCCTCCACCGACTGGAACGGGCTGGATCTGGACAAAGCGGTCTGGACCGGCGCGGCCAACTGGAAACGGATTTTTATGAATGACGATAAGTTCTGGGAGTCCCTGGTCTTCACCCTGCGCTTCACCGTGATCTCGGTGGTGGCTGCCAACGTGCTTGCGCTGCTGCTGGCCTTCATTCTAATGACGACGCTGAAGACGAAGAAGCTGCTCCGTACCATCTTTTTCATGCCCAATGTGATCGGCGGCATTCTGCTGGGCTACATCTGGCAGTTCATCTTCACCAAGGGCTTCGCTACGATCGGTGAGCTGACCGGGATTTCGTTCTTCCAGCTGCCCTGGCTGGGCACGCCAAGCACCGGGTTCTGGGGTCTGGTCATTGTGTTCGTCTGGCAGACGGCCGGGTATATGATGGTCATCTATATCGCCGGACTGGCCGGGATTCCGAAGGATCTCATTGAAGCTGCCCGCATAGACGGTGCACGCGCTCCGCAGCTGTTCAAGAGCGTCTACATCCCGCTGATTATGCCGGCGATCACCATCTGCCTGTTCCTGACAACCTCCAATGCCTTCAAAATGTTCGACCTCAACCTGTCGCTGACCAAAGGCGGACCGGGCACCTCGACGCAGTCGCTGGCCTATAACATTTATGCGGAGGCACTGATCAACAACCGGTATGGCCTGGGTACAGCCAAAGCGCTGCTCTTCTTCGCCGCCGTCTCCCTGATCACCGTCACCCAGGTCTGGCTTACCAAACGAAAAGAGGTGTCCGCCTAATGAACAGCAGCCGCTACCGCCCGGGCAACTTCATCCTCGAAATTGCCGCCATTCTGCTGGCTATTGTCTTCCTGTCACCATTCTATCTGGTCCTGAGCAATTCGGTTAAAGGGCTGAAGGACATCCTGATCGATGCCGCTTCCTGGCCGCAGGTGTTCCACTGGAGTAACTATTCCAAGGTATGGGATGCCATTAACTTCCCGCAGGCCTTCTTCAATTCTTTGCAAATTACGATTCTAAGTGTTATCTTCATTGTCCTGTTCAGCTCGATGGCCGCTTACCAGATTGTGCGCAAGCCGACGCGCTTCAATTCCTTCGTGTTCCTGCTGCTGGTCTCGGCGATGATCATCCCTTTCCAGTCGCTCATGCTGCAGTTGGTCCGGGTGACCAGCCTGCTGGAGCTGCGCGGCGAGCTGTATGGCATTGTGGCCTGTTATCTCGGCTTCGGGATGCCGCTGTCTGTCTTTCTGTTCCACGGGTTCATCAAGACGGTGCCGCTGGAGCTGGAGGAAGCCGCGCGGGTGGACGGCTCGAATCCGTACGGCGTGTTCTTCCGGATCGTCTTCCCGCTGCTGCTGCCGATTATTGTAACCGTCATTATCCTGAACACGCTGTGGATCTGGAATGACTATCTGCTGCCTGTCCTGGTGATCGGCGGGAATAAGGATCTGACGACCCTGCCCGTAGCTGTGACCAAGTTCTTCGGTCAGTACACCAAGAAGTGGGATCTGGCCCTTGCGGGTCTCGTCATGGCGATCACGCCTATTCTCTTGTTCTTCCTGTCCCTCCAGCGTTATATTGTGGAAGGCGTGACGGCAGGCTCCATTAAAGGATGATCACTCGGCCGGCTTTCCTTTGCAGCAATAATATCCACTTTTTCGAGCAACATATGAAGTGTAAGTCATCTATTAATTCCATTACGCTCTAAGAGCAGGAACCACAGACCAGGGAGGTTATTCTATGAAAAGAAAGTTCGCATTCATCATGGCAACCGTTTGCACCCTCATTATCGCAGGTTGCGGGAACAGCGGCAATACGAATTCCGCAGGCAATGGAAGCGCTACGAATGCTCCTAACGCGTCAACCGAATCCGCAGCACCGGAAGCCGGCAAAGCGCCTGCCAAGGATGTTACGATCAAGATGTTCCAGTTCAAGGTGGAAATTGCCGAGCAGCTGAATGCACTCGCCGAAGAATATGAGAAGGAGACGGGTGTGAAGGTGGAGGTCGAAACGCACGGCGGCGGTGAGGATTACGGCGCGCTGCTGAAGGCGGAGATTGCCTCCGGCTCTGAGCCTGAGATTTTCAATAACGGTGGGTATATAGCTCTTGTTCCTTATATGGACCGCGCCACCGACCTGAGCAATGAGCCTTGGGCCGCCCAGCTGATCCCGACCGCCAAGACACCGGCAACCGTAGACGGCAAGCTCTATGGCATGCCTATGAATGTAGAAGGCTACGGGCTGATCTACAACAAGGATCTGTTCGCCAAAGCCGGTATTACGGAAGAGCCCAAGACGCTCCCGCAGCTCAAGGATGCCGCAGCCAAGCTGAAGACCGCCGGCATCACGCCGTTCGAAGCGACCAATGAGTGGTGGTCGATGGGGATTCATCTCGTTAACGTAGGAATGGCCCACCAGCCTGATCCGAAGCAGTTCATTGACGATGTGAAGGCGGGCAAACAGACCATCAAGGGCAATGCCGTCTTCAAGCAATGGCTGGATCTCGTCGATGTGATCATAGGTAATGCCCAGGACAACAAGATGACTACCGATTATGCAACCCAGGTGGCTGAATTCGCCTCCGGCAAGGCCGCCATGATGCTGCAAGGGAACTGGACGCAAGGCGATATCGATAAAATCGATCCGGCCCTGAACCTGGGCCTCCTCCCGCTCCCGATCAATAACGAAGAAGGCACCATCCTGGTAGGTGTGCCTAACAACTATATCGTGAACAGCAAATCCGCACATCCGGAGGAAGCCAAGGCCTTCCTGAACTGGATGGTCAGCTCAGAAACCGGCCAGAAGTATCTGACCAAGGAGTTCAAGTTCATCCCGGCGGAAGCGAACATCACCGCAGACGCCGCCGATATCGGCCAGGTCGCCGTAGCCGTGCAGGAGAAATCCGGGAGTGCGCTGGGCTGGAACTGGGATATGTTCCCTGACGGCGTGACCCAGGGCTTCGGCGCTGCCATGCAGGAATACCTCGGCGGCCAGCTGAACCATGACCAGCTGCTGGAGAAGCTGGATAAGGCGGTGCAGGATATTGTGAAGCAATAGGACGGAATGCTTTTAGACTAGGGGGTGTCCTCAGCAGCCGGCAAACGGTACTGAGGCACTCCTTTTTGGGGTATGCGGTTGACATCCATGGGCCGTTTGCATTCGGATAAATTTTGGATGTAAAATTTGTTATATCCCCATACCCCTCTGTTCAAAAGGATAGGAGTGTTTTCAGTGAAATTAGAAGACTATGCATGGAATACGCATGAGCAGATATTAAAAGAAGCACAAATCGAATTTAAACATAGTAGCCCTAAAATAAAAATTATAGATAACAGCAATTTGCGAAATCGAATTGAAGAAGCTCTTGAAAAAATGCCGCAAAAGTTACTTGCCGAATGGGCTTTGAGAGTCGCTACTCCATACTTAGATTATCTTGATGATTCTTTAAAGGATGACCCGCGAATACATCTGGGGATTGAGACATTACAAAAACGAATAGACGGAAGGATTCGAGCCTTCGATTTACGAAAGGTTGGATTTGCAGTGAATGAATTGGCGAAAGAATCCAAAACAGATATTAGCAAACATGCTGCGCGTTCCTTCGCCCAAGCCATTGCGACAGGACATATGAGGGGACATGCTTTAGTTAGCAGTGACTACGCGATAAAGACAACGAATTCTTTAACGGGTAACTCTATAGATGCTTCTACAAAGGAAAGGGAAAGACAATTAAAGTTAACGGAGCTTTTAGGCTGAAACCAAAACAAAAGGCCCTCCTCTAAAGCCATTTTATGGCTAAAGGACGACCTCTTGGATAATCTGTTATGCCGTGTTACACAAACATCTCCACCACCAGGAACAGGTTCAGCGCGACCACCAGGGCGGAGATGATCCAGCCGAGGATGGTGGTGATCCGGTGGTTCACCAGCCCCTGCATGATCCGGCGGTCGCTGGTGAAGATCACGAGCGGAATCAGGGCGAAGGCAATCCCGAAGGACAGGACAACCTGGCTCATCACCAGTGCGCTGGTCGCATTAACACCCGAGGCGATGATGAAGAGCGGCGGGATAATAGTGATCGCCCGGCGGAGGTAGAGATTGATTTTTTTATTAATGAAGCCCTGCATGACCACATCACCGGCCATCGTGCCCACCGACGAGCTGGACAGACCTGCGATCAGCAGGCTGAGGCCGAAGGAGATCGCCGTAACCGGACCCGCCAGATTGCGGAACTGCTCGAAGGCGATATCCAGATCCTCAACGACCAGACCATTCTTGAAGAAAAGTGCTGCTGCGACGATGACCATAGCCATATTCACTGCACCGGCAATCAGCATCGCAATCAGAATATCGATGAATTCGAGCCGGAAAATCTGCTTCTTCTCCTGTTCATTAGCACCTACGATACGGCTCTGGGTCAGCGAAGAATGCAGATAGATAGCGTGGGGCATAACCGTAGCGCCAAGAATCCCGGCAGCCAGCAGGATGCTGTCCACGCCTTCGAATCTGGGGGTGAACATCCCTGTAAGCACACTGCCCGCATCCGGCTTCGCCATAATGACCTGGAATGCAAAAGCCAGAACTACGATCATCACCATACCGGCGATTCCAGCCTCAAGCGTACGGTAACCTCTCCGCTGTAATTCCAGAATGGCAAACGATCCTACAGCGGTAATCAATGCAGCCGGAAGCATGGGGATGCCGAACAGCAGATAGAGTCCGAGGGCCGCGCCGATGAATTCAGCAAGATCGGTAGCGATAATGACGATTTCGCTCTGAATCCAGAGGAAGATCGATACGCCCTTCGGGAATTGCTCCCGCGCGACCTCGGGCAGATTCTTGCCGGTAGCAATGCCAAGCTTGGCAGATAAGGATTGAATTAGTACGGCCATCAGATTCGAGGCGAAAATGACCCAGAGCAGCAGATACCCGTATTTCGAGCCTGCGGTAATATTGGTGGCAAAATTGCCGGGGTCCAGGTAAGCAACGGAAGCTATAAAAGCCGGGCCCAGAAAAGGAAGAAGTCTCTTCAGTCCCTTGACATCTCCGTTAAGCACCGATTGCGCCGAATGTTTGTTGGTATGACCTTTTAATATAGGGGATGATTCTACTGCGGTATTTTGCTCCATCATGTTCTGTCCTCCTCTTGCCCGGAAAAAGTTGTCTATACACACGAAAGTTTCCCTGGTGCAACATTTGATCTGGTATTATTATAATCCTCAAGATGAGAATTGTAAATGTATTTTCATTGGGTTTTCATACGGTGCCTGAGCTTATTCCTGCACTCCTAATCCTCCACCCATATTATGTAATCCAGCCCTATAAAGTGAGGCAGACGCATACGCAAATCAGCGATCCTCCAGTAACAGGAGCACCGCTGCTTGTGTAACATTCTAAACTTTTTAAGAAGTTAGCCTGGCATAACCCGCACAACCCGCCAAATTCTAGATTCATCCACTACTTATTCGCTGCTGCTTGAGTGTCCGCTTTCCCCTTCCAAGTGTCCTTCAGCGGAACAATCCGGTTGAACACCAGCTTCTGAGCTGTGCTATGTCTGCTGTCGATGCAGAAATAGCCGTGACGCAGGAACTGGTAGGTATCCCCGGGCTGAGGGTTACCGGCAAGCGGCTCCAGCAGGCAATCCGTAAGCAGAGTTACGGAACCTGGATTAATGTATTTCTCCCAGCTCTCGCCTTCCTCCTTCGGTCCGTTGTTATCCGTCAGCAGCTGCTCATACAGGTATATGTCACTCTTCAGCGCATGAGCAGCCGAGACCCATTGTACGGTTCCCTTCACCTTCCGGCCGCTTAATGCACCGCCGCTCTTGGTCTCCGGGTCGTAGGTGCACCGCAGTTCGAGGACGGCCCCCGTCTCCGCATCCTTAATGACCTCATGGCAACGGATGATATAACCGCCTTTAAGCCGCACCTCGCCGCCTGGAACCAGTCTGCGGAAGCCCTTCACAGGCACCTCCATGAAATCGGCCCGCTCAATATAGAGTGTGCCGGAGAACGGTACCTCTCTTGAACCCAGCTCGGTATTCTCAGGGTTATTATTGACGGGAAGCCGCTCAGAGGCCCCGGCTGCGTAATTGGTAAGCACGACCTTCAGCGGGTCCAGCACAGCCATAACAGCCGGCACCTTGGCCTTAAGATCCTGTCTCAGGCAATGCTCCAGCAGCGAGAAATCCACCATCGCCGTATTGCGGACCATGCCGATCTCCCGCACGAACGCCTCAATGCTCTCCGGCGTGAATCCCCGTCTGCGCAGCCCGCTGAGTGTAGGCAGCCGCGGATCATCCCAGCCGTCCACATAGTTCCCGGCAACCAGTTCCCGGAGATACCGCTTGCTGGTGACCACTCCCGTCAGGTTCACCCGGCCGAATTCCCTTTGCCTCGGGGCCTCCGGGATATCCAGCTCCCGCAGCACCCACTCATACACCGGCCGGTGATCCTTGAACTCGATCGAGCACAGCGAATGCGTCACCCCTTCCAGCGCATCCTGAATCGGATGGGCAAAGTCATACATGGGATAGATGCACCAGGCATTGCCTGTACGGTAATGCTCCGCATGAATAATCCGGTACAGCACCGGATCTCGCAGATTCATGTTCGGCGAGGCCATGTCGATCCGCGCCCGCAGCACTTTGGCGCCGCTTGGGTATTTTCCCTTGCGCATCGCCCGGAACAGCCGCAGGTTCTCCTCCGGCGTGCGGTTCCGGTAAGGACTGTTTGTTCCCGGCTCCGTTAATGTCCCTCGGTAGGCGGTCATTTCCGCTGCTGTCAGATCACAGACATAGGCCTTGCCCTTCAGAATAAGCGTCTCTGCCCTGCGGTAGATCTCCTCCGAATAATCGGAGCCGTAGTAGATGTGCTCCCCGGGACTGCAGCCCAGCCATTCAAGATCACGGATGATCGCTTCCACGTATTCTTTATCCTCTTTGAGCGGGTTGGTATCATCGAAGCGCAGGTGGAAGCGTCCGCCATATTTACGGGCGATTCCCACATTCGTGTGGATGGCAAAAGCACTCCCGATATGCAGATAGCCATTGGGCTCCGGCGGAAACCGGGTGCAGATCTCCCGGCTGAAGACTCCCGCCTCCACATCTTCTCTAATCAGCCTATCCATATAATTCTCCGGCAGAGCCGGTCCATTATTCTCTGTCATTCCAATCTCCTCCTGTTCATGGGTGGTAAGCCGCCTTATCTGGATACAACAAAAAAGAACCTCACCTCCAAGACCGTAAGTCTTGGGGACGAAATTCTCGCGGTACCACCCCAGGTTTATTAATATGTCACCATATTAATCTCATCAAGTACGGCGCTGCCGTCCGGCAGGGCTTATACTCTAGCTCTGTAACAGGAGCTCCTGTCTTACCATCACCGGCTGCTGCCTGGTTCCGGTAAGCCGCTCAGAGGCTTGTTTCCATCCAGTCTTCCCTGCTCCTTCACACCAGCCGGAGCTCTCTGTGAGGAAAGAATTGAATGTACTCTTCTCGTCATCGCGTTTGCGTTATTGGATACAGAATAACAAAACTCACAAAGGGTGTAAAGGGCTGCGCCGGATTGCCCGGAGCGGCAGCCTAGGCTTCTGCCGGGTCCTGACTGAGCGCCGCCAGCAGCTCCAGCGCTTCCTCATGCTCCGGCTCGATCAGCAAGGATCTGCGCGTATAATCCAGCGCCGCCTCATCATCCTCCTGCTCGTAGCTGCAGATTGCCAGGCAGTACAGCACGGTAATTACCGGCTCCTCCTCACTGGACTGGAGCGAATGCTCCAGGAAGCGGCGGGATTCCCCGTACTGCTCCATCTCGAACAGCAGCAGCCCGCAGTCCAGCGCCAGATCATACTTTTGCGGCATCGGGTAGAAGCCCCTCCACATCCGGTCGATCCCCCGCTGAAGGTCCAGCAGCTCCTCGTCGCTGGCATCCGGCAGCAGCGCAGAGATCCGCTCGGCACTCTGAATGAATAGTTCCGCATCATAGCCCCCTAGCCGCCAGAAGGCCAGGATCTGCTGCATGCCGATGGTGTCGTAATTCTTGTCGATCCACACCTTCAGGCTGAAGAAATCATCCGGCCCGAAGCGCTCAACAAACCGCCGGTAGGCCAGCCGGGTATGCGGATGCAGCATCGGCTCCTCCAGCATCAGGATACAGCCCACATTGAGATTCTTATAATGATGCTGCGTGAACTGGGATTGTGCGCCCTTCCGTTCAAAATAATGCACCAGTGCATGATAATTCGCCGTAAGCGAGATGCTTCCGTGGTGAATCAGCTTCGGCGGCGCGGCGAATTCCCAGTTCTCCAGCCGGTGGTCTCCCTTATCGGCGGTGAGCAGCAGGAAGCTTCCCCGGGAGAGTGCCCCAAGACGCTCCATGCAGGACAGGGCCGCTTCCGGGAACAACACATGTGAATCCTCCAGCTTGTCCAGATAGAACGCGATCACTTCATGATAAGGATACGAGCTGTCCTCATAGCCCGCCGCGCGCTTGTAATGGTATTCCGGCACCAGATCACGGAGCACCTCGGACGGGCCCATGGTAGCGGACTGCTCAGGATATTGCAGTGAGACCTCACATTCATAGATTTTGCCTTCATCTACATAGAGCAGCTCCTGCGGAATACTGTCGAAGAAGTAGTTGGCGATTACCATCAGCGGCTGCCCCAGATCCCCGGGCTTAATCACCAATCCGCTCTGCGTTAAGCTCAGCTCCGTATCCCGGACCGCATCGAAGCGGGCAAAGTCAAGCATTCCCTGCTCTACAAAAGGCTTCAGCCCCTCATGCTGCTGCCAGCCCTCAATGTTCTTCCACGGCAGATCGCTCATCACGTAACGGAACGGCGGCAGCAGCACGCCTGCATATTGAATCAGCTCACACAGCTGCTGCAGCACATGGAACGCCAGACGCCCCACTCCTGCACCCAGCTCCAGTACCACTACCGGCTCTGTGGTGAATCCTTTCTGCGCACGGTCCTGAAGAAAGCCAAAGATGATCTCCGCATACGCCGTTCCAATCATCGGATTGCTTGTAATATACTGCGGAACCTGGTCATTGGCCCAAGCCTGGAGACCCAGCTGTTCATAATAGGTGCGCTGCAATTCCCATATAGGCGCTTCGCTGAAGCGGTAGCGTTCTTGTCCACTTAATGTCATTGGTTCTAACCCTGCTCTCTGATTATCGTACGGATCTTTGTCCGGTAGTCAAATATTATCACATTTGCGCATATATTTTCTTGAACTTAGAACAGCTTCAGCTCCAGATATAAGCCGAGTAATGTGATGAACAGTGTGGGAATCGTCAGGATCATCCCTATTTTGAAATAGGTGCCCCAGGAGATCTTCACACCCTTGCCCGACAGCACATGCAGCCACAGCAGTGTGGCCAGTGAACCAATCGGTGTAATCTTCGGCCCCAGATCCGAACCGATAACATTGGCGTAGATCAGGGCTTCCTTCACGATCCCAGCGGCATGTGCGGTATCAATGGCCAGCGCCCCGATCAGCACCGTCGGCAGATTATTCATCACCGAGGAGAGGAGCGCAGCCAGGAAGCCCATTCCCATCGTGGCTGCGAACAGCCCGTGCTTCGCAATTCCGCCAATCATATCAGCGAGCACATCCGTCAGTCCCGCATTACGCAAGCCATACACCACTACGTACATGCCAATGGAGAAAAAAACAATCGCCCAAGGCGCGCCCTTGACCACTTCCATCGTCTTCACGTAAGGACTTCTGCGGGCCATCAGCAGGAAACAGATTGCGATCACTCCCGCTACCACGGATACCGGAATGTTCAGGAATTCACTGACGAAATATCCGGCTACCAGAAGCGCGAGTACGAACCAGGATAGCTGAAACATCCGTTGGTCCTTGATGGCATCCCCCGGAATCTTCATGCCAGCCGTGTCATACTCCTTCGGGATACTGCGGCGGAAGTACAGATATAAGACCAGAATGCTTGCTCCAAGCGAGAAAAGGGTAGGCAGCCACATATGTCCTGCATACTGCATGAAGGTGATGCCGAAGAAATCGGCGGAGACAATATTGACCAGATTGCTGACGGTCAGCGGCAGCGAGGTGGTGTCGGCAATGAAGCCGCTGGCAATAATAAAAGGAAAGACTTTGCGCTCATCCAGATTCAGCGCCCGGACCATCGCCAGCACAATCGGTGTCAGTATCAGCGCCGCCCCGTCATTGGCGAACAGCATCGCCACGACCGCACCCAGCACAATCACATAAATGAACATTAGAGTGCCGTTGCCGCGTGCCGCCGCCGCCATATGCAGTGCCGCCCACTCGAAGAAGCCGACACGATCAAGAATTAAGGAAATTAGAATAATAGCTACGAAGGCAAGCGTGGCATTCCAGACAATCAGCGTCACATCACGGACATCGCCGAAGCTGACCACTCCTGCCGCAAGCGCGAGGATCGCCCCGCCGCAAGCAGACCAGCCAATCGATAGATTACGCGGCTGCCAGATCACAAAAACCAAAGTCACAACAAAAATCAGGCAGGCTATCACAACCATAATTCAGCCCCCCATTTGATCTGCAGCATTCCCTGATGCACTCCTTACACTATATATAAATATAAGCCAATTTATATATACTAAAGCAGCCTCATCCGAAGTACAAGATAAAAATTGCTGGAAGGTTCATTGCTTTACGCAAGCCTGTTCAGAGCCATCGCTGCCCTACCCGGCAGCCGTCAGCTGTAATAATATTTATATGCTTAAGTACTAAGTGTATGTATGAATACATAGGCTGGATTATGGGGAACGAAGCAGCTTCTTGGAGAGGAGATGCAGGTCCGGAAGAGCCATCCTTGTTACAGGATTGGAGGTTCGGACTACCATGAGTACAGACCAGCTCATCGCACTGCTCGTTCTTGTTATTATGATTGTACAGCTTGCCGTCAAGAAGGATAAATCCTGAATCCTGAAAACAGCAGGCCGCCAAAGAGGCCGGGGCAACCCGGTCTCTTTGGCGTTAGGACAAGTGTGGGAAGCACCCTCGTACCTGCCCAGTGTGTTCGGTTTTTCGCATACATCAGTGCGCCCTGCTAATCACGGAGTCTTCCGTATATAATAATAAAAATCACCTTTTTCACTTACTAAAGTTGAGAAACATTAAAAAGTATAGTAGAATAATGACATGAAGAAAGGGGCGGAGCATTATGGCCGAGGAGAAGAGAATCATGGAAATTGGGATAAGCACGTTTTTGGAGACTACACCTGACCCGGTGACGGGGCAGACGATCAGCCATGCAGAACGGCTGCGGGAAGCTGTCGAGGAGATTGTGCTCGCTGATCAGGTGGGCCTGGACGTATATGGAATAGGCGAGCATCACCGTAAGGATTATGCAGGGAGTGCCCCGGCTGTAATCCTCGCCGCAGCGGCAGCGACAACCAAGCGGATCAGACTGACCAGTGCGGTCAGTGTCTTGTCTTCGGATGATCCGGTGCGGGTCTATCAGGCATTCGCTACGCTGGACGGCCTCTCGAACGGCCGGGCTGAGATTATGGCCGGACGCGGTTCCTTCACTGAGTCCTTCCCGCTGTTCGGTTACAGTCTGGAGGATTACGATGAATTGTTCGAGGAGAATCTGGAGCTGCTTCTGGCGATCCGCGCCTCCGAGAAGGTCACCTGGCGCGGCGGGCATCGTCCGGCTATAAATAATCTGTCGGTCTATCCCCGTGCTGTTCAGGACCCGCTTCCGGTCTGGGTCGCCAGCGGCGGCAATCCCGAATCTGCCGTGCGGGCCGGAACACTGGGTCTGCCAATTGCCTTCGCCATCATCGGCGGCATGCCTGAGCGGTTCGCTCCGCTGGTGAACTTGTACAAGGAAGCCGCAGCACGCGCCGGGCATAATCCGGACAAGCTGCAGATTGCCACACACTCCCACGGCTTTGTAGGTGAAACTAACGAACAAGCTTCCGCCTTGTTCTACCCGTCCACCCAGGCCCAGATGAATGTCATCGGACGCGAACGGGGCTGGGGCGGAACTTACAACCGCGCAGCCTTCGACGATGCCCGCAGCTTACGCGGAGCACTCTATGTCGGTGACGCAGAGTATGTCGCCGAGAAGATCATTCTGCTGCGCAAGAATCTCGGCGTGACCCGGTTCTTCCTGCATGTGAATGTCGGCTACATGCCGCACCGCGAGGTCCTGCGTGCCATCGAACTGCTGGGCACCAAGGTTGCCCCTATTGTGCATGCGGAGTTAGCCCGTACTGAGGGGAAATAAAGACCGGCTTCACTCTGAGCAGGAATACTTTACTCTATCCACAACAAACCTCAAGCGCCAAACGGTGCTTGAGGCTTGTTTGATGAAATCTAAGACTGCACCAGGGCCTGAATCACAGGATACGAAATCAGATTCCGGTCTCTGTACGCCGCCGTGATTACATCCTTGTGCGAGCTTAGAATCCCATTCTGCAACAGCACCGCCTTGATTCCTCTTTCGGCTGCCCCGTTATAGGTGAACAGAACGCAATGCTCAGCGGCATAGCCGGAGAGGATCAGCAGATCGATACCCTGCTCCCGCACAAGCTTTTCCAGATCCGTCTTCCAAAAGGCATTCGAGTATTCCTTCTTCACATTGAAATCCGTCTCCTGAACCTCAACTCCGGGGATGATCGCGAACTTCGCTTCCTCAGACGGCTCCATGCCCTCAATGTCCTGAATATGAATGACGGCATGTCCCTTGGCGCGCAGCAGTCCCGAGACAAAATTGATATACTCGCAGGCGCGGTCAATCTCCTTCTGCTCCACCTCGCTCACATGGACCTCTTGCAGATCAATAATTAATAATCCGATTTTCACTCCTGCTTCCCCCTATCCGTTGATCCTTCAACATTACCCGATGCCGGATGTTCATTCAACCGCTTGTGCAGATCCACTCTGGTATAGGTGGTCTCATATTCGGTACCGTCTTCCTTATAAAAAACTGCTGTTCTCAGGTAAGGCTCCGTAACCGCTTGATAGCCCAGTCTTGTAATGAGCTGCATCATCCTTGGATTGTCCAGCGGATCAACACTGACAAACAGTTCAGAATAGCCCAGCTTCCGGGCCAGTTCCTCCTGATAACGGATCAGAGCGGAGCCCGCTCCTTTTCCCCGGCTGGATTCTTGTACATAGAGATCACTTAATTTGGGTCCGGCCTTCCCGCTTAACTTCAGAAGCCCGAACCCTGTAATCCTTCCATCCTGCTCAGCGGCGGTAAAGTATATATCCCCTTGCTTCTGCTGATTCAGATACTTACGGAATATGCCCTCATGGTTGCGGATTGTGCATAAACTGCCCAGATCACTCTCGCTGGCGGCTCTTAGGTTATAGGCCATAACTACCTCCATATCACAGATAATGTCACTAGAATTGTAACATTAATCCGCGCTGAACCCGAATCTCAGCACACAAAAAACTGCAGTAGAATGATCCATCGGAATGGACCTTCTCTGCAGTATGGTTTGTCTTCACAGCTATCCTGATCCGGTTATTCTTTGACTCCGCCCAGTGCTACACCTGCGATAATATAACGGGACAGCAGGAAGTAGACTACGAACAGCGGCAATGCGGTCAACGCCAGCCCCATATAAATCGAGCCGAAGGAGGTCTTGTATATATCCCCTTTCAGCAAGCTGACCATGATCGGCATCGTATACTTCTCCTTCTGAGTAAGGAGGATTAACGGCATGAACAAGTTGTTCCAGTTGCCCACGAAGGCGAAGATTGCCTGCGTCGCCACTGCCGGAACCATTAGCGGTAAGATAATGCGGTTAAAGGTTTTGAACTCACCCGAACCGTCCACACGTGCTGCTTCCACGATCTCTATGGACAGCGTGGCCAGCAGATACTGGCGCATAAAGAACACTACTGCCGGTGCGGCAATTGCAGGAAGAATCAGCGGAAGGAAGCTGTTGGTCCAATGTATTTTATACATGAACTGATAGAAACCAATGGCACTTGCCTGAGAGGGAATCATCATTACACATAAAATAAAGGTAAAGAATGCCCCGCGCAGCTTCCAGCTATAAGTCACTAGACCGTACGCCGCAAGGGATGAGAAATAGACAGTCAGGAGAGTGGCTGAAGCAGAAATAATAAATGAATTCATGAACCCCTGAATCGGATCGAAGCTCTTTTCGAGCAGCACCCGCAGGTTCTCCATCATATGGGATGAAGGCAATAGCGAGAGACCGCCTTGGATTTCTGACGAAGAGCGGGTGGCGTTTACAAACATGATCCAAAACGGTAGGATGCTGAGCACCGCCAGAGAGATGCAGACAATATAGATAATCGTTTTATTGATCGTCCGGGTGACATTTCCGTCTTTTTGATTATTGTCCATGTGCTACGCCCCCCTTTTGGCTGCTCTTGTTGGATTTCCGATGCATTTTTTCGATTTTTTTAAGTCTTGCCGCGTCACGGTCACGCATTAGATAGAACACAAATGCAGATAATATTCCTGAAATCAAGAACATAATCATACTCGCAGCAGCAGCACGGTTGTACAAATAGCTTCCTTTAAAAGCTTGCCCATAAATGAACATGGACGTAGTAAGCGTAGAGTCATCCGGTCCGCCTGCAAGGAAGAGCTGCGGAATGTCAAACATAGTCAAGCCACCGACCATCGATGTAATCAGCGTGAATAACAGAATGGTACGTAAACTTGGCAGCGTGATCCGGAAGAACGTTTGAACTCCGTTTGCACCGTCAATCGCCGCAGACTCGAAGAGCGCAGGATTGATACCCATAACACCTGCGATAAGAATAATCATGGTGTTTCCGTACCACATCCAGAACTGGATGAATGCCACAATGCCCCGCGCTACCGTCTTATCCTGAAGGAAGTAGATCGGAGCGTCGGACCAGCCCATCATTTGAAAAAAGCTGTTTACCGGACCCATCGGATAGCCAAACAGAGTACTGAATAGCAAGGCGATTGTACCCGCAGTAATCACATTCGGCATATAGAGCAGAACCTTGAAAAAGCCTTGTCCCTTAATTTTAAGACGCTGGTTAGTGAACCATGCAGTGAGTAAGAGCGCCAGAAGGATTTGGGGAACGAAGTTAAGGAACCAGAGCAATCCGGTGTTAATCAGAGATTTTCGGAAAGAGGCGTTACTAAGGATCAAATCTTTGAAATTCTGAAAAGGATTATCCAAAATATGTATGGGTTTTGGTATTAATCCCTGCAAATCAGTGAACCCGATGAATGCGGTGTATAAAATAGGATAGAGCGAGAAGATCAGAAAAGCCAAAACAAACGGAAACGTAAAAATATAGCCAAATTTAGAGTAGTTCACACCTTTGCGGCGCATGCTCTCACCCCTTTAGTTGATATGAAGGGGCGGGATGACTCCCCGCCCCTTCGTTTGATTTTTATTCGCTATCGATATTAAGTTGATCTTTGACTTGCTGCTTGAAGGTTTCGAGTGCTTTATCACGGGTCTTATTGCCTGCAGTATATTCGCGTACTTGATCACGCCAGAGCTTGTTGATCGTTTCGTCGAATGCAGTCAAGTTCTTACCGGAAGCGTTGGCATTCGCCGGAACAAAGATATCGAAAATGTTCTGTCCGCCAACGAGTTCCAAGTCACCTTTAGACTTATCCATAACAACAGAGGAAGCAACGCTGTCCTTCGCGCCTTGCTCGCCATCTTTCAACGTTCCGTTAGCCCAGTAGTACTGGAGTCCAGTTTCAGTGGTGTCGAGTGTTACCCACTTGATAAAGTCTGCAACAGCCTTTTTCTTGGCTTCGTCCTTGACTACGTCTTTGTTAGCGAGCAACCAAGTGCCTCCCCAGAAGAATCCTGTTGGTGATTCAGTAACTGCCCAGTCACCCTTTGTATCTTTGGCATGTTCGCTTAACGTATAGTTAATGAGCCAAGCGGGACCGAAGAAACCGAAGACTGGTTTTTCGCCAGTGCCGTTCATATCAGCGAACCAGGCTTCTTGCCAATCTGTCGTATCGTTATAGTAGTTATTGTCTTTAAGCTTCTTGGATAGATCAAGGAATTCTTCACGCTTCGGATCAATATGCAGCTTGCCATCGACAATCCAGCCTTTATCCGAGCTGTTTTCGATCGCGTGCCAGATATCGCCGTCACCGGAAACTGCGGCATATCCTTTAGCTTTCAGCTTCTCTGCTGCACTGAAGAATTTATCCCAGCCTGGACCCACCTCATCCTTAATCTTAGCCGGGTCATCTGTTCCAAACACATCCTTGGCAAGCGAGCGGCGATAGATAAAGGCTCCGCCTGTTGCCTGATAGCCGAGACCTTTAAGCTGTCCGTCAGTGCTGCTGCCGATATCAACAGAATATTGAGCGATGCCTGCATCCTTAACCATTTGATCCGTAAGGCCCAGGTCCGCATAGTTGGCTGCAAAAGTGGATGCATCACCTTGTGTATATTTGAGTACGAATGCGCCTTCAGTAGCATAAATATCAGGTGCATCTTTGCCGCCGGCAGCTAGAGCCTGGTCAAGCGCAGGCTGATATGCGCCATCTGTAGTTGCAACAATCGTAGTTTTGAACTCCACATTTGCCTCTGGATGAATTTCCAAATACTTCTTAGTCATGTTTGGAATTTCGTCAGTGAAGCTCCACAGATTGATCGTTACCTTCTCACCGCTACCCGCTTCCGGAGCTTTAGTTGCCTCTGCCGCATTCGATGCCGGAGCCGTTGTTGCAGCTGCGCCGGACGAGCTGGAATCCGAATTCCCGCCGCCGCATCCTGCCAGAGCAGATGACATCACGAGCACTGTTGAGAGCCCCGCTAAAACACGCTTCATACTTTTCATACTTTGCCTCCCCTTTTATCTTCATCCTCGGTTATATGTAACCGCCTTCATATTATAGTGCTTGTCCCCCTCTCGCATAAGGAACCCCTCATTGGGAAAAATACCACTATTTATGGGTTTTGCTCTAAAAAGCACAAAAAAGACGCCTGGGCATGGCCCTTAGCATCTCTGGTTCCGCAATACTATAATTAATTTCCCCATTGATCTTATACAAAAACCGCTCATTGGGGTATAAGTAATTAGCCGCCCGTACTGAAAATGTTGAAACTTGTCATACTATCTAACGTAAATTTGGACCATACAGACTAAAGAATAACAAACGGGAGAGGAGCTTGTACCTGATGGAGTATTACCGCCGCAATATATCAGACACCCTGGAAGAAGTCCACAGTTCCGCAAGCGGGCTTACGTCTGCTGAAGTAGATAACCGGCTGGCCAAGGAAGGCTACAATGAGTTGAAGGGTAAAGCAAAGGACCCGCTATGGAAGCTGTTTCTGGAGAATTTCAAAGACCCTATGGTCATTGTGCTGCTCATCGCGGCAACCGTTCAGATCGTAATGGGACATATTATGGAATCCGTCATCATCTTCGTGGTGCTGATTCTGAATGCTGTAATCAGTGTGGTTCAGACCAAGAAGGCGGAGAGCTCACTGGACGCCCTGCGCAAAATGTCCGCACCCGAAGCCAAGGTCATGCGGGACGGAGCCTTACTGTCGATTCCGGCAAGGGAGCTGGTCCGGGGCGACATCGTCTTCCTGGAGGCTGGCGATTATGTGCCTGCGGATGGACGGATTATTGAATCCGGGAGTCTGCGGATTGATGAGGGCATGCTGACCGGCGAATCCGAAGCCGTGGATAAGCATACCGACCCTATCCCGCAGGAGGCTCCGCTGGGCGACCGGCGCAACATGGCCTTCAGCGGCTCACTGGTCGTCTATGGACGGGGAACATTGGTGATTACAGGAACGGCACTCGGCACCGAGCTCGGAAAGATTGCCGGGCTGATCGAGAGTGCCGAAGCCAAGCAGACGCCCCTGCAACGCAAGCTGGAGAGCTTCGGCAAAAAGCTGGGGATCGCCGTCCTGTTGCTGTCTGTGCTGATCTTCTCCATTCAAGCCTTACGCGTCTGGCTCTCGAATGACACAGTGGACACCACCGAAGCAATCTTGAATGCCCTGATGTTCGCTGTAGCAGTAGCCGTTGCCGCTATCCCCGAGGCGTTGTCTTCTATCGTAACCATTGTGCTCTCCGTGGGCACGAACAAGATGGCCCGGCAGCATGCTATTATCCGTAAGCTGCCTGCTGTAGAGGCACTGGGATCAACGAGCGTCATCTGTACAGACAAAACCGGAACGCTGACCCAGAATAAAATGACGGTTGTCGATTATTTCCTGCCCGGAGGGCCGGAGGAGCAGTTCAAGCTGAAGGCCGATGACTGGTCGGAAGAAGCCCGCAAGCTGCTGCATATCGCTGTACTCTGTAACGATTCCAATATTAATGAAGAAGGCAAGGAGCTGGGCGACCCGACCGAGGTAGCACTGATTGCCTTCAGCAACAACAAGGACAGGGATTACCGCGAGATCCGCGATAACTTCCCGCGCGAGGCCGAGCTGCCGTTCGATTCGGAACGCAAGCTAATGACCACGCTGCATACGTTCGAAGGACAGAAGGCCCTGCTGACCAAAGGCGGTCCCGATGTCCTGTTCAGCAGATGCTCCCATGTCCTGCTGGAGGGCCAGGAGGTTCCGCTGACGGCAGAGGTCCTGGAAAACTTTAATGAAGCGAACGAACAGTTCTCCAGCAGAGCGCTGCGCGTGCTTGCTTACGCTTATAAGAACGTGCCGGACACGGTCACTGAGGTAGGCCTTGACGATGAGCACGACCTGGTTCTGGTCGGCCTGTCGGCGATGATTGACCCGCCGCGCGAGGCCGTATATGGCTCTATCGCCGAATCGAATAAAGCAGGTATCCGTACGATTATGATTACCGGGGACCACAAGACCACGGCTCAGGCTATCGGCCGCGATATCGGACTGATGGCAGAGCATGAGATTGCAGTCACCGGCCAGGAGCTGGATGCCATGTCCGAGGAGGAGCTGGACAGCAGGCTGGAGCAGATCGGCGTCTATGCCCGTGTCTCCCCTGAGAACAAGATCAGAATTGTCCGTGCCTGGCAGCGTAAAGGCAAAATCACCGCCATGACCGGCGACGGCGTCAATGATGCACCGGCCCTGAAGCAGGCCGATATCGGTGTAGCTATGGGCAGCGGAACCGATGTGGCCAAGGATTCGGCGGCTATGATCCTCACCGATGATAACTTCGTGTCTATTGTCAATGCAGTGGCCGTTGGCCGGACAGTGTTCGATAACATTAAGAAAGCGATCGCCTATCTGTTCGCCGGCAATCTGGGTGCGATTATCGCCATCCTGTTCGCCCTGATCTTCGACTGGATTAATCCGTTCACCGCGATTCAGCTGTTATTCATTAACCTGGCGAATGATTCCCTGCCCGCCATTGCCTTGGGTATGGAGAAGGCCGAGCCGGATGTAATGAGCCGCAAGCCGCGGGATATTAGCGAAGGCATTTTCGCTGGCGGCATGATGCAGGCAGTCATTACCCGTGGCCTGCTGATCGGGATTGCCGTGATTATCTCCCAGTATATCGGGCTGCAGCATTCGGATGAAATGGGGATTGCGATGGCCTTCACCACGCTGATTCTGGCGCGTACCCTGCAGACCTTCGCCGCCCGCTCCAACAGTCAGACCTCTGTGGAGGCCGGCTTCTTCAGCAACAAATATGTAATCGGCGCGGTCATGATCTGCTTTGCCTTTTATGGCATCGCAGTGCTGCCGGGAGTCAGAGATATTTTCTCGATCCCCGCTTCCTTCGGGATGAATCACTGGCTAACCGCAACCGGACTCGCCTTGGGCGCTGTCATTGTGATGGAGCTGGCGAAGCTGGTCCGCCGTATGCTGCCTGCGAAGCAGGCTGCTTAAGCTGGGCTGAGTCGACGAACGAACCGTAATAACAGCAAGAAGCCTGCACGCCCGGTATGGGGGTGCAGGCTTTTTTATACTCAATCACTTCTTCAAATGATAAGGCACCGTAGTGACAATGACATCGCTGCGGAACAACAGACGGGCGCGTATCAGCAGACTCGATTGATTATGAAGGATATTATGCCAGCCTTTCTTCGGAATGAACTGTGGAATAATTACCGTTACCCTATGGTTCAGCTCTGCGGCCTTCCAATTCACCTTATCAATAAATTTGGTCAAGGGTTGTATGATGCTTCTATAAGGAGTATATAGGGTTACCAACCTTACGTCCGGCTGCCACTTTCTCCACTTCTCCTCGAACACCGCTTCATCTTCCCGCTCGAAGGGCACGTAGACGGCTATAATCTGCTGCGGAGACAGCGACTTGGCATATTCCAGGGAGTTCATCACGACATGAGTGATTCCGGCGACTGGCACGATAATCACATTGCCTTCAATCTTGATCGTTTCCTCACAGGTAGTAATTCTAAGCTGGTCCGCAATGGCCTCATAATGCTTATGAATCCGGTGGAACACCAGGAGCAGAATCGGCAGAAAGACAAATACCGGCCATACCTGCGTAAACTTGGTCATGAAGAACATCATCGTTACAACGAAGCTGATTAGAGCGCCAACTGTGTTGATGATGAACTTTTGCACCCAGCCCGCAGGCTTTTCCCGGAGCCATTTCACCATCATCCCGCTCTGCGACAACGTAAAGGGAATGAATACACCTACAGCATATAAAGGAATCAACTGCTCCGTTTTCCCCTCAAAGACATAAATCAGAAGCATGGATAGAACACCCAATATGATAATACCGTTGGAGTAACCCAGCCGGTCCCCCCGCATGGTGAACATTCGCGGAATAAACTTATCCTTGGCAAGGTTCACGGCCAGCAATGGAAAGGCGGAATAACCGGTATTGGCAGCCAGGATCAGGATTAATGCAGTCGTTCCCTGGATAAAATAGTACATCGCATTCCGGCCAAAGGTTTGCTCGGCAATTTGCGAGACAACAGTGACGTCAGCGCGTGGAGCAATCCCGTAATAGTAGGCTAACACTACAATACCCGAGAACATCACAGCCAATAAAACTCCCATGGCGATTAAGGTTTTGGAGGCGTTGGACGCTTCCGGGCTTTTGAAATTCGGTATGGCATTGGAGATCGCTTCTACACCCGTTAATGCAGAGCTCCCGGAAGAAAAGGCGCGCAATAATAGAAATAGGCTAATCCCCGCTACCGGAGTCCCCAGTGAGGTATGCAGTTCCGCCGGAACGTTACCTGACAAGATGTTGTACAGACCTGTACCAATCAGGATGAATAAGGCCAGGACGAATAAATAGACCGGATAAGCGAGGACGGAAGCAGATTCCGTGACCCCTCTTAAGTTCAAAATCGTGATCAGAAGCACAAACACAATGGCAATCACCACTTTATGCTCATGCAGGCTGGGAAACGCTGAGGTGATGGCATCCGTACCCGCCGATATACTTACAGCCACCGTTAAAATATAGTCAACCAGCAGCGAACCTCCGGCAATTAACCCCGGATACTTGCCCAGGTTCTCCTTGGACACCACATAGGCGCCCCCGCCGTGGGAATAAGCAAAAATAATCTGCCGGTAGGACAGAATGAGCGCGGTCAGCAGGATCAACACACCCAGCGCAATCGGGATCGAATACCAGAAGGCGGCTGCCCCAATCGTAACCAGCACAATCAGAATCTGCTCTGGCCCGTAGGCCACGGATGACAGCGCATCTGAAGACAGTATAGCCAGCGCTTTCTTTTTATTTAACTTTTGCTCTCCCAATTCACTGGACTTTAAGGGCCTGCCAATTAAAAATCGTTTTAAAAATGAAATCACTCGGTTTCACCACTCGCTTATTATTTGTAGGATCTCGGTTGTACCCCATCTGCTCCCGTTCTCGGACACAACAAAAAGACCACAGAAGAATGTTCTGTGACCTTCAACATATCATGTCCGGCATTAATATAGCGTTAAGGATTACGCAAAGACATTAAGATTGCATTAAGATTATCCTCAGGCCGGAGCATTGCCTGACTGATCCTTCAGCGCGTGGTGTTACTCGGAGCCTGACACCCTACTTACAAGCTCCTCGATTTCACTTACGAAGTCATGAAGACTGGATTTCCGGTTACAGAAGCTGAATTCTTCCCGATGCTGCTCCAAATAAGATTTGCATAATCCCGGTTTGAAGATCCCTTCACTGAATCCTCGTTGCAGCGCTTCACAATCGATGCCGGGATACGTATTCTCCAGCTGGGCGATCTCCGTGAGGCTTCTCTGCTTCTTGTCCTCTAATAGTAGTAGAACGGCTTCTCCCGGATAGATCTGGTGGACCCATAGCGTCCGCAAGGCCTTCAGAGCAATTGTTTTCCCTTCAGTTAGCCGGATTAGCTCCTCCTGAATTTGAGCGATGTGGTCCTTGTTCCAGTAATCGATGATCATTTCGAATATCCAGTACATCCATTCCTCATCTTGACTCTGATTCCTGAACACATCTTGAATATAGGGGATCACCGGATCACCGGTCTCTCTCAACAAAGTAGCAATCCGGCGTGAGCCCGGCCAATTCATGTCCTGAATCCACTGAAGCAGTCCCGGCAAGATAGGCTTCACGCGGGGATAGCCCAGCTTAACAATAACCTCCGCCGCTCCGCCCCAATACTCTTTGCCTAGCGGCTGCAACAATAGATGAAGCTCCTCATCCTGGATGTCCTGAAGCTTCTGAATAGCCTCCGCTTGTTCGGCTTCAGGTGTGTCCCAGTCTAGCTTTTGAATAAGTGCATTGATATCCTCCACGTGCTGTCCCCTTCTCTGCAACAGTCTACTTCTTCGCGTTTTCCTGCCACTCTCCATCCTTATAGATAAAATAACGGGGATTCTCCTCCTGGTCGCGTGCAACAATCTCTCCGGCAGGCCCTTCCCCGCTCTCCTCTATCACTTCAAATGAAGCCTCATCCCCGGCAGGTAGCTTCCGGTATACTTGCTCCAGCCCGTCTTTTCCCGAATTGCTGCGGACAACGTCACTCTTAACGGCAAAGATCATATTCAAGTCTAAACGGACCTCTCCGCCCAAGACAGGCAACACCCCAAGCACCCTTCGCTGGGAGTCGATGACGTCAAACCCCATTTTCCAAAAATCACTCAGCTTGTGAACCTGATAATCCCCGAGCGGATACACCTGAACGGCTGCCTGTGGAGTGAGAGTGAATTTACGCGGAAGCCCTTGTTCCAGTTGCATTAGCATGGCAAGCTTAAGACTGAGATACAGGACAATAAACACAGCACTGCCCGTACTAAGCACCCGTCTCCTGCCCAACGACACCGGAAGCACAAAACCCATTACACCTAGTAACAGAGGCACCCAAACCGTAGGATCACCGAGATAGATCAAAGGAAGGGTATAAGCTTCGCTGGACAGCGGATAGACCAAATGCACCCCATGTCCCAAATAATCCACCAGTATATGACCCAGCACACTCCCCGCAAGACATAGGTACAAGTGGGTATACGAATATTTTTTCAGCAGCAGCCTGAACAGGAACACAATCGGAACCATAACCAGCCCCATGACTATAATGGAATGCGACCAAGGAGATACATACCTGTTCCCCAAAAGATCCGGCACAATTCCCAAAAATGAGGTTAGTCCGAACAGAACAATCTTTTCCCTGAAAGAAATCTCATAGCGCATGAGCACCATCGATACAATGAAACTGCCCGTAAGCAGATGTGTAGCAATATGCATAGCCAATATCATAGACACCTGTAATCCCTCCGCTTTGTTTGTTAAACTTCACTGCTCAGAGTCTGGCAATTTATAAACAAATGGAGCGGGGAAAAGGTTCATTTGCTTAATTCATTCTTATAGATTGCTAAGTTCTCTTCATCGAAACATACAAATATAACCCTCTCAATGTTTGTTTCATTCTTCAACAGGTAATTAGATACTTCCTCTACAGCTACAGCACAAGCTAAAACTTTCGGATATTTGTAGATGCCGGTGCTTATATTGGGAAAAGCAATGCTTGTCACTCCCTTTCCTTCAGCCTGCGTTAATGCATTCCTGTAACAATTCCTCAGCTTATCTTCCTCCTGACTCATGCCGCCGTTCCACACAGGGCCTACGGTATGAATGACATAACGGCTTGGCAAGTTTCCTGCTGTGGTCACTACCGCTTCGCCCACCGGACAACCGCCTTGCTGATTCCGGATCTTAATGCATTCTTCTAAAATGGCCTTGCCCCCGGCTCTATGGATAGCACCGTCTACTCCGCCCCCGCCCAGCAAGCTGGTATTCGCAGCATTGACGATTGCCTCTGCCTCAACTTGGGTGATGTCTCCCCGAATCAATTCAATAATAGAGTTCTTCACAGTAAGTTCCATAATTCCCCTCCTGCTATTTATTTTATCTCTTCCATCTACGAACACCAAACAGCGGCGCCCTGGCCCCTTTAAGAGTCCCGGCTACCGCTGGTTATTCACAACACTACTGTTTAATTACGGCGGGCAACCATCATAATCTCCATGCTCCCGAGCTGTAAGGAGTGTTTCCCGAATTGTCCTGGGCTACAGTCATACGCAGCCTCCACTTCGAAACCTTCACTAACCAGCAGCATCTGTAATTCCCGGAAGGTAAAAGCTGTGGTATAGATCAATACCTCTTTGGATTCGCCCTCGGGACTGAGAACCTCTTCTTTATCGATTACGGTGCAGGAATACGGATCAAATAACGACTCATCCTGTATACGCCGGGCTAAGTTAAGCGCATTAATTACCGTAAGCACAAACAAAGAACCCGGCTTCAGCGCCCGATGAACTCCTCTAAGGACCTTCCGGTGATTCTCTTCACTGCCCGCCAGTCCAAAGGCCCCTTCACACAGACAAATTGCGCCATCGAATTCCTGATCAAACGTTAACTCGCGGGCATCCGCCACCAGAAATACTGCCTGAAACTCTTCCTTCGCAGCCTCCCGATTTGCGTGCCTGATAAATTCCGCAGAAATATCCACGCCCACTGTTCTAATTCCGCGCCGGGCCAATTCCAGACTATGCCGCCCCGGACCACAGCCAATATCCAGGGTGCGGGTACCCTGCCGCAGATTCATTAACTCCATTAAAAAGTCTACTTCCTGCATCGTTCCCTGGGCGAAACCATAGGCCAAATATTGCTCCCGCATGAAATCCCCGACTGCTTCATAATAATCCCCACTGTACTCAAAGCCTGCTTGCGTATTCTTCAAAATTATCCCTCCGTATCTGTTGTGCCTACACGGAAGTGAATTCGCTTGACAGCTTAACCCCTCCCGTGTCCCGAATGACAACGTTCAGCCTGTCAGCGCTTCGATTCATAAGTTCACTCGCTTTCCTTATTATGTACCTTCAGGGTAGACATACGGAGGCGAGAAGTCAAAAGAAAGAACCGTTATACTCATTCTGTACGGTTAGCTTAACGAAGCCCCCGGACCTGCACCCCCTCTGTATCATCCAGCGTGATCTCACAAACAGCCGTCTTAATAGTTAGCGGATGCGGATAGGCTTCCTCCTGATCAGACATGAACCAGACCCGGCCTTGCTTCACAGCAATAATCAACCCGTGCTCGTCACCTGCAGCGGCGAACTGGCTATGGTAATCCTGCCAAGGAACAATCCCTACCCGGGATAGCTTAAGCAGCGCCTCCTCCACATCGGGTACAGGCAGCCCGATCTCACTTACACATAACAGACTGGCTGGAGAAAATGCTTCATTGGCGGAATTGTTCAGATTGTGCCGGGCAATCAACTCTACAATATTACCTGCCGGATCATAGAAATAGATGGAATCGGCATTCCAAGACTCGAAGTGCACAACTTCCTGGCCCTCATTAGGAATGACAGATACCTTTGGAGTGATCCAGCGCAACGCTTCATCTATCTGATTCTCAGGAATATTAAAAGCAAAATGATATTTCGGCTGTCTGCTTGGGTTAGACTCAGTAAAGATTAGAGTAGACACCCCCGCTTGTACAATGAAGGAGGCTGAATGTTCCTGGACTACCGTCAGCCCAAGAGTATTCTCATAAAAGTATTTCATTTCTTCTAAGGTATGGGTCCACATCTCTACTTCTTTTATCATTTAGGATCACCTCTATTTGTGGCTTATCAGCCAAAGCTTTGCTTCCATGGTAGCCATGCAGAGAATGGAAGTCAAACCGGCATCTGCAACTTCTGTACAGCGAATGCGTCCATAACAATATGGTAAATCCATCTATTCTCTGAAAACAATAGGATAATTGAACACAATAGGAGGTTTATGCATGCGCTATATGGCAGCAATTGTGCTGGCGGCGGCTTTGCTCTCAGGGTGTCAGGGGGCAGACAAGGCGGGCGTGAACGGCTCTTCCTCAGCTCCGCCCACAGCTTCCCCATCCATCGTATCACCCACAGCTGTGTCAGCCACCCCTTCCCCTTCAGCATCTTCAATCGAGGAAGAACCGCTGCTCTATATTGAGCAATTGAAAACTATCGGCGGAGGCGGACAACTGGTGCAGGTGAAATCCAACATTGATATTGACCAGAAATCATTGGAGCAAGCGCTGAAAAATAGTCTACAGACCAGTGATCCCGAGACCGAATTCCGTTACACGCTGGAATGGGAGTCTCCGCGCTTTGTCCAAATCCGCCTGCATCTGGATGAGGGCAGCGTCTGGTCCGGGACATTTAACCTGGATGAAGCCGTTACTGCAGAAGGGCGCAAGTATGCCAGCACGGAACAGCCGTACCGTAACACGGTAGTGATCAGAGCTGGAGACGGTGAGGGCAGTCTGTTGTTCCAAGGCGTCACCTCCGGTACCCGGCGCGTAGTACCTGCCTGGAACACGGGCTGGATCAAGTCCATTCAGACCCGGGAATCGGTTGCCCCTTCCTATCTGTTCTACGGACAGGAGAAGCATCATCTGGTGCACGCCCTGACAGGCGAGGCGCTGGAGATTCCGGTTTTTGCTCAGGAGAAAGATGCCTACGGCAATGACTATGGTTACCATGAGATGTATTCTGACCGCTTCTATGGGGATTTCACTTATATGATCTCGGGCAATAAGACGCTGTATCGTGTAGACCTGAAGGACTTCACCCGTACGAAGCTTCTTGTATTCAGCAAGCCTGTCTACGGCATGTCCTCCTCGCCTGACGGTAAGCGTATTGCTGTATTAACCGCTCATGACGAGTTTATCGGCCCCGGGGCAGACTTGACGGTACTGGATCAGCAGGGGAAAATACTGCATTCGCAGCAGAACGCCGCCTTCATCTCCCATAGTGACGGCTTCCTGTTCGTCTATTCTCTGACTTGGGAGGACGATTCGCATCTGCTTCTTCCCGTAGACAGAAATGAGAAGAACCCGCTGGGCCAAAACCGGTACAATACCGGAAGCGGAACCTCATCAGTTATGCAGGACGAGCGCATCACGGACAAGCTGAAGCAGGATCTCAAAGCTCATGAGCGGCAGCCGCATAATGACCTGTTGCTATCCGGGCTGATGTGGTCACCGGACAACAGATTCGCAGCCTTCCAATCCGGCACAGGAACCATACAGGTGTACGACACACAGGAGCGGACCTTCACGTTCGTATCCGCAGGCACATTGCTGGGCTGGATGCCAGACGGAACGCTGGCCTGGGCGGATATTAAGGATCATGTGTATACCTTTTGACTATACTTCTCCCGATCGTTAGCACAACAGCGGCAGCCATTCACAGGAATGACTGCCGCCTTTTAGAGTTGGGCTATTTTGTTTTCTTCGGAAAACCGTATACGAATAGTATCACACCAATTAACGTAAGGATTGGCACAAAAATATTATCGAAGAAGCCTGCGATATGGATTTTAGGCTGGACATTGAACATTTGCGCTTGGTATAACGCATTAATTTCATGACTGCGGGCGATCAACGCCCCTACACGTTCGATAGTGTAGATTAACCCGGCAGTAATCAGAAAGGCCGCCCCTAGTTTTCTGTATAAGTTGTTGCCCATGGAATATTATTGCCTCCTCTACTCTTGGTGGAATGATTTAGTTACGGTTTCACCACTCCGCCCGGAAGCTCGGAAGCCGGCGGCCAGACGATGGCTCCGCTGCGGTTCATGTACCCTCTGATTTCCTCGCGTGTATCTGGAACCAGCAGGGTGATTTCCGCCAGTTCTCCCTTAAAGGAATCGGCCCAATAGAGTTGCGGCTTAACCACGAAGCGTCCGGAGGTATTAATATAGCCGTACCTCTGCCCCGGGCTTGCCGGAGCCAGACCACCCTTGAACAAACCTCCAGCCGTGAATCCCTGAATGACCTTGGCGCCCTTCTTATTAATATAGAAGGTGGCTCCATTGCGCTCGACGAACGCCAGCCCTTCCGAGAACGGTTGGGCCATGCTGAACTGCGGTTTAATCAGGTAATTGCCTGTTTTGTCGATGTAGCCGTATTTGCCGTTCACATACACAACTGCCGCCCCGCCGGAGAACGGTGTGGCGTAATCATACCGTGGGGTGATGCGAAGCTTGCCAGTGGTGTCGATATAGCCGTATTTTCCGCCAACGGCAAGTGTAACGGCCGCCATGCCTTCCGAGAAATCAGAAGTAAAGCTATATCTGTAAGGAACGATAAGCGTGCCCTTCGTGTTAATGTAACCCGAGGCTTTACCCATATTGACCCGGGCCAGACCTTCGGAGAAATTAAATGCCCGGACATAGATTGGCTGTATGGCCACCTTGCCTTGGTTATCTATATACCCGTACCGGGTCGCCGTGGCCCCGCCGGCGAGTTGAACCTTCGCTGTATACAGCGCGCGGTCATTATACAGAATGCCGGCGTCTCTCAGCTTATATTCGAACAGCTTCGTACCGGCCGAACTGAAATAATATTGCTTTTTGGCTGCATGGTCCTCGACATACACCGTCCCTCCGGGCTCTCCTGAATACCCGTTTCCGTCGTACACCGCTTCGATAACCACCTTGCCTTTGCCGTTGATGAAGCCGTATTTCCCGTTCACTTCAATTGGATATAATTGCTCGGCCGTCTTGGCCTGTACTGCGCCCGCACCGGCGGCCTGGGCCTTGTCCTGCGATGGACGCGCTACGCCTGCACTGAACACCAGCGTCGTCATAAGTAGGGTAAAAGCCAGTTTCTTTAACACTTGCGCTTCACACTCCTTTGAGACTATTTTCCATTCTTTATGTATAGACGGCGATTGTACCGGTTTTGTTGTGCATGATTTAAAAATAGGGCTGCCCCAAGCAGCCTCTCGTGGCTACCGGGACAACCCTTTTGTGATTACAATCAGCGAACCTCTCCTCTGGACGCAATCAGCTTCTGATACCAGTAGAAGCTCATCTTACGGATGCGGCGCAGCTCCTTGAGGTCGAACTCTTCGCGGTCTACATAGATGAAGCCGTAGCGTTTGCTGGAGCCCTGATGGGTGCTGACCAGATCGATCGCAGACCATGGACAGAAGCCGAACACCTCTACCCCGTCGGTAAGCGCGAGCTGAATTTGCTCGATGTGCTTGCGGAAGAATTCAATCCGGTACGCATCATTTACCGTTCCGTCTTCTTCCAGCTTGTCGAATGCCCCTAACCCGTTCTCCGTAACAATCAGCGGCAGGTGGTAACGGGAATAGATCTGGCGGAGCGTTGTTCTGAAGCCGACCGGGTCAATCTCCCAGCCGAATTCTGTGGTCTGCAGATTAGGGTTCACCGACCCCCGGTATGCTCCCGGCTCGCCGACGATTTCGTGCTGATCTCCCGTGTGGGAGAAGTCGTTCCCGTCATTTCGGCTCTCGCCTACGGTCTGGGAAGTGTAGTAATTGAAGGCAATGAAGTCCGGGTGTCCTTGGCGGAGGATGTCCATATCCCCTTCCTCAATCTTCGGCTCATAGCCCTTCTCCACTAGATAACTCCAGGCAATATGGTTATAGCGTCCGTAGACCGCCATATCCAGGTAGAGCCAATTGCGGATCGCTGCATAGTTATCTGCGGCCAGCATATCCTCTGGCTTGGAGCTGGCCGGATAGATCACACCGATGTTGGGGGCAGGCCCAATCTTCGCTTCCGGCAGCATCTGATGACATAGCACCATAGCCTTCGCCTGCGCAACGAGCATATGGTGATTCTGCTGGTATAGCTCTTTTTGCGGATCGGTCATATTCTCATTCAAGGTTCCGATCGATCCCGGGTGCAGAATCAGCATATTCTGTTCGTTGATGGTCAGCCACCACTTCACGCGGTCCCCGTAATTCTCATACAATGTCTTGGCATATTGTTCAAAAGCATCGATCGTCGCCCGATTGGACCACCCTCCCCGCTCTTCCAGCCCGTAAGGCAGATCGAAGTGGTACATCGTGACGATGGGCTCAATGCCGTATTTAAGCAGCTCGTCGATCAGATTGCTGTAGAATTCAAGCCCCTTCGGATTAACAGCTCCGTCTCCTTGCGGATAGATTCGGCTCCAGGCGATGGAGAAGCGGTAGGCTTTGAAGCCCATCTCCGCCATCAGGGCCACATCCTCTTTGTACATATGGTAGTGGTCACTGGCTACCATGAAGTCCGTCACCCCTTCCACATGGTTGGCCAGATCAATCACGGAAGGCCCTTTGCCGTCCTCATCCCAGGCACCCTCCAGCTGATAAGCCGAAGTGGACCCGCCCCATAAGAAATTTTCTGGAAAAGCGTGAAGTTGTTTGTGCAGCATACCTAATTCCTCCTCAGTCTTGTATTAATCCACCAATGTCAAAAGCACTTCGTTCTGCTCAATTTGCTGCTGGTCCGTCTCGAAGATCTCGACCTCTTTGGTCGTTAAGGTTACGATAACCGGCGTGATCGTCTGATACCCGGCTGCTCTGATCTGCTCCAGATCGAAGCGGATCAGCAGATCCCCTTGGCTCACCCGGTCGCCTTCCTTGACCACTGGTGTGAAGTGCTTGCCTTTCAGGCCAACGGTATTAATTCCGATATGAATCAACACCTCTGTTCCGGCTGTGGACGTGATGCCAATGGCATGACCTGTCGGGAAAATGGAGGTCACCGTCCCGTCCACCGGGGCTACCGCTTCTCCAATCACAGGATCAATCGCCAGCCCTCTGCCCATGGCCCCGGTTGAGAATGCATCATCCGGCACTGTGCTGAGCGGGAACGCTGCGCCGGTAAGCGGGCTGAAGATCAGCTCCTTCTTCAAGTCCACCAATGGTGCTGCCGGCTTGTCCGGCTGAATCTGTTCAGGTGCCGCTACTGGAGTGGAAGCTTCGATTTTACCCTTACTCTCATAGCCGAACAGCCAGGTCAGCAGCAGCCCTGTACCCATGGAGACCACCATCGAGACAATAAAGATCGACATCGGCTGCTCCACCGGAATCGAGAAAATATTATGGAACACATACGCCGTATACAGCACACCGAAGTGTCCGTTAATCGCACCGCCCAGTGCCCCGGCAATAATAACGATTGGAATCACCCGCTTGTAGCGGAGAATCAGGCCGTACACTATCGGCTCGCTGACACCGGCCAGCAGTCCGGTAATCCCGGAAGAGGCGGCGATACTCCGCAGGTTACGGTCTTTCTTGGCCCGCAGGAAGATCCCGAAGGCTACCCCGATCTGGGCGAATACCGCCGCTGAAGCCATCGCTTCAATCGGGTCACCGCCGTTCGCAATATTTTGCAGCGTGATTGGGGTGAAGCCCCAGTGGAGTCCGAACACGACCATAAAGGTCATTCCCCCGCCAAGTACAACGCCCGACAGGATGCCGCTTACGCCAATCAGCCAGGTCACACCGGAAGCAATCCAGTCGCCGACACTTGTACCGAATGGACCGAAGGCGATCACCGACAGCGGCACCATGATCATCAGGGAGAGCATCGGAACCATGAAGATTTGCAGATCCTTGTGGATGATCTTCTTCAGCAACTTATCCAGTAGGGCATAGATGCTGATCGCAATGAAAATCGGGAAAACGCTGGAGGCATAACTGACCATCACCACCGGAATTCCGAGGAAGGAATGTCCGCCATCCCCCTCCAGCATCGCCGTAAAGTTCGGTTCCATTAGCGCTGCGCCGATTGCTCCTGCTACGTATGGGTTCGCTTTTAACTTGATGCCCAGGGTAATTCCCAGGAAGATCGGCAGGAAGTAGAAGACGGCATTGCCGGCCGCAGACAGAATCTTGTAGGCATCGCCTGAATCAGACATCCAGCCCAGCAACGTAAGTACCGTCAGCAGTGCCTTCAGCATCCCCGATCCGGCCATTACAGGAATCAGCGGGGAGAAGCTCCCGGAGATAACCTCGAACACCTTCGATACCGCCGAGGTCTTCTGGCCGGAATTCTGCGTATCTGTGGAGGTGCTGGACAGGAAGCTGGTGCCTTTGACAATTTCGGCATATACATTCGCTACGTTGCTTCCCACGACAACCTGGAATTGCCCTCCGCTCTCCACCACGGTAATGACGCCCGGATGCTTCTCCAGCGTCTCCCGCTCGGCCTTCTTGTTATCCTTGAGGCTGAATCTCAGCCGGGTGGCACAATGGACAAGGTCGTTAATATTCTGTTCTCCGCCTACGAGACGGATGATGTCTTCCGACATTTTTCGGTTATCCATGCTGATTCTCCTTTGCTTTACCGCCAAAAATGGGCATAAAAAAAACCTAAACGAAAGTTGTGAGATCACACCGGTGTGATCCACATCTCGTTTAGGTATCGCCTGCTGTAGCAGTAACAATCCTTAGATTTAAGTTGTGACTCCAATATAGCGGATTAAGTAATCGTTTGCAAGCCCTTTTTGACTTCCTTTTTAATCCAACGGGTTCATATCTCTTGAGGTTACCCGCTGAATATGAATCGTCAGATAGACCTTCTCGTCAATGGACATGGCGTTCCCATACGTCTCCTCCAGGTAGCGGTTGATCTTGCCCGTACACGCAAAAGCCTGCGGAAATTTCACCTTAATCTGATCGTACAGGAAGTTATCCCCTGATGCGGACCGCTCCTGTTCCCCGCTGATCATGCGCTGGAGGAAGTACTGGAGATGGGTTAAGAACCGGGAGTAGTTGAACGAATTCTCATTAAGCTTGACCTGGTATTCATCCGCCAGAATATTGAAAATATCACTCATCGCCTTAGTCACCTCGACCGTCCGCTGCATCTCCTGCCCATCCTGCCGGGCATTCACGAAGTGCATCGCAATAAAGCTGGCCTCATCCTGGTCCATCTCGATGTCAAAATGCTTGCGGATTAGACTCAGCGCCTGCACACCGATAGCGAATTCCTTGGGATAGAACTTCTTGATCTGCCAGAACAGCGCGTTCTTCAGATTCATCGACTTCCGGTAGCGGGCAATCGCAAAGTGAATATGATCAATTAACGTGATATAGATATTATCATTGAAGATGTCACCCATCTCCGCCTTGGCGTGGGCAATAATCTCATCGGCCAGCGAGAAATATTCAGCAGACGTCTCCCCGATCAGATCAATCAATTTACGCGGAACCTTCTCAGGCTTCAGCATGAAGGTCTTCTCGATCCGTTCCTCTTCGACCCGCTGCCCCGCCTTCTTTTTAAAGCCTAATCCGTTCCCAATGACAACGTATTCATGTCCGACCTGATCTTCAGCCCGAATCACATTGTTATTGAAAATCTGCCGGATGATCATTGGTGCTTCACCTCTTCTGTATATCTCCCTGAAAATATATCCTAAGATAACACAGTGGTGTTAGAAAAGACAAGGGGGTGGGGACTTCTGTTCATTTGGAACGTATTGGTACTACAATGGTTGAGCATGAGGACCACAATCACTTGTGTGCTGCTGGATACCACCTGATCACTGTATGGGTTATCAAACAGAAACAGGAAACTTAGTCCAATACCCAGTAGCGATAAGAAAAAGGCCAACCACTTCACCCATGGACTCAAATTCCCCACCTCCTGTTCACTGTGGATGATAATCAGAGAATCCTGAAATCAGAACTCTAGACCCCTTAGTGACGCTATCCACCTTCCAAGTTCCGTTCGCGAATATTAGCGAGACTGTACGATCTTCTGCATATTGATCTTCACCTGTAAGACCATTCGCCACTATCACAGACTGTGAAAGTGTGGCAGAATTCTTACTGGTATAACTGGGTGAAGTGACCGGCGTTTCATAAGTACCCGCTGTTTTCAATCCTTTGTTCTGAACAATAGACTTCATTAATCTATCCGTGAAGTACGGTTTGAAGGTTGAATTTGCATTTTTAATTGAAGATTCGTTTGAGGCTTGATTTAATTTATCAGATAGTAGTTTCAAGCGTGCTTCAGAAATTTTGTTCTTTTCCGGAATTTGGATAGATGGGGTCTCCATATTAACAACCAAGCCTTTGTTACCCACTGTTACTGTTGCTTGTTTAGATAGTTGGTTCCACACTACCGTTGCCCCTAACGACTGGCTAACAAAACGAAGAGGGACATAAGTTGTTCCTTTAATGACCTGTGTTGCAGTATCCAAATCAACATATTTTCGTGATGGTGTATCTGGAGCTTCACTTGATGGAGCAGATTCAACAATCACACGTTTGAAATTTGCTGCAAGCCATATCGTCGAATTGCCGTTTTTGATTTTAACAACTTTATCTGTTTGAAACCATTCCAAGCTTGCGCCGAGATTTTCGGAGACAGCACGTAAGGGGATTAATACTCGGCCGTTGTTTATTTGACCATTGTTAACCGTTGTAGATGTTTGTGCCTTAGCCGTATAACCAGACCCTGTTGTTAAAGGCAGCAAAAGAAATGCTGATGAAAGCAATGCAATTGTCCATTTTTTTATCATAATATTTCCTCCTCTTAAATAATTCACCACAAATTACTCTCACGCATCTGATTTCTCTAAGAGAATAGAATTTAGTCAAACAAAAACTCCCCATACAGCAACAGGCTCTATTATCTCACCTGTCTACCATATGGGGAGCAAATTACTTAGAGTAACACGGTATTACTGTTATACTAATCAGTCCTTACTGTGAAGAGTAATTAAATAACCGTCCGGATCAGCAAAGGTAAATGTACGTCCGAAAGGGCCGTCGATGGGTGCGGATGTGATTTTCACGCCTGCTGCTGCGAGTTTATCGTGAATGTCTTGCGTATCCGGGGCATTGAGCCATAGCGCAACACCAAGTCCAGGCTGAGTCCCCGCACTAAGTTCGACTCCCGGCATGAGGTCACGAAGTGCAAATGCAATAGGCTTTGTGTCAAAAACGACCGCATGAGGCGGGCCCGCCTGTGAACGGACGAGTCCAAGATAGTGTTGATAAAATTCGGCAGAGCCTTCAAGATCGCTTACCTGAAGTGAGATGAAATCGGGTCCAATGACTGACATAATAGCCTCCTAATATTCGTGTTTGTAGGTTAATATAGTCTTCATTATACCCACCCTTCCTGACAACGTTATGTCAGTAGCGTTCTATTAAGATTACCATCTCTTTTACGCAATTTCTGAAATGCCGAGTATTCCTGATTGGACTTAATATAGTTAATTATCTGTTCTGCGCATTCTGCCGGAGTCAGCTCTTCCGTGTTCACTTCAAGGTCATATTCATCAAAACGATAGACGATGTCGAACTGGGCATCCACTAGACCAATCTGCCGGTCCCCTCTGGCCTGCTCTCTTCGGATAAGCTCTTCCCGGGAGCATAGGACACCAACAAATAGCGTAATCCGATCAGCAAAATGATCCAAAAACTCATTAAATCTCTTATCGTTGTCGAATACGGTATCCACGATGACATTGAATCCCATTTCCGATAACAGCTTAATCGTCGAATAGTACACTGAGACTATAGCATCATCCAATATTTGCGAGACCACCTGATGGTCTATTTCGCGTACAGGCTCGTCAGGAAATTTATGATTAATGAAATCATTGTAATTCATGAAAAAATCATCAATCGATAAATGATAAAACGGAATCTCTTTCTGTTTTATAAGCTCAGCCGAGATAGAAGTCTTCCCGGAGCTTGAGGTTCCATTTAGAACAAGCAGCATGCCTTTATTCATTTCGTCCCCTCCTTTTCATCCATTATAAACCATAGACGATAGAGGCAGGAACTCATCATCTGCTTCAGTTAAACCCGCCGTTGACGCGAATCGTCTGTCCTGTAATCCAGCGGGCCTTGTCACTGACGAGCAAGTCGATCACATTCGCAATATCCTCGGGCTCGCCAAGCCGTCCAAAAGCATTCATTCGCCGGAAGGAATCCACCAGCTCATCAGATTTCCCATTCAGGAATAGCTCCGTCGATACTTGCCCGGGTGCAACACAATTCACAACGATATCCTTCGCTCCGAATTCCTTCGCTAATTGGCGGGTTAACTGCTCGACTGCTCCTTTGGTTGCGGCGTAGACACTATAAGTCGGCAGCATCGCGCCCGATACAGAGGTCGAGAAGTTGATAATCGTTCCGCCCTGCTCCATATGCTTCATCGCTTGCTGGCAAGCGAAATAAGTACCTTTTACATTTACAGCAAAGTGCCGGTCGAACATTTCCTCCGTTACGTCTGAGATAGGCACACAGTCCATAATTCCGGCATTATTCACCAAAATATCGATACGCCCAAATTGCCCAAACGTCGCTGCGAATAGTGCTTCCACATCAATCAAATTGCTTACGTCACCCTGAACGGCTATCGCTTCCCCGCCAGATTTCTTAATAGTTTGCACGACCTCGTCCGCTTTTCCCCGGTTAGATGAATAATTGACAGCCACCTTTATTCCTAACCCGGCCAGTTGAATGGCGATTTGTCTTCCAATACCCCTTGATGCACCTGTGACGATGGCTACTTTTTCGTTCAGACTCATTCACGAACACTCTCCTTAATCTCGCTTAAGCCAGGTAAAACTCTGTTGGCCTTATGGATTCATTGTAAAGCAATCGAAGAGTATTTCGTTATAACAGACCTGTTCACTTCTTGCCTATTTCTCTTCTTATCGCTATGATATACATCAAATCACACCAATACGTGAAAAGGAGGCTTTCAACGTGGACGATTCATTGCGGACCGGGCAACTTTTACAGCAATTGGCTGCGCTCATCCTACGCCATGCTCCATCTGCAGGCACCCACCAGACGCTCATTCCTTCCTTGCAGTTAATGCACGCAACAGATGTAGCAGAACCGCTGGAGTCTGTCTATAAGCCATCGATCTGCGTCGTTGCCCAAGGAGCCAAAGCAGCCACCCTGTCCAGCGAAACTTACCATTACGATCCATCAACGTACTTAGTCACCTCTGTCGAGCTGCCGATTAACGGGAGAATTACCGCGGCTTCGCCTGAGCATCCGTTTCTGGGCATCAAGCTAAGCTTCGATCCCGGCACCATCCTGGAAATTGTAAAAGAAATGAATGACTCCACCCTTGTACCGGATGTAACGCGTCTTGGGCTCACTGTAGTCCAAACCTCTGAGCATTTACTCGAAGCCATCGTAAGGCTCATCCAATTACTCGACACGCCTCAGGATATTCCTGTCCTGACACCACTCATTATCCGTGAGATTCTCTATCGCGTCCTGCAAAGCGACCAAGGCTCACACCTGCATCAATTCGCCATCATCGGCAGCCATGCGCACCGGATTGCTCAAGCCATCCAGGTGATCACTAAGCAGTACGATCAATCCCTTGTCGTTGAACAGCTTGCAGAGTCCGTGAATATGAGCACCTCCGCCTTCCACAAGCACTTCAAGCGCGTCACTGCCATGAGTCCGCTGCAATACCAGAAGGTCATCCGCTTGCAGGAAGCCCGCCGCCTCATGCTGACCGAATCCCTCCAAGCCTCCGATGCCGCCTTCCACGTAGGCTATGAGAGCCCCTCCCAATTCAGCCGGGAATATCCGTTGTACGAGTGGTAATTCGATGCTTGTGTGTACATTCGTCCGAACAGACCACTTCGATTTCGACAAACGAAATTCCTAGAGACTCTGCTACATTACTTACGACATCAACCAGAAGATACGGTGCCCGCAGTTCGCTTGCTAAAGCTGATGCTAATGTGGACTTACCGGTGCCTGGCAACCCGCCGAATATATACAGCATATCGATTTCCTCCTTCATGACAACTTGTTTACTGTCCTATGCCTACTGTCTCTTTGAAAATGATGATACCTTAACTACCCTTGGCCCTGATGGTGTAATCGTTTACACATAATAGCAGACTCTACCGGATTTAACGATGAAGTTGATTTATTCATTTGTATCTTACATCAAAAAAATAAGCCGCCCTAATTTCTCAGGACGGCTCAAAATGAATTAACTTAATTGTTGAATATCAACATTAATCAAAAAATTGTGGGGTGAAATAAATCTGTGAAACTAATTTTGTTGATTTTACTGATTCTATAGAAGCATCTAATAAACATGAAAAAAAGATAGTCTAAAACCACTATAATTTACCATAAAAAGAATATTTAAAACTACTTTTTAGCGAATTTGGCCATTTAACTCAATACGGCTTGGGTCAACATTAGAATATTGTTTTGTCCGGTAGCCGGTAAAAAACACTTCGGTAATAGTTCCATCTTTAATCTTAAAATTTAACTTTTCAATACGTTCCACAGTCCCTGTTAGTATCAAATATCCAACCGTCATTACACGTATTCTGCTAATACTGTATCCTTCATTCTGAAGACTTGAAATTATATTCGGTACAACTTTAAGGCTACCGTTTATAGGGCTATTTATCAGGCTTTCTAAAAACATATCTCCTAAAAAAGAGGTACGATCTTTTTCGTCTCCAAACAATATCCGCTCTGCACGAATAGTGGCAATTTGATCAGAAGTAAATTTTCTCCCCGATCCCCCACCATACTGCATTTCCATAGAGGCTGTTTCATGCTTTCCTTCAACCTTTTTTAATTCAACCTCCATTACGTCATCTGAACTAGTTGAAGAAATAGTTATATTTTCTATTTTCACCAGATACGCTTGGTTTCTTATTGCAAAAACGACTACTGTTTTCTGATCATTAATCTTACGAAACTCATTCTCCACTTCCGGGACAGGATTCTTAATATTTAGCTTATATACTCCCGTCCTGAGCTCTGAAAAGCCGTTGTGTTCACTACTTATATTGCCCAACCAGTAACTCGTTCCTGAATTATCCATGATTGTCTCCTCATCTGACTTAGGAGCTTGATTCTCTACATCGCTTCTTAATATAATTCGCTTTATTTCGATAGGCTGCCCATCGAGTGTTGAGCTACAAATTGCTGGGACTTGAACACCAGATTGAAATTCAGCGGTTAACTTGGAAGAGATAAAAGAATAAAGAGTGTAAATATCTATTTTCCCTTCTAAATTAGCGGCTGCTCCCGATAATCCTTGGATTAAATAATCACTGAAAGCACCATGACCATTTCGATCATACGCATATTGATGGGCTTGACAGGCAGCAATCACTACTTTACCTGTACCTGTGATCTGCAACCCTCTTAAAATATCTTTACTTCGAGTAATAGAACCACTATGGCATGTATCTAAAAGGCTAATAATTGCTTTTGCTTTTGAGTTGTCTATCATATCTTTTAATTCAGCCATTCGGATCATTGAAGTATCTGTTATTGCAGTATCACCATCAAACGGTACTAAATATCCGACTCCCTCATGTAAATATCCATGTCCTGCCCAGAACAGGAAAAGTATATCTTCACTCGTGGCACTTTCAAAAAAAGCTCTCAATTCTGTTTCTACAATTGATTTTTTTGCAATCGTTCCGGTAAATTCTTGCACATTATCATCAAAAAAGTTCGAGGGTCTCTCCATTAATAATCGTTTTACTTCACTAACATCATTAAGAGTGTTCGGCAAACTAGAAAAATCAGGAGAAGCATTTTTATCTACTGCTACTAAAAAGGCTTTATATGCCATCAGAAGCACCCCTCATTATTAAATGACCTCAGACATTATTATATAGTTCATTATTAAGGAGAACAATAAATACTGATAACGCATATTTACAATGATCAATATTTCAACACTAATTCGAAACATGTATTAGCATACAATATTGTAGCAATCTTCGAAGAGTGATTTATAACAACCTCATTAATACAAGCGATTAATTTGTCAATATAGTATTCTTCATCTTTAAATATCGTTTGAATTCAGGATACTCTGTCATTCCTTTATCCTGCATCCATTTAAAGTATGAGGGATTGTTCATAGCTACCTCTTCAACCCTTTTTCCTTTATATTTTCCAAAGGTCATGTCACCAATAAATGCTTTTAGCACCTCGATCATCTTCTTTGTGTTAATTACAATTAGTTCACGAGTTCTAAATGGTTTAGTTATTCTTTCATCATAAAAGCACTCTTCTAGTTCTTTGCTTCTCTCATCAAACAATAAATCTATTAGCATACTAAACTTCCCATTCTTCAAATGGTCATCAATGAAATAGACATTTGCTCCAATACCACCAAACACATATTCAAGCGAGATTTGAGAATCCAGGTGTTCATTTAACGCACTTTCCGCAAGGTACTTATTTAGAATATTTTCATAATAAGTTGAAATATCCTTATCATAATCAGCTACTAATAATACGATATCCCTTTTCATAAGTAATTCTCCTATTCATTCTCCGTAAGTCTAACCACAATCTATGACCACCATAAATTTACAGCCCCAAACGTATTTTTTACATATAAAACAACTTAGTTCTAATTCAAGAGAACTGCGTTTTTTCATGATTTTTTAAAAGGGATTATTCTCTATCCGGTTCACCGATTTCTTCTAAAAACATATCAATTATGCGGTTAAATTCCACTTTATCTTTTTCAATATCCCAGACAAAGGTTAATAAAGTTTCGAATTCAGCTCTTGTGTATCTTTTATATTGGTTTTTCCTATTTTTACAAAAGAATTCTTTTAACCTCCCTACTTTAGTTTTCTTATCATAGTATAAATTATTCACTTTTTCGAAAGTCTTTATGTTTGAAAATTGTTTATCAAAATAAAAATTGTAACTTATAAATTGAGTTGCTACATTAAAGCTACCAAAAAAACTAAGACTAGCCATCCATACTATATATAACACCTCATATCTAACTATATTTCTTTTAAAATCCTCATCAAAAAATTCCATTTTCTTTGAGTGCTTTAATAACTCATCTAGTGTTATTAAGAACATTTCAAGTTCACGTAACATACTTTCCCCGTCAGAAAAATCTTCATAATAATCATTCTTCTTTACATTATGTAACGAATTTAAAAGTCTTGGAGAAGCATACATTAAGTTGTTCGCAACATGTTTTTTTATATTTTCCTGGATAGTTTGTTCGCTTACATTGTCTTTAATATCATGCATTTTTCTAAAATTGGTAGCAATATCAAAGTAACTGATTACATCTAAGATAACAGGAGCATATAGTTTTTGGTAAATCTCACGTACATTTTTTTCCTTTTCCCTTCTTTTAGTCAACCAATGTGAAACTATTTGCGCTGTTAACGCCGCTGAAGCCCCAATACTAGCTCCTAACAACGGAATATTCAATACAATTCCCCCTCCAATCATTCGCACTATCGATATTTAACAGACATCAATAATATATAAAAGAAGTTATTTAATTACACTCTAACTCCTAATATAACAGTGATTATTTCGATATCAACAAGGAAATACCTTCTATTTTGTAGAACTTTATACCTATAGAACAGGATGGAGGTGAATATTATGACTGATAAGAAAAACCTGCTTACTCCGGGCGAGAAGGCTCCTATTTCAGGACAAGCAAGAGAGGTTGGTAGAAGAGGCTGGCAACCAAGTAAAACCGAAGTAACTCTGGTTAAAGGGAAACGAGTACCATCTACCAGCTCTTCAGGTAGGAAGTTACAGATCATAGATCCAACCGTTCACAAGCGAAAAAGTAATACAAATAGCCGCCTCGAACAGATATTCGCAAGGCGGCTTTAATATTATTATTAACGGCAATCATATAATGCGCGATGCCCCAGCTTTTCGGATACATTTTATTCTATATCCAATATTAATCATCTATTTCACCGCCACATCTCAAATAAAAGACAATTACCAAATTCCAAATGAAAAGAAGGCAACCTGAATTATTCCTTCAGGTTGCCTTCTAGATGTAATATCGGTTTTACACTTTTGTCGTTAGTTTCACTTATTTCTAACTGGTTTTACTCTATTTTTACTGGTTTCACTGTTTTATTTCACTGAACAAAAACATATCCAATTTCCCAAATCCTACTCCACAGTAACACTCTTAGCCAGGTTTCTTGGCTTATCCACATCATGACCCAGGGCCAGAGATGCATAGTACGCCAGCAACTGCAGGGTAACTACAGACAGTGCAGCAGTCAGCAGCGGCAGAGTCTGAGGGATTACGAATACCTGGTCAACGGAGCGGAGCAGGTCGGTTTTGTGCTCTTCGTGGGTGATGGCCATGACATGGGCGCCACGGGCCTTAACTTCTTTGATGTTGCTGACGGTCTTCTCCAGCACGGATTCCTGAGTCGCCAGAGCGATGACCGGAACGCCTTCTTCGATCAGTGCCAAGGTACCATGCTTCAGTTCACCCGCAGCATAGGCTTCGGAGTGAATGTAGGAGATTTCCTTGAGCTTCAGCGAACCTTCCTGAGCTACAGCGTAATCTACGCCGCGGCCGATGAAGAACAGGTGCTTGTGCTCAGCGATTTGCTCGGCGTAGGCTTTGATCGCGTCTCTTTGACCCAGAATGACTTCTACTTGCTCAGGCAGAGATTGCATAGCGGCCAAAATCTTGGTAACTTCAGACTCAGACTGTGTGCCGCGTACTTCAGCCAGATACAGACCCAGCAAAGTGAATGCGATCAGTTGGGAAGTGTAAGCCTTGGTCGAGGCTACAGCGATCTCTGGACCAGCCAGCGTAACCAGTACACTGTCTGCTTCCCTGGCAATGGAACTGCCTACTACGTTAGTGATTGCCAGCACATGAGCTCCGTTCGCTTGACCTTCACGAAGAGCGGCCAGTGTATCTGCAGTTTCACCCGATTGGCTCACTACGATAACCAGTGTCTCCGGAGTTACGATTGGCGAACGGTAACGGTATTCAGAAGCGATATCATTCTCTACAGGAATACGTACCAAGGATTCAATCAGGTTACGTCCAACCAGACCGGCATTATAAGCAGTACCGCATGCTACCACTTGGATATTGCGGATATTCTTGATTTGTTCTTCTGTCAGGTTAAGCTCAGGCAGAATAACCTTGTTGCCTTCCGCATTCATCCGTCCGCGCATTGTATCGCGGTAAGCCTTAGGCTGCTCGTGGATTTCTTTCAGCATGAAGTGCTCATAACCACCCTTTTCTGCGGTAACGGCATCCCAATCGACAGTAATCATTTCCCGAGAAATAAAGTTGCCTTCAATTGTCATTAATTCGACAGCATCCCGCGTCAATACAGCCATTTCGCCGTCGTTCAAAATATATACGTTGCGGGTGTATTCCAGCAGTGCAGGAATATCGGACCCGATAAAGTTCTCGCCTTCTCCAAGACCGATAATCAGCGGGCTGGCTTGACGTACAGCTACCAGTTTATCCGGTTCATATTCAGTCAGAACACCCAGTGCGAACGCTCCGCGCATGTAAGTGATCGCTTTTTGCACAGCCTTAACGATATCCCCATTATATTCGCGGGCAATCAGGTGGGAGATTACTTCTGTATCCGTTTCAGAAGTAAAGATGGCTCCTCCGGCAATCAGCTCTTCCTTCAGGTCCAGATAGTTCTCAACAATCCCGTTATGAACAACCGAGAATTTGTGAGTGTTATCTGTGTGTGGGTGAGAGTTCTCATCGGATGGCTTGCCGTGTGTAGCCCAGCGGGTGTGGCCAATGCCAGCGCTGCCTGTCAGCGGAGTCGCGTCCAGACGGGATTCAAGATTCGCCATACGTCCCTGTGCCTTCACAATCTGCAGACCTTCCGTGGTGAACACGGCAATACCTGCGGAATCATACCCGCGATACTCCAGCTTCTTAAGTCCCTCTACCAAGATCCCCTGCGAATTCTGATTACCAATATATCCTACAATACCACACATTATATTTTCCTCCGTCCAATTTATCGTAATTAGGCGCGCATGAGGAAAGAAACGTGCCGTGCGGCATGTTTTGAAGAAAAGCAAATATGATGTTGTCCATTACACCCAACATGATAACCTGTCAATTACATCGTTAGTCACGATTATGCACAGTCTTCTCCTCTGCCGTGGCAGAACCGTCTGCGTTCCTGCAAATGCGCATACCCATGATTTGTACATCTTTAAGTTAGCACCCACAAAAGCGTTGTGTGCAAGGTCGCCCTCGCATTTTCCGCTTCCATTTACGGCTCTGGTGCATCACCGGGAGGTCCCCGCCGAACATTTCGAACACCTCCACCTCGTCAGCTTACATCTGCCGTGATCCGTTCAGACCGTCCTGCACTACTACGCAGCCACCGGTCCTCCCTTCTCTCCCGCGCATGATCAAGCTCTGGCGCTTGTGTTGCAATAACCTTACGATCCCCGCTTTCCTTCTGGAATGACACTTAGTCTATTATATGCACCTCAACCCGTTTTTGCAACGATGTGGCGAAGAAAACCTTTTTCATCCATTTCATGCTTTTTCCAAACAGCCATGACCTCATTAATAATTCAGCCGGTGAACGAATCGGATTGATCCATCCACCGGCTACCGTTCCTGCTACTTCAGTGAGTGATTAGACCAGCTCGCGCTGAACCACTTCAACAATCTGCCCTACAAAAAGATCCAGCTCTGCCTTATCCGGCCCTTCGGCCATTACACGGATCAGCGGCTCGGTTCCCGAAGGACGCACCAGGACACGCCCGTTGTCGCCCAGCTTGCTTTCCACTTCTATGATCGCGGCCTCAATGGCCGGATTGTTCGGATAATTGGTTTTGTCCTGCACACGCACATTAACCAGCACCTGCGGATATTTAGTCATCATGGACTTCAGTGAGCTTAGCTTTTTACCGGAGGACTTCATGGTATTCACCAGTTGAATCGCAGTCAGAATTCCGTCACCTGTAGTATTATAGTCCAGGAAAATCACATGGCCGGATTGCTCCCCGCCCAGATTATAGCCGCCGCGGCGCATCTCTTCCATGACATAACGGTCGCCGACCGCAGTCTTCGCTGTATTCAGCGACAGCTTCTCTGTCGCCTTGTAGAAACCGATGTTGCTCATTACTGTAGATACAATAGTGCCATCCTTCAGCTTTCCTGCACGGTTCATCGCATCCCCGCAAATGCAGAGTATGAAGTCTCCGTCTACTTCGTCGCCGTTCTCATCAATCGCAATCAGGCGGTCTGCGTCCCCGTCAAAAGCAAGTCCCAGATCCGCACCATGCCGCAGCACCTCTGCACGCAGAGTCTCCGGGTGTGTGGAGCCGAAGCCGTCATTGATATTAAGCCCGTCCGGCTCTGCCCCAATGGCAATCACTTCCGCGCCCAGTTCCTTGAACAATCGTGGTGCCAGCTCATAGGCTGAGCCGTGTGCGCAGTCCAGCACCACCTTCGTGCCCTTGAAGCTCTGGTCGACGGTGGTCTTCAGATACTCCAGGTACAGATACTTCGCTTCATCATCTGTCCGAAGCGTGCCGAGACCTGACCCTACGGGACGCGGCAGTTCATCCTGCTCCGCATCCATCAGCTCTTCAATCCGCAGCTCCGTCTCGTCAGTCAGCTTGAAGCCGTCTCCGCCGAAGAACTTGATTCCGTTATCCTCCACCGGATTATGTGAAGCAGAGATCATAACTCCGGCATCTGCCTGGAGCAATCTAGTGATATAAGCTACAGCCGGTGTAGAGACTACACCCAGACGGATTACATCCGCACCAATAGACAATAACCCGGCAATCAGTGCCGATTCCAGCATCGGACCGGAGATCCGTGTATCCATCCCGATGACCACTTTAGGCTTTTCCACATTTCCTGCCAGCACATATCCCCCGCAACGTCCAATGCTGTAGGCCATTTCTGCTGTTAATTCACGGTTAGCCACCCCGCGTACGCCATCTGTTCCGAAATACTTACCCATCTTTTTTTCTCCTTTTGAATACGCTGCTTCAGCTTAATAAATTATAGTATGAATGATTCGATATTTCGTGTATGTCAGGTGCATATAAATAGACTCGCACATGCCCGGAAAGTTACGTTCCGCCCGTACTGTCGGCATTATTGCCACTTGCGGGCGGCGTTGGTTCAGCCTCCGGCGGAATATGTGTTGGTGTCGGTGTCTCCTCTATAATCTCGCTGGTATGCTCAGGGGTCGGCTCTATAAGCGTCTCGTCCCCAGATGCAGGCTCAGCACTGGGCTCCGGCGTAGGCGTCGGGATAGGGCTACTGTCCGGCGCGGCAGTCGCGGCCGGAGCAGCAGGCGCTACCAGCTCCACCTTCGCAACAAGCTGCGAGGCGGCATTCTGCAGGGTAATGAACCGGGGGAGCGACACCTGGAGAGTAACATCGTAAACACCAGCCGTAAGCCCCCCGACATCTGCAACCACACTGATGCTATCCTGGTCGAGCTGGTCCAGCAGTGTTGGCGCACCTGATAGGGTCAGATCCATAGCGGCGCTTCCAGGGTCTAAGATACGGGCTGTCAGCCCGCTGCTGACGCCCTCCAGCTTAATGGGGATGGCCGGGAGGGTCCGCTGGGTAATCTCCGCCGCAGAGACCGCTACGGTCATTGCCGCAGGTTCAATCTTGCCTGTACCCTCCGGAGGCTTAAGCTCCAGCTTCATCTGCTCTGTGCCCGCATTCTTGATAGCACTCAGATCCAGTACAGCCTCATACGAGGATAAGGTCTTAAGGGTCTCTGCACTGCCGTACACCGTTACCATGTCCTGTTCAGGCGTTACCCTGGACAACACCAGTGAACCGGGCAGACTGCCGGTGAAGCTGATGTCCAGCGGCAAGGTTTTGGACGGGAGGGTAACAGGCACTTCTACCGCTACTGTAGAGGGTTCAATGACCGCATCCTCCAGCTCATTCCCCTTACTGTCCAGAGCAAAGAGCTTCAGCCTCTTCTCGCTAAAAGTCTCATTCTGCCCCTCCAGCTCCACCTTCCCCTGCACCTTCGCTACCCGCCCAAGATCACTTGCCGGAAGAGTAACCTCTACGGATACCGGGTCAATCACAGGACTGCCTACTTCATAGCCTGCTGCCGGCTCTCCCGTAATATTCAGCGAGACGGGAAAAGACTTCGTCGTCCGCGCCTCGATATGCACATTCACCTGATTCGGGACCATATCATCCAGGGTTACACCGCTCGGTGTCGAATACATCAGCGGAAGCGTGTTATCGCCGGGCTTCACATCCTTCAGATCCAGCCATACCCGATACGCATCGGAGAACTTGTAGGTCAGATCGGACTTCTTGCCTCTTACTTCCATCCTGACGCTATCCACATCCTTGGTCAGTACATAATTCTCACTGTCGAAGCCTTCAATCTCCACTTTGACATTCTCAATCGTCTTCGATTCGGTATTAACCGTAGTCTGGTACGCTGGCGCTGTATCCACATGCACAATGGTCCACAGAATAATCCCTAGAGCCAGGGCAAGGATCTTGTTGAAGTTGTTGTTCTTCATCCATTTATCCATTGTCTTTATTCCCCCTCCGTTTCCAGAAAGCGGAGCTCTTCTCCATCAGGGGCGAGCTGCTTGCACTCAGCTCTTGGTGCAGCTTCGAGATCAGGGACTCTTCCTTGATATCCCGGACAATTTGTCCATTAATAGCCAGTGAGATCTGCCCCGTCTCCTCGGAGACCACCACAGATACCGAGTCTGCAACTTCACTGATACCGATGGCAGCACGGTGCCGGGTTCCCAGCTCCTTACTGATGAACGGATTCTCGGACAACGGCAGGTAACAAGCCGCCGCCGCGATCTGGCTTCCCTGCATAATCAGCGCCCCGTCATGCAGCGGCGTGTTGGGGATGAAGATATTAATCAGCAGCTCGGAGCTGACCTCAGAGCGCATGGCGATCCCGGATTCCGTATATTCATTGAGCCCCGTGGCCCGTTCAAATACGATCAATGCCCCGATTTTGCGCACAGCCAAATAATTCACGGCTTTAATCACTTCACCGATTAACTTGCTGATCTCCTCATCGCTCTCCGCATTCCGCCCGAAGAACTTACCCCGCCCCAGCTGTTCCAGCCCCCGCCGCAGCTCCGGCTGAAAAATAATAAAGATCGCAAACACCCCGAACGTAAACATCTGGTTCATCAGCCATTTCAGCGTGTATAAGTCGAGGAGCGTACTGCCGCCCCAGATCACGACCAGCACCAGAATTCCCTTCAGCAGCTGAACTGCCCGCGTCCCGCGCACCATATTGAGCACTTTATAGATAATGTAGCTGACAATTAGAATATCGATTATATCTTTAATGGATTCTTTCCATGTAAGGTCAGTGAAGTAGCTCATGGCCGAAAACCCCCGTCATTTCAAATTAGCTGGGTTTATGTAAATTGTCTGTTAAGCTTGAATCTTATTCTAGGTTATAACGTTCCGCCTCCGGTTGCAAGTTTAGCGGCTGGTAAATTGCAGAACCTGTATTTTCAGGCAACAAAAAAGCGCCATCTTTCCGGAAAAAGAGGCGCAAATGAGTTATCTGCTACAAGCGACCAACATTTAGCTATCGGTAGGCAACTTCAGAGAACATGTTCGTCACTTTATACCAGATCCAGCTTACTGCTTGGTCTATACTTTTGACTTGCCCGGAGATATGGGCGGTTGAAGCCTGATACAGCGAGCCGTCGATTACCGTTACGTTCCCGTTGACTTCCCCGTAGACTTGAGTCTTCCCGTTCTCCACCGTCAGATCGCCGGAGATAATTTTGCCGGAGGGTACAATCACCGTATTCCCCTTGATCACAACCTGGTCGAGGTCTGCCCCTCTAACCACAAGCTGCCGATCCTGATTCCAAAAGGTTACGGAGCTCATCAGCATCACAAGAATGAACATGGACGCCGCCGTCAGGGCCGGATGTCGCTTGATCCAGGTGATGAAGGCTCTTTCCTTCTTGGGTTTCGGTAATGAATCCATAATCCGGCCAACCAAATCCTCCGAGGCCACAGGTGTCTGGTGCATCAGGGAAAACATCAGCATATCGGTCTGTTCCAGTTCTTTGAACCTCGCACGGCACTCCGTACAGGATAAAAGATGCTCCTTCAATTCCCTCTGCTGCAGGTCGGGCAAGTCGTCATCCAGGTAGTCGTGCATCATAGAGACGGCCAGTTTGCATTCCATAGGAGCCAATCCTTTCATACGTGCTAATTTAGTGCATAAGACTTGCTTAACTTACATACGTCCCTGCAATGCAGGAGTTTCATAAAAAATAATCTATTTTTACAATTTGGGTCCTAACTTCTTACGTAAAAACTCACGGCCCCGGTGCACCCGGGTCTTGATCGTCGTTACAGGCATATCCAGCACATCGCCGATCTCCTGAAGCGACAAATCCTGCAGATAGCGCAGAATCATAACCGACCTGTACTTCACGGGCAGGCTGTCGATGGCTTCATAGATGAGTCTCTGTGTCTCCGAGAGCAGCAGTTCCGTCTCCGGGGTCACATTATCGCTCGGAATCATCGAATACCCGTCAATCCCCTCCTGGTCGTTCATCTCGGCATCCAGGGAATAGGTCGGACGACGCTTACGCAGCCGGTCAATGCAGAGGTTCGTGCCAATCCGGTAGATCCATGTCGAGAACTTCTGCTTATCATCATACCTGTCCAAATTTCTGTAGACGCGCAAAAAAGTCTCCTGAACAACATCCTCCGCCTCATGGCGGTTATTCAGCATACGGTAAGCCAAATGATAAATTTTGTCTTTATATAGTTCCACAAGCTCGGCAAATGCCCTTTGGTCACCCTTCAGGGCGAGCTTTGTCAGTCTGCCTTCCAGATTCTCCACCTGTTAACTCCCCCAGACTTGCCGCCCTTGGACTGTCAGCTCTTCGAAGACCACGGTACAAGCATTTAAATCGTAAATCATGTGCCTTCAAAAATCAAGGTTTGTATTGTTACCTTCTATATAATGTGCTGGAAAAGCTTGCTGCGGGACGCTGGCGGCTGATCGCTGAAGGAACCCCCTGGCCCCCTGGCGGCTGATTAGTCGCGGGCTGCGCAGAACATTTGGACTTCCGGTCGCTGTTATTGGCAGATTTCCTGATTGGAACCGCAGGCTGCGGTTGAAATCTGCCAATAAAGGCGAACGCTATCGCTCCTACAGTTCCAAATTTCCGCTTCGCCCGCTCTATCAGCCTGGTTCCCCCACTGCTTTTCTTGTTGCCCAAGTATATCTCAGGCAACAATGGGGTGGGGCATGGGCTCGGCCGGGTCCCTGCCCCCCGGCCTCCCTTGAACGACAAAAACCCCGTCCCTCCTCTAGGTAAGAGGCGAACGGGGTTGAAGAACAACGCCTTCAAAATCTTATAAAGCGGCTTCGCCGACTTTGAAAATCAAAACCTTAAAGCGGCTTCGCCGACTTTGAAAATCAAACCTTAAAGCGGCTTCGCCGACTTTTTAGATCAAGATCGTCAGAGCGAGTGCTCACAAACCATCAGCCGGTATTCCGAAGACCGGCGGCAATACCATTGATCGTAAGCAGCACTTCACGCAGCAGCTCAGCGTCATCTCCCTCAACCTCACGCAGGGCGCGAAGCTCGGCGAGGAGCTGAACCTGCAGGTAGCTGAGCGGATCAACGTACGGATTACGCAGGCGGATCGACTCCTGAATGACTGGAACATTATCCAGAATGTCCTGCTGTCCGGTGATCTGGAGGATCAGCTCGGAAGTCAGCTTGAACTCGGCCTCAATCTGGCCGAAGATTCGCACACGCGCCTCCTCGTTCTTGCCCATACCAGCATATTCCTTGGCGATGACCAGATCCGCCTTCGCAAGAGCCATCTGCAGCGTATCGATCAGGGTCGTGAAGAATGAGAAGTTAGCATACATATGCTGCATGATCTTCATATTCTCTTCCTTGCCCTCATAGAAGCTCTGCAGACCGGTTCCGGCGGCATACCATGCTGGAAGCAGATAACGGCTCTGCGTCCAGGCGAATACCCAAGGAATTGCACGCAGGTCCTCGAAGCGCTCGCTATTCTTCCGCTTCGAAGGGCGTGAGCCGATATTCAGCTCGCCTACCTCCGGCAACGGGGTTGACTCTTTGAAGTACATAAGGAAATCCGGATCACGGAAGATCAGATCCTGATACTTGTTCAGCGAGACTTCAGAGATACGGGCAATAATCTCATCCCACTTGGCTTCGTACAGATCCGCTTGCGGCGATCTGGCATGAATAGCCGCTGTAATCAGCGCAGACGTCGCCTGCTCCAGACTGCGGTAAGCAATACCTTTCATCGAATACCGGGAGGAGATAACTTCGCCCTGCTCGGTAATCTTAATCCCGCCGCCAATGGTGGAAGCCGGCTGGGCCAGAATGCTCCGGTTGAGCGGCATACCGCCGCGTCCGAGGGCACCGCCGCGCCCATGGAAGAACTTCAGCTTAATGCCGAACTCATCGGCAGCCGCTGTGATCTGCTTCAGGGCCACACGCAGCTCCCAGTTCGCTGTAACCACGCCGCCGTCTTTATTACTGTCGGAATACCCCAACATGATCTCCTGCAGATCATTCATCGCAGTAACCGCATCGCGGTAGATCGGCATACTGAGCAGCGTACGCATAATCTGCGGCGCATCATGCAGGTCGTCAATCGTCTCGAACAGCGGCACAGCCTGCAGAGTACAGACTACCGTACCGTCGTTATCTTTGCGGAACAAGCCGACTTCCTTAGAGAAGACCATAACCTCCAGAATATCGCTTGCCGCCTCCGCCATACTGATTAGATAGCTTGTAATACACTGCTTGCCGTATTCCTCCTGTGCCTCATAGATCGCACGGTATACCGCCAGGCATTCCTCTGTCCCTTCACTATACGACTGGTAAGGGGAAGTCAGCGGACGCGGATCATTCAGCAGCTTCTCCAGCAGCACAATCTTCTCTTGCTCCGACAGCTTGGAGTAATCCGGTGTAATATTCATCTTGGCCAGAACCTCTGTCATCGCATTCTCATGCTCTTGGCTGTGCTGGCGGACATCCAGCGTAGAAGTGTGGAAGCCGAACAGCTCCACCTGACGAATCAGCTTCTTAATGTAGGTATCTGCTACATAATCGGCGTAGTGATGCCGCAGGCTGCGGTCAATCACGTTCAGGTCGTCGATGAATTGCGCCGGGGATGCGTAGCGCTCTGGTGTTCCTTTTTTCTCATCGTCCAGCACATTCTGGGTCTTCGAGATCATATAGCTAAGCTTAATCCGGTAAGGCTCGTTATCATTACGCCAGGCATCGACCCGGTTGAGATTGATAATATTCCGGTCTGCCTCAATGGATTCCAGCAGCTCCGGCGTCACATTCACAATGCTTGTACTAAAGCTGAGGTACTGCATCAGCTCGCGCATAATACGCTGGTATTCACGAATAGCCAGCTTGCGCTGCAGACGGAGAGTCTGCAAGGTAACGGATGCCTTCACGGACGGGTTACCGTCGCGGTCTCCCCCGATCCATGAACCAAAACGCAGATAGGTCGGCACATGCCAGTTCTGGCCCGGATAATATTTGCTCAGACAGCGCTCAAGCTCCTGATATACATCCGGCAGGACTTCAAAAATCGTCTCATGGAAGTAATACATCCCGTTACGCACTTCATCCAGCACCGTAGGCTTGCGGTCACGCAGTTCATCGGTCTGCCACAAGGTAATTACCTCATTCAGCAGCTTCTCCCGGAGTTGTTCGCGTTCGCGGAAGGTTAGTGTCGGATTATCCAAGCCCATGACGTCGTCGGAGATCCGTTTGTGAATATCGAGGATCGCACGGCGCATAGCTTCAGTAGGGTGAGCGGTCATAACCAGCTCGAGCGACATGCCGCTCATGATCTCAAGAACCTCTTCGTGGGAGAATTCCCGCTCGCGAAGCTCTTGAACCGCGCTCTCAATTGACCCCGGCTGTACAGTCTCCCCGGCAGAACGTTCGTAGTCGCGTTTACGGCGAATCCGGTGGTTCTGCTCGGCGATGTTGACCAGCTGAAAATAAATCGCGAAGGCACGGATCACCTGATGGCGATTCTCCGGGTCCAGTGAGCTGATCAGCTCTTTAAATTCGTTGTGCAGTTCAGGCAAAAACAATGAGCGCAGCGATTTGCTGGTCTCGCGGATCTTCTCCACAATCTCCAGCAGTTCGTTGCCGCCTTGGTGTACCAAGACTTCACCCAGTATGTTCCCCAGGAACCGTACGTCTCGCCGCAGCAGATTGTTGGAGTTGCTTTTGCTAACGGTAGTCGTAAGTTCGGTCATGCTGCTCCCCCCATCCTCTTCCGGATCAATGCTCTTAACATTGTCTATTTGAAAAGCTTTCTTCATATCATACAATAAAACCGCCCGGAAATCTTCAACTTTATTGCGCGGTAAAGCAGTGCAGTGATTTCGATTATACACCAAACCGGCCATTTATGCAGTCTCAAAAAATTATGTATTTCTTCCTGTTATATTCTCTCTTTGATATATGCTGTATGCAGTGATCATGTGAAGTTATATGACGCAAACGACAAAAACAGCCAGCTCCGCAGAGCCGGCCGTTCATCGCAGGTTAACTTTTATTTCATTGTGTGCCCTGAGCGGTTGTTGAATGCCAATTCGAATAATCCGGTAGCCGATAACCCGGCCAATCCTCCTGCCCACAGACGCAAGGTCAACTCCAGCTCTGTAAAAGGATACGCCGCCGCTCCAACCAGCAGCCCGATGGCAAGTCCGATAAAAGGGATGCTGTTACGCGGTAAATGGGTATTATTTTTGATCAGCTGCACCAAGGCAAGAATAAATACGGCCAGTATGGAGGCAAAAGCCAATACATGATCCAGCAGTTCGCGGTTCATCATGAGATTGCTCCTTTCTGCGGTGTGGTAGTGATTTCAACGGTGTTGGCTGCCGGATGGTAAGCAATCTTAGCTCCCAGCGCCTCCGCAATTTTACGTGCAGGAACGTAGGTAACCCCACCCTCCAGCCACCCGTCCGCAATCTTCCTTCCATTAACCTGTATTGCAACTTTCAGCTGAGTCTTCACCGCTTGTCCCTCCTTGGGCTTGATCCGTTCAATCACCGCCTCCACGGCCGCAGCCGCAGGCTTTTTCCCCGTCCGCAGCTCCGTCAGACTTAATCCGAAGCTCATCTGCAGATGCGGGTAATCCTTGAAGCTAGTCCAGTCGCCGCCCCATTCGAACCCAATGGCCTTAGCGTGCTGCACCACCTCCAGCCAATCCGTGGTCCCATTCTGATTCCCGTCCCTGTTCATATCCCAAGAGACGCCCCAACCATTCGGAAGCAGCAGCGCAAAATCCACTGCCAATCCATAATTGTGATAACTGTACCCGCCACGCGCATTCGTCACGATCGCTCCAGGCCGGGTTCGCCCCTGGGCATAGAGCGCATCCTGTTCGGCAATCGTCCGCAGGCCTTGCGTGATCAGGATGGGAATCCCGCCAGCATAACTGCGTTCAATCAGTGTGGTCGCTGCGGCAAGGACGGCGGGATGAAGCCCGGACAGGCGGGCAGCGGATTTATTCAGGACTTGAGCCAGCGTCAGCATGCGATTCCTCCCCTTTCCTGATTTCAGAGAGGACCACGAACAGATCCTGGCGTCTGGTGTACATCAAGAGGGTTAGAATGACTAGCCCTATGGTGGTTCCTGTCTGGGCAATAGCCCAGGCATCCGATTGCAGCGAGCTTCGTATAGCGTCCGGGGCGGGAGCGGAGCTGAATCTGATCCAGAAGGCCACCGCCATTTTAACCGTATACGCCCCTAGGAAAAAGAACGCCGCCAGCATAAACAGACTGACCACGCGCACCCGGAATCTTCGGCGGAAATACAAAAAAAGCGCAGCCATCAGCAGCAGCGCACAGATAAAGGATATAGAATAGGCCAGTAACAACACAATATCAATGCTGCTCATCTTCTGCCCCCCGATCATAGATTAGGAACTCTGCGAACCCGTTGTTCCTGATTTCATCCTGAATATCTTTCGAGACATTCTTGTACCTGCGGATAGAGAGCGATACTTTATGTCCTGCCAGCGCCAGCCTACGCTCTCTGTCCCGGTGCAGGGGCGATAGACGCTTGATCCACGCACTCAGCACGTTATCCCTCCCTGTCTTCTTCATTAGTACTACTGGTGTGGCTGTTTGCGGAATGGTCTATTTTCAATCGCTGCAAGACTTCAAGCGTGGGTGCCATGAAGTCTGACCGTTCTTTGTCGAGGATATTCTGCAACCGGTCCCGGTCCTCCTCGGCACGCTCCAGCAGTTCACGCGGCACCAGATTCCCCTTCACAATCGACCGCAAAAGCACAAGCATAATCATGAGCAGAATCAGAGCGATAATATAAGCCAGTCCATACTTATCTGCAAGCGGCAGCAGCTTCTCCAGATTCGCAACATCGTTGCTGTCCATTGCTTCACTCCCTTCTGTGTGGTTATTAAAGTAGTTATTAAAGTAGTTCTATAAGACGCACTTAAGATTTAAACTTGAAGCTTCATCGTCACTGCGGTGAACATTTGGACTTCCGGCCGCTGTTGTCTCCAGATTTCTTGAATTATACCGCTTGTTGCGGTGGAAATCCGGAGACAAAGCATTCCTGTATCCCCTTAAATTTGGGCTTTGAAATTTAACGAGCACCTCCTTATGATAAATGGTGTCCACGACGACAGCCAATCATCTATAAGGAAGGTGCTCTTACTATGAAGTTTAAACAATCGGCCCAACAAAATCAACGCATTGAACGTATTACCCCTCATCATCTTATTGTGGGGATCGACATCGCCAAATTCACTCATGTCGCTCGTGCCACCGACTACCGAGGCATCGAACGTGGAGCCTATCTTTCCTTTTCCAATGATCAGGAGGGGTTTGAAAAGCTGTTTCAGTGGATGCAGGCGCTCCAGATCCAATTTCACAAAACCGATGTCATTTTCGGTGTGGAGCCCACCGGTCACTACTGGTTCAATCTGGCGCTCTGGCTTCAAGAGAAGCAGCTCGAACTCGTTCTCGTCAACCCTTTTCAGGTGAAACGCAATAAAGAAAACCGGGACAACTCCCCAACGAAAAATGACGTCAAGGATGCCTTAGTGATTGCCGACATGGTCAAGAATGGCTACTACAGCGACCTATACCTGCACACGGGACCGTTTCAGGCGCTTCGGCAACTGGTCAACACCAGAGACTACATTTCCAAACAAGCTTCCAGTATAGTCAACCAAATCTACCGCTGGACTGACATCTACTTCCCTGAGTTCCAGCAGGTCTTTAAAGACATCACTTCGAAGACCGCTCTGGCAACGTTAGCCGAATTTGCTCACCCTTCCGATCTTTGCACCTTGTCGGTTCAAGAGGTCATTGTAGGGTGGAAGAAGCGTTTAAAACGTGCCGGTAGCCACAAAGTCGCCGTCGCTCTCCTCCACGCGGCACAACGAACGGTAGGCAGCCCAGAGTCCGTCGAAGAAGCTAAATTGAGTCTATCGATGCTTTTACAGCAACTACAGTTATTTCACGACCAAATGGAGCTACTGAAGGAGAAGATTCATCACATCCTTCAAACCATTCCCGCGACGAAGAGCTTGCGATCGATTAAAGGGATCCATGACATTACCTTGGCGGCGTTATACAGTGAAGCAGGTGACTTCAGCCGCTTTGCCCACGGCAACCAATTACTTCGTTTAGCTGGTTTACATCTGTCGGAGAACAGCTCAGGCATCTACAAAGGCCAAGTGAAAATTACGAAGCGAGGGCGACCTGGACTGCGAAAAATTCTCTTTATCGCCGTATTTCAGATGGTCTCCGTCAATCCGGAATTTCGGGCACTTCATCAGCATAACAAACGAGTGAAACACATGACTGGCATGAAGTCCATCATGAAGCTGTGCGGGAAGCTCGCACGCATGCTTGTAGCGATGTCCAAGAAGGGTTCCGACTATGATGTGTGCAAGGTAAACTCTGCAGCCTAAGACCGAAAGTATTCACTTGCCAACTGGCTCATTCGCAGGATTCATCATGAAGCATGAGTACCGTTACGACCGCCTAAAGGGCTCAGACCCGTGGACAAAGCACTGACGGACTCCATCTCCTTGATAGGTGTAACGAAGGAATGTAAGGGCATCGACCCGTTGAGACATGGGAGGGTAAACCACAAGGTTAAAGATGGAGCATGCAAATAAAGGGATTTAATGGGAATTGTCTTGTGTCCCCTTATTTGGTTATGCCCGTACCGCCACCTTAACCCCCACCCGCTCTGCTTCGTTACTGCATTTGTATTCATAACGAATGAAATCCTGCGAATTAGCGAGCTAGCGTAAGAAAACTGAATCATAAGGAGGGAGGCGGACGCTACCGCTCCTACAGTTCCAAATTTCCCCTCCGCTTCTTTTGCTTTTTGTTTATTTCTTCAGTGCTTCTCATATAACCCCCGGACGGGTCCGAGGGCAAAATAAAAACGCCGTGAGCGGCGCCTGTGGCAATCTACTCTTCAGTTACAAGGAACGTAAGTCCGTTCTCCACCAGAATCTGCTTGACCGCAGGCTTCAGCGTAGAGGGGACCTCGCTATACTTCGTCTTCCCCAGCGTAACGCGTTGTGCGAAAAATAAGGCCATTGCTCTCACCACCTTTCTATTAATATGCGTAAAGCTTAGGCGACCCCGCCGAACGTTTAAGAATAGACCTGGGTTGCCATTTCAGCAATAATATCCTCGATGAAGTCCGCACGCTCGGACAGCGCATGATTCTGCGCTCTCAGCATCACATTCTTTTGCTGCAGCTGCTCCATCTCCGTCAGCACCGGCGGCTTGTTCGCCTCGGCTTCTTGGTACGCTTCCCACGCCGCCTGCAACTCAGCCTCTGTCGGCTGCGGCACATCCAGCTTCCAGACCGCAATATGCGGCCCCCGTTCCACCAGATCATAATCCTCGCCTTCGACCAGTAGATTGTAGTCAATGCCATGGCGGTAGTGGACGCCCTCTACGGGTTGTTCGGCAATTTCTGGCGGCTTGATCTCGTAGCGGACCCGGCCTTTGGCTTCGGCTCCCAGCCGCAGGACGGGTTCCGGTCCGTTGTCTTGGACGATGAAGTCCTGCAATGAGACTGCTGTTGGGTATAAATGCATGATTGATAGAGCTATATTCATATCTTGACCCTCCTTCTTAAGATACTCTCGTTACCCTGAACCAGTTGTACAAATTACTGCCTGTTGTGGACAAGCCGCTTGAATGACTCTGGTGGAGATAAATACTAACAGGTTGACCAGCCGTTAAATCTGTTGTCACATGTCCTGAAGTCACAGAGACCGACGAACCTGAATTAGTATTACGACCTATACACTGATCTTCGGTGCCGTTTTTAAACATGTGCAAGCTAATGACAACCCCGTCAGGCACTCCTTGAAGTGAGCACAAGATGTCGAACGAATACATCCCTGTGCGACTAGGCGTGAACGTCCCTGTAGCTGGATTCCATTCATTTAAATAGTCAAAGTATTTTCCGTTATATACTAGCTTGGTCATTGTGTTTGAAACCATATTCTGTGCAGCAGTTGAACCACCCGCCGCCCCGGTACGTGACTGAGTATTGTTATCTCCCCATGGGTTGAGTACACCCATCCCTGGAACAAGCATACCTCCATCCTGTGCCACCATATTACCAGCCGGAACTGTACCTGAATACCCAAAGTAGGAGGCGAAACCGGACAGATACGCAGCGCCATTATTCACGCCTGTATTGTTCGATGCATAAGCCACACATTCTGCCAGAATCACTACAGCATTACCACGATTCGATACGTTACAACGATCAACGAAAACGTCTGAGGCACTTACATATACTCCGGCTTGTGCGCTCTGCGTAGTGACTACACAAGATTCAAACACAACGCGCCTGGAGGCAGAGACTTTAAAAGCTCCCACCGCTGTCGTAGACGTTGCTGTAAACCCCTTAATTACAAAGACCCCATGACTGTTGTTGACCTCTATAGAGGTCACGCTCACATTTCCCGAAGCGGTAAGAGCAAACAAGTCTGATGTAACAAAACCCGTGATAATAACCGCCTCAGCATAGGTCCCTGCCGCCACATTGATATTTATGGTATTATTAGCCATTTTTGGAATCGCTTTAACCGCTCTGCCTATCGTCCTGAAAGCCCCACCCGCCGTATTCCCCAACCCCGTATTCCCATCATTCCCATCCGTCCGGACGTAATAGGTAATATCCGCTGTAGTCTGCTGCGGTGTAGTCACTAGATTTGCCTTGCCATTCCAGGCCGTCTTCTCCGCATCGGTTACGAAGCGGTTGGACGAGTCCTGGACGATGACCGATGGCGAATGCGTGGAAGGATGCACATAATTATTAGCCCCCTGCGCCACACTATCCAGCTTCGACTTGTCCGCTCCAGCCATTAGCCCCGCAGCAGTCGTGGTCGCTACCGACGTAGAAGCCTTGGCGTTCCATGCCGTGCGCTCCGTCGCCGTGATGTGCTTGACTGTATCAGCGGTATGATCCTGCACAGCCTTGACGGCGGTGTCCAGAATATCCATATTGCCGTTCAGATCGGTGATATCTACAATGTCTGTGCCATCGGGCTTTTTCAGCCCCAGATTACCCGTTGTTTTCATCGCTCACACTCCTATTCATATACTCTTAGTTCGTTCCAGGTCTTGCCGTGCGCACCGTTCCAGGTAAGGGACTTCAAGGAGTCCCACCAGGTGTAACTGTACACGAAGCTATAGTCCAGATGGGCAGGCTTAATCTCTTCCATGATCTGAATCAGCCCTGCCATATTGGCCGGGATGCCCAGCGTGCCGACGAAGCGCACCTCGAAGCTGTACGCTCCGGGCACCTCGACTACCTCCACATCTCCCTCGGAAAAAGCAGACGCCGTCCGCCTAATCATCTCCGGCGTAGTTGTTCCACTGCCCCGCAGCTTGGCCTTGATCATCTCCCGCCGGGTGGCGTAGGACTTGTTCGGATCTGAGGCCAGTCCCAGCATCCGCTCCCAGCGGGACAGCCCCCAGGTAGCCGACTCCAGCGTCTTCTGATCGTCACTGTCGGCCATAGCGTAAGCCACTTCACCGCAGGCTCTACCTGCGCTGGCCTGCACAGCCTCCATCTCAGGCACGCCCTGATAATAATCGGGCAGGTACTTCATCAGATCGGGAGCGGTAATCTCCGGCCCTTCCCCTGGCACACCATCTGCCGAATACGCCACAAGGCCATATATACTGTCTCCATAAGCCATAGCTATACCCCCTTCAGCTGGTTCCAGGTCAGCGGACCCTTGGGCATATAATCATGGGTATGTGCAGCTGCCGGATAGACAGCAGGCTTGCCGTCCACCCCTGACCAGGGAACCGTATCCGCAGCCTGGGCATAATCGACCTTGCCGTTGTTATTCGTGTCGTAGATGCTTTTCAGCATATCGCCTGTGCTTTGGCCTGCCGCCAGCAGCATATTGCTGCTCCCGCTGCCGATGAACAGCTTGCCGCTATCCGTGCAATAGCCCAGCTCGCCTGCGGCCAGCGTACCCAGCGCACTCTCCAGGCCGCGGCGGATTTGAATCAATGTCTTCCGTGCCATGGTCACCGCCTCCTAGAATGTTCCGCCATCGATAATGCTTACCGTGAGCTGGTTGCCATTGGCCGAATCGTAGACGATACTCGTGCCGTCGATGTTGACCTCGATGCCAGTCGAGTTTACCAGAATTCCCTTACCCGGCTTGGCCGCAACACTGGTTGAGCCGACAATGATCCCGTTGCCTGCCCCGACGGTCAGCGTGACACTATCCGCCTGCCCGCCGCCGGTAAGACCATTCCCAGCCGTGATCGTCTGTAGCGCGCCGCCCGTCCGCACCCAGGCGCTCCCGTTCCAGCTGTAGATTTTCTGCTCATCGTCCACATAAGCCGTCCAGCCGACAGCCGGAACATAATAAGCCCAGCTACCTGCGGCATATTCCGCAATCTGACTGCTTTTACCCGCCCAGACGCCGGTTGCGCCGGAAGGAATGATATACCGGTCAGCTTCCACGGGACTTCCTGGCGGAGCCGTCAGGTGCTGATCCTTCACCGAAGCCTGAGGCTCGATATTATGCTTGGCCAGCTCGATTTCATTTTTGATTTTTTGCGCGGACCACAGATCTGTAATCGTCGAACCACCATCGTTAATGATTCTGTGCTTCGCGGCATCGTTAAGATGCGTTGCAATTTCTGCGGCGGTCTTCGTATTCGTGCCGTCCGACACTTTATTAGGGTGCCCTGCTGTAAGATCTGCCTTGAGCACCTTGGCATACGTGGAGCCGTCAGCGATATCGTCCACCGTTCCGCTCACATCTGTTAATTTCTGCGCGTTAACCCGGCGCCAGGCGGCCCCGTCATCGAAATACAAATACCCGTTGTTACTCCCGCTGCTCACATAGTATAGACGCCCCGCCGAGGCTGCCGCAGGACGCGAAGCTTCAGGACCGGACAAGGCCCGGCCCACCATGGAGTTGGAGCTACCGTCTCCGATATAGACCTCCTTCGTGTCTGTACAGAAGCCCATTTCTCCCGCCTTCAGCATCCCGTAAGTGGACAGCTCGGCCCGGGTACCACGTTTGACCTGAATGGTCTGTGCCATATTACACCTCTCTTCTAAAAGATCCGCCGTCAATCAGACCGGCCTGTTTATACCGCTCCAGTTCACGCTGCGTAGCCGTAAGCCCGCCCTGTAACTGGTTCACATCATCCGCTTCCACAGTGTCTCCCGGTGTCTCGTAAGTCACATAGACTTCGGGCACATCCGCATAGATGTTAATGAGCCGCCGCCAAGGAGCTTCGTCTGGGAAAGAGACCGAGTAATTCCGTACCTCTGTCCCGCTGAAGCGGGAGCCTGTGTACACCGCCAGCGTCTGATTGTTAATATTGTCGTGGGCCAGCAATCCGCTGAATACACCACTTGTAAGCCGAAGCTTCTCCTCTACAACATGACTGCCGCCGTTTGCCTTTTTGTTCAGCTTATCCTGAAAGACATCGATCTGCTCCGGATATCCCATGCCTACACCTCCAGTACGACATTGCCGAACAGCGGCACTTCTGTCTCCAGCAGAGGGATATTTGCCGTCCCGCCGTTCAGCTTAAGTAAGCTATAATCCACCACGCCCTCCGTATTCAGCAGCAATGCACCAATGACCGATTGACTGATATAGGTAGCGGCAAAAGCCTTCTCCTTACGATACTTCTCCAGGAGCGCCGTAAAAGCTTGAACAACCGGCTGCAGCGCATAGCCAGCAGCGAGCGTAACCTTAGCTGAGACACCAACCACCTTGCCTGTGGCCGATTGCACCGTCACCACCGCCCCCACCGGAGCCTGGCCCTCGCCAAGACCCGGCGCAGGATCAATGAACTGCTGCACCTGGGAGACCAGCAGCGGGGATGCGGGCTGATGCTCCGCGTTCACAATGACCACCTTGACCGTCTTCGGTCCGGCCCATAGCGGGAAGACCCGCGCTCCCCCTACGCCCTGAATCTGCTGTGCCCACTCCATATAATGATATTTATTACCGCTCGTTGCCGGCCGACGGGCCGAATCGAAGTACCGCTGCCGCAGCGCTTCATCCGTCTCCGCATCCGTGCCGGGAACCAGCAGGCCCGTAATCTCTCCCCGGGCCAGTCCCGGAATATAATCAATCGGCAGCAGCGCGCCAGAATACTGATTCCCCTCAGCCCCGGCAGTCTCACTCTCCAGGCGGTACGTCCCGGGAGCCAGCTTCTCTGCCGCACTATAATGAAGCAGTCCCAGGGAGAAGCGGCTGCCCAGCGGAATATCCATAGGCTGTTCGCCACTGGTATAGAACCTCGCACCAAGCTGCGCTTTGCCTGCGGGCTGACGCTTCAGTCCCGTCCACGCAATGGTTCGTTCCAGATATTCGCCGTCCGCCGTATCCGGGAAGAACAGATTATTGCTGACCTCAAGCTCAAGATACATCTGGGCCATTTCAGCCGCCGCCGGCGCAAGCGCATCATAGATAATACTTCCCTCGCGCTTGTCCAGCCCCTCTGGAACCCGATCCAGCATACGTTCCAACAGAGCCTCGTAAGTCTGATCCTCATACACTGGCCATCCCCTCCTTTCTAAGCTCCAAATCACCGTATACTGTGACAGCCGTACAGCTGAAGCTAACCGTATCTCCGTCAAAAAGTATCTCCACATCCTCAAGCGCCTGAATCCGCTCATCCTGGAGCAATGCATCGCTGATCAGGCGGCGCAGCTCCGGCCGGGCCAGCAGCCTATCCTGACCCAGCACCAGCTTCCACTCCGTTCCGTAGTCCGTACTATAGATCAGGTGCTCATAACGGCTGGTCTGCAGCACCTTGATTGCTGCCTGCTTCACCGCTTCCAGCCCGTCTACCCGTCCGCCGATCCGTCCGTGCTCCCAGTCCATCCGGTACGTCAGGCTTGGAGCATTCCCAGGAACGGTCACATTCCCTTCCAGAGCTCCCGTCACCGGACCGGATCTGCCTATCGCCGGAATCATAGGTCCACCAGCCGATCGAGGACAATATAGCTCTGTCCGCCTTGCATCCGCACGAGCAGCACGCGGTCTCCCGCTTCAAGTCCACGGCGCAGCAGAATCTCCCGGCCTTCGATCACAGCCTTGCTCTCCATCACGGATTCAACCACAACCAGTGCGGCTCCTGTCAGCAGCAGCCGCTGCTCCACCTGAACCTGCAGCGGCTGTGCCAGAACCACCGTCCCATAAGAAAAAGCCACCGGATTCGTATTCGATACGGCCCCGAGGCTTGCCTGTTTAATAATATCGAGCATGTTGTCTACACCACCTTAATGTCTAGGGACATCGTATGCTCCCCTCCGGAAATTTTATGGCTGCATTGATCCACCAGGAACAGCTGTGTCTGGAATTCATCCAGCAGCACATAAATGAAGTTCCCCGCCCTCACCCGTATATCACCAATAGCCTGCACGGAGAGACTTACCTTCTCACGGTTATGCTGCTTGAGCAGGTTGCCTGCCTTTTCCTGAATCTGCGCAGCATTCGCCTTATCATCTGCCTTCTGGTAGAGATGCAGAATACCCCAGCGCTTTACATTTTCTTTATCTGTGACCGGATAGAACTCGCGTTTGCCGGTCTTTTCGTTGTCCTGGTAGAGCAGAATCGTATTGTACGTATTATCGTCGATGCTTCTTTTCAGCGAATAATCATACAGGTAATGGCCTGCCCCCAGAATCACCTTCAGCAGCATGGACTGCGGACTGCGCAGCGTCAGCTTGCCGAAATCATCATAGAAGGCCATCAGCTGGCCCTTATACTGCAGCTCACTGCCGACCGCACCCATAATAATATCGAGCAGCTTCTTGCCGTCTTCGATCAGTGAGGGAATCTTGTACTCAGCCGGTTCCAGTAATCCAAGCCGCAAACCGCGGTCTTTGGCAATGGTGCTGATCACCTCAGCCGCAGTAACGTCCTGAAGCACATAACTGCCATTGCCCAGCAGATAGCGGATCTGATCGTACGCCGTCAGCTTGATCTCCTGATTCGCACCCGTGTCGATGCTGAAGACGAAGCCGTAGAATACATCAACCCCGTCTCTGCGGAACTGCACAATATCCCCGTTGCTGATCGCGAACTTTTTATGCTGATACATACCGCTGTCCACCAGCGTAAGCTCAAGCGTCGCAGGCTTGCCGGTCCGGGTGGTTTTCCACGTGATATCCGTAACGATTCCGGCAATATTCCAGATGGCGCCTTCCTTATTGATTACGATTAATTCCATCGCCATGGCCTCCTAAGACAGCTTGATTACTCGGCCAATTTTGAGCTTCTTTAGTTCGCTGTCCGAGATATTATTAAGCTTTTGCAGCGTTTTGGATTTACTGCCGTCACCGAGTTGCTTTTGGGCCACCGACCACAGCGTATCCCCGGCTTTGAGCGTATAGGTAGCGGGCGCTGCCTTCTCGCTTGACCGTTTCTGCTGCTTCTTCACTTCACCGGTGCTGCCCACCTTCACGGCTAACGCCTGATAGAACACATACTTTTTGAGTCCAAGTGTATATTCGATATCCCCCGAGGACCCCGCACTCAGCTTCCAGGAGAAGTTCTCAATACTGACCGCCATATTAATGCCAATATCCCCGGTAAAAGCCTGCTGCGCCTGCGCCCTGGCCTGCTTCAGCCAATCTGGGGTCTGCGTATTCTGCACATTTGCCGACTTCAGCCCTGAGAAAACAAACCGGACCGGCCTGCGGCTGAGCATCCATTTGCGGATCAGCTCAACATACTCATAAGGCTTCAGCAGCTTGCCGGCATTCTCACCGGAATACACCACGAACGGATAATACTGTGCCGGGAACATACTCTCAATCGTAATCTCCGTCAGCTTCGGATAAGCAATCGCATTGATTTCGCCAAAATCAACAATGGTATAGCTTTTGCCGTCGCCAATCTCCTTGATCTCCAACGTCTCAGGGTTCACCGGAAGCCGGATCACCTCTTCATAATTATTGAAGCTAAGATAGAATCCATACTCCTCCATGTTACGTGTACACCCCCTGCGCCGTAGAGACGAACTCCTCTTTCAGCTTTTGCCCGATCTTCGTGATAATGGAGTCAATATCGCCGGAATTATTAATATTCCCGGTTGTTACCTGCACCGTCGGCGTCAGCTCGACAAAATTCTGAATCGACTGAATCTCCGCCAGCTCCCGCAGCATATCCAGATCATCGCTGGAGATATCGACCTTTTCATTGATCTTGCCTACCTCGCCTACCTTGTTGACGTTGTTCAGACTGCCGTTTTGACTGCCCAGAACTCCAGTAGAACCTCCCGGAATATTCTTAGGAGACTTAGGGGTAATAAACTCCTTGGCCGTATCCGCCATTTGTTGTCCCTTGTCCATGAATTTGTTCATACCATTCATTCCTGTTTGATTCCCCTTGCCAAAAGCCGCTTTTGTGTCCTTATAATCTCTCTGCTTGGACAATTCAAAGACAACTTTGTCTGCCGGTTTATACACCTCAAGTCCTTGGCGGTATTTAGCAATAATATCACTGGCACCATGAGGAGTCTCGGGTTCTTCTATATCAACTTTGACCTTGCTGATTCCTAATGTGTCGAAGAATGGAATATTGCTCAGCATATCAACCAGCGAGTTGAATTTGTCGATCACCCACTGGATTGCCCTTGCCATTACCTTCATGAATCCTCCAGCGAATCCTTCTGCGCCTACAGCAATACTATACATAACATCCAGCGCACCAGCGGCAAGACCATAAAAGAATCCCTGCACTTTATTGACAGCCCAATTAAATATATAAACTAACCCATCGCCAGCCAAAGTGAAAAAATTCTGGATACCAATGGCTATATTCTGTACAACTGCAGCCAGATAGTAGAACGATCCTACGATAAATCCAACCACCTCACCCGCCGAGACGCCAAGATGCTGCAGAATCATCAATAAGACTGCTATTACGGCAATGACGATTAAGATCGGCCAGTTCGCCACCAGCCAGGCGGCAGCAAGCATATAGACTTGAACAATCATGGCTGCCAGGAAGACAACGGCTATCGCTTCAAGGATAGGCTTAATAAATGACCAGTTATCCTGAACCACCTGAGCCAGCCATAATAGCCCGTCAACCACCATTGAGATCACATTCGCTATGAAAAGAAACCCGTTAGCCATCGCATCAATAAGCGGCGCCAGCTGTCCCGAAGTTAATGCCGTATTAATGGTGTCCATCACCGGCCGCAGAGCACCTAGCGCTTTGGCGCCAATCTGGCCAAGTACAAGATCAATATTCTTGTTCATCTGGTTCCATTTTTCAATATCCTCAGGCTGTGCGGCCTCCTTCACCGCCTTCTCTCCGAAGGATTTAATTGCATTAAAAGGCTTTACCACATCAGCCGTTTTGAGGAACTTCATGATCTTGGAATCCCCGCTCGGTGTCGGTGGGACTGGAGGTGGTGGCGGCACTGGCGGTGGCACCGGGTCTTTCTTCAAATTGATCCTAGGCTTAGGTAGAACCTCTGGTTCTGGTTCCGGTGGTTTAACATCCTCTTTTTTTACCTCAGGCTTTTTTTCTTCCGTTTTCTTTTTTTCTTTAAGCCCTTTCCACCATTTTACCTTTTTGGCCTCTTCCGCTTTCTCAGGCTCCTCTACAACAGGCGCGGCGTTAAGCATCCGTACCCCCAACTGCTGGGATTGCGCAGCCCTTTGGCTTTGCTGCATCACAACTGTTCTGGACACATCCACTTTGACCGGCAGCCGTTTGAAGCCTTCCAGCAGCGTGTCATTGATCTGTTGCAAGGATTGAATAATCCGATCCTCCGAGCGGATGATTTGTTCACTGGAACGTTTCACCGCCGCCTGAAAACCCTTTACCGACCGGTTAACCATGTCGAGATTATTATTCATCCGCAGGCTTTGTTTATGGACGGCTTTCCATATCGTAACCGACCTGCGCGAGATAATGACTGCTTTGGAGCTATCGATTTCCATTCTTTCACCCCCTTCATCGCTTCTTCCCCTTGCTCCGCGCACGCTCCCGCTTCTCCTTGTCCACGCGTACGGAGATCATGGCATAGATTGCTGCGCGTTCGCGGACGGAGAGCTTCATCAGTTCATGCGGCAGAATATGCAGCTCATGGAGGGCGTAATAGGCCAGATTGGCCTCACCATCGCCCTCGTTGATTAGTTTTTTACGTCATCCACCAGTTCGTTCATATCTGTGGCGAAGCCGTTCAGAGCCTGAACCCGCTCCCCAAGCGCAGCGAATTCTCCGGGCAGCAGCATTTTGCGCAGCAGCGATTCGGCGCCCATGACCCCGTAGGAACGCTGAAGCTCCGTATTCTTCAGATCCGGATGCACAATGCTTGCCGTCATGAGCTTCGCCATATATTCGTTGGGATCAATATCCGTAGTGTAGGTGCCGTTCTTTCCCTTGACCTTGCGGGTGGCCGCTTTACGGCATTCCTGGTTCTCTTCCTCATTCATACTGCGCAGCTTCCAGACAGCAGGGTTACCTTCCTTGTCCTTGAACCGCAGCGAGACCGCGAATTCCTCTGTTGTATCACAAGCCGCATTTTGCGCAAAAAATAAACTTAATTCACTCATGTTGTTCCTCCCGGATTCTTATTGTGTTAGGGCAGCGAAGAGGCCCGCCGCAGAATACCGCCGCACAGCGGCTATGGCTTCAATGATTATCCAGATACTTTGCGGGGCCTCCCGAACCTATTCATTCATTTACTCTTTTACAACCTGCGAATAGCCCGCTTATGCTTTATTGACCGGCATTTGCCGGAGCCGCGAAGGGCTGCACCAATTCCACATCCTCGAAGGTAAAAGCAACCTCTTCCTCCAGCGCATCCGACTCCGTATCCAGCGAAGCCATAATGACACTGTCCAGATTGACATCCTTCAGCATGATGCGCTGGGCGCCCACGGTTGAGGACGGATCTTCATTGGTCACGATAATGCTGAAGTATTGGTCAATCCCTGTCTTCATGTACTCCAGCATCATCTGGCGGAAACGGCTCGTCATATAAAAAATCGTCATCGTACCGCTGCCCGACCAGCCTGTCGCCTTATGCTGCACCCCGCGGCGTCCAAGCGTCTTCACTTCCGCCTTCTGCTTCTCTACAGTGGCTTCCAGGGTTTTAACATAGAACATTTCTTCCGTCTGTCCGTTAATCGTGGCATAGGCCCGGCCCTCCTGGCCGGACAGCGTATCGCTGGCTCTCAAGAATGTCATCTTAGACCACCTTCACTTTCATATATACTTTTTCTACGGAATCCACCGGCTTCACCGCTACCTCCAGCACTACGCTGTCACTGTCCGCTCCGGGAGTCACCACAATGTCGCTTTGCGCATTGAAGTTCTCAATCGCCCCGAGGTTCTGCAGATCATTCATATAAGTGACGCACTGTGACCAGAAGAGCGCGCGCCCGTCCTCATTATTCGGCAATTTGCCAATGAAGTAGCTCTCAAAAATCCGCTTCAAATCACCAGCGATCCCATCCAGCACACGCAGCACGCGGTTCTTGGAGAAGGCCTTGCCTTTGTCTGTGGAGAAGGAAGTGAACGTGTTAATGTCCTGCTCCACTACTGCCCGGCCTCCGCTATAGGTGAACAGCAGCTCTCCATCTGTAAGTGCTTCTACCGTCTCGGAATGGCTGAAGCGCACATCTGCGTCTACAGCATCGTCATAGGCCTGATAAGTTAGGGATTCGTTCACCGCAGCAGCGGCAGTAGCACCGGCAACCCAAGCCACGGCATGAGCTTTATCCACTACCGTTCCATCACTCAAAATAACGCCGTTCGCCACACTGATGATGCCTTCATGGTCAGCCGTAGCATAATCGGACAAGACCGCCTGCACCTTCTTGCCTTCCGTATTACGCAGACGCTTCACATAGGCGCTATACAGGGACTTCAGCGTGTTATCCTGCGATACCAGACCTACCGTCTGGAAATCCTGAACCTCCAGCGCCGACAAGAACGCACTATGCTCCGCATTTGTGACTGTTCCATTCGCACCGCCTGAGAGCGGCAACCCGGCTGTCACCGTCAGCGCACCGGATTCACTAGGCTTAAATTCTACATAAGCATTCGCAGCCAGGCTGGAAGCAGCGCCTACCGTCTGCTTGTCCACCTCACTACCCTCCAGCAGCGTCCGGACATCGAACTGAGTGCTGTCATCGATATTTTTCTCGATCACAACCTTAAGCGCATTCCCTCGTTCCCCGCCATACAGCGCAGTCGCCTGAACTCCGTTATTGGTCACAGCAGCCTTCACACCCTGATTCAGACGGTAGAGCAGCAGTGTGCCTGCCCGCTTCAGCACCTCTCGCACCGGCAGCAGCTCTGCAGCCGTCAGATCATAGCCCAGCTTTTGCTGAAAATCATCCTGAGCCGTAAGCTTCAGAATGACGCCCGCGGGCCCCCAAGGCAGTGCAAGCGCCAAAGCAGCCGTACCGCGTTCCCCCATTTTACCTGCCACAATGCCGTTTGAGGCTACATTTACGTATACCCCCGGACGCACCTTGTTTTGTGTTGTCCATGTTCCTCCAGCCATTAGATAACCTCCTTATTTAGATACAGCTCCATCAAATGCTTAGCCTCTTCCAAGGTGTAGCTCCCGTTCTCTTGCAGAACTACCTCCAGTACATCCTTTTCCCGCGGCGCAAACAGAGCGGAGTTCATCATCTGCTTCTTTCCAAAAGCATCCGGTCCCCCGCTGCCGCGTTCCCGCTCACTTGCCGTCATTTCCTTAGAACTCATTTCAGCCGCGCCCCTTCCGTGAAGTGTCCCATCAGCTCTGCCTCTTCCTCCGGCTGCTTCTGCTTCTGAAGATAGAGCATAAAGTCCACGGTGAACAGCGCCCCCCGTCCCTCTGCTCCGGCTACCCAGGACTGGCGCACCACCCGATAAGCGGGATTAACACTTTCTCTTGCGTCCAGTGCCTCACAAAGCCCGTCAGCCATAGCCTCTGCGTCCAGCAGACTTCCTTGCTCATAGCGGATACCGAAGCGGTAGACCGCCATGTATCTGCCTTCACGCTGCCTGTCGTAGGTTGCCGAGAGCAGCTCCAGCCTGAAGTAAGCTGACTGCGGCTTATCCCCTTCCACATAGACAGGAATATCCGGGAAAAACTGCCCCAGCGCAGCAGTGATATTCCCCCGTAGTTGTTGTACTGTCATGATTTCATTCCTCTCATGATTAGATGTGGTAATCCCTCCTGCCTTACTTGAAGTCACCCACGGGTTCGATTCGGGAAGAATAGGACCCGTCTTGTACCGGGCAAAGACCGAAGGAGCTTTCACCGCGCTTGTCTGCCGGCCTGTCGTAGGCTTCGATGATGTGGAGCATTCATGCTCCTGCGGTGTCCTTCTGCTTCATTTGCCATGTTATAATCATAGACCCCTTGAGACCTTGCGCAGGCGCTATTACAGATGAGTTAACGATAACTTCCGGTGGTAAAAGGGATGGTAAAAGGCGGTTCCCGTCCAACAAAAAAGCCGCATCACCCCAGCGGGCAATACGGCCTTCTCATTTATATATGGTAGTTGCATGTTGTCAAAAGGATTTCGGCCCCTTAGATCCATTCCCGCCAGCCGGGGTTTTCGTGAGCGTAGCCAGAGACAACAGCTGCAGATCAGCGAGCGCCAGCGCCATCTTATAGAACGCCTTCGACCTTATTTTCACATAAGTATCCTTGCTCACCGGAGGATCGAACACATGATTGTATATCGTGTAGTCGTAGCTCTCCTCTCTGCGCATGTATCTCTCCCGCACCAGTTGTTGTTCCCTCTGGGTAAGCCGCTCTACAACCGAATCAATCACAGCACAGTACGCCCGTCTTGCAGCAGGCACATCTACATTATGCGTGGCAATTGCTGCTGTCTGATCGGTAACCGTATTAGTCGCGCCATGGAACCGCTCCGTGTAGGAGTACGTAATCCCGGCCTCTTTAGCCTCGAACGTGACAGATTTGAAAATCCGATATTTCTCCAGCATATTCTCTATAGTGACCTGAGTCCGGCGGCGGTCAAGCTCGGGCAGCGAAGATATAATCATCATCATTTATACCACTCCTTAGATGTTATACAGATTTAAGAACTTTGTTGCGGACCTTTCCGGCCAAATGTGTTAAAATTCTACTTGTTCGTATACTGTTCGCCTTTTTTCACAATATACCACTTATCTACCAATTCAGTAAAACCTCATTTTGGCCCGTTTTGCAGCATAAACAAGCTATATGCAAGTCTATTCTTACCTTTTGGCAATATTAGACTCTTTATTGTTTACCTATTGGCATAAATAGCTTATAGTAAGTACAACAGCTTTTTAGGTGATTAGGGATAAGGAGTGGTTATCGATGGCAGAGGAATTCGGATACTATCTGAGACAGCTTCGGGAAGGAAAGGGATTGACCATTAATCAGCTGGCAGCGCTTGCCGGTATCAGTGGAGCCCAGATCTCACGGATCGAGAATGGATTACGGGGTGTCCCCAAACCGGCTACACTGCGCAAGATTGCTGAAGCGACCGATGTGTCTTACGAGGAGCTAATGGGCCATGCTGGTTATTTAACCGAGACTGAGGGCAGTACAGAGGGCTCTGTGCCTGCCTGGGCCACCAGCAAGGATAAGCGGGACTTCCGGCAAATGCTGGAGGATGATGGTGAGCTGATGTTTGACGGGATTCCCCTGAACAAGGAAGATAAACAGCGGATCAAGGACGTATTAACCGGCTTGTTCTGGGAGGCTAAGCAGATGAATAAGCGGACCAAGCCTAAGCACCATCCAGGTAAAGAGTAAGTACCAGGCATTCCAACTACTATTAACATGCTGCGGGTGAAGAATATGGATGAGCTAATCAAGCGTTTGGTCAAAAAATACAATACCAGCAGCCCCTTCGAACTGGCTGAAGCACTAGGGATTCATATCCGGTTCATGCATCTGGGTGACGGCACCAAGGGCCTCTACTACCGTAAGCTAAGAAGAAGGTTCATCGTCATCCATAACCAGCTGCCGCTGGAGTGGCAACGATTCGTATGCGCACATGAACTCGCGCATGACCGTCTGCACAAAGGGGTCAACCGTTTTTTTCTGGAGGAGAATTCTTATTTCTCACCAGGCAAGCTGGAACGGCAGGCTAACCTATTCGCGGTCAAGCTGCTATCGGTCGGCACTGCCATTGAGCAGGATGAATCGGTACAGAGCTATTATGCAAGAATTGGCATCCCGGCTGAGGTTGTCTTTTTTTTAGACGATTAAAGGAACGTATGTTCCTTTAATGACGCAACAAAAAACTCTTACCGCAGTAAGAGTTCGTTGGCCAGCCATAAGCTGTTCGATCGGGATGACACGATTTGAACATGCGACCCCCTGGTCCCAAACCAGGTGCTCTACCAAGCTGAGCTACATCCCGAAACTATGAAATTTAATATGGAGCGGGTGATGGGAATCGAACCCACGCTATCAGCTTGGAAGGCTGAAGTTCTACCATTGAACTACACCCGCACAGGTGAAATGAAATATCGGGATGACACGATTTGAACATGCGACCCCCTGGTCCCAAACCAGGTGCTCTACCAAGCTGAGCTACATCCCGTTAATACAAGAAACTCTTCTAAAAAATAATGGTGCGCCCTGAGAGATTCGAACTCCCGGCCTTTTGATTCGTAGTCAAACGCTCTATCCAGCTGAGCTAAGGGCGCAAAAATTTTGGAGCGGACGACGGGAATCGAACCCGCGACCCTCGCCTTGGCAAGGCGATGCTCTACCGCTGAGCCACGTCCGCAAATAAGTGGTGCGCGTGAAGGGACTTGAACCCCCACGTCTTACGACGCCAGATCCTAAGTCTGGTGCGTCTGCCATTCCGCCACACGCGCATGAATCAAATAAAAGTGAGCCATGAAGGATTCGAACCTTCGACACCCTGATTAAAAGTCAGGTGCTCTACCAACTGAGCTAATGGCTCATAATTGGCAGGGGATATAGGATTCGAACCTATGATGACGGAGTCAGAGTCCGTTGCCTTACCACTTGGCGAATCCCCTACAATAGATACCTATATAATGCCCACAATCTCCCTGAAATATCAAGAACATTATGGTGGAGGCTGAGGGGTTCGAACCCCCGACCCTCTGCTTGTAAGGCAGATGCTCTCCCAGCTGAGCTAAGCCTCCATATGTATGGTGACTAATTAGGGTGCTGATTAGTAATGGTGACCCGTATGGGATTCGAACCCATGTTACCTCCGTGAAAGGGAGGTGTCTTAACCCCTTGACCAACGGGCCTTAATAAATTTGTGGAGCTCTCAACCGGATTCGAACCGGTGACCTCTTCCTTACCATGGAAGCACTCTACCTGCTGAGCTATGAGAGCATGGCTCCCCGAACAGGACTCGAACCTGTGACAACTCGATTAACAGTCGAGTGCTCTACCAACTGAGCTATCAGGGAATATTGTCCGCTTGGCAACGTCCTACTCTCCCAGGACCCTTCGGTCCAAGTACCATCGGCGCTGGAGGGCTTAACGGTCGTGTTCGGGATGGGTACGTGTGGAACCCCTCCGCTATCGCCACCAAACGGGCATTTACAGCGTAAATGCTTCAGGAATTTGATTCCTGAAAACTGAATCCGAAATGAATCTGCGTGTTAGAAATTTGGATAAGCCCTCGACCGATTAGTATTGGTCAGCTCCATGCATTGCTGCACTTCCACCTCCAACCTATCTACCTCGTCGTCTTCAAGGGGTCTTACATACTGGGAAATCTCATCTTGAGGGGGGCTTCACGCTTAGATGCTTTCAGCGCTTATCCCGTCCGTACGTAGCTACTCAGCCATGCTCCTGGCGGAACAACTGATGCACCAGCGGTACGTCCATCCCGGTCCTCTCGTACTAAGGACAGCTCCTCTCAAATTTCCTGCGCCCACGACAGATAGGGACCGAACTGTCTCACGACGTTCTGAACCCAGCTCGCGTACCGCTTTAATGGGCGAACAGCCCAACCCTTGGGACCTACTTCAGCCCCAGGATGCGATGAGCCGACATCGAGGTGCCAAACCTCCCCGTCGATGTGGACTCTTGGGGGAGATAAGCCTGTTATCCCCAGGGTAGCTTTTATCCGTTGAGCGATGGCCCTTCCATGCGGTACCACCGGATCACTAAGTCCGACTTTCGTCCCTGCTCGACTTGTAGGTCTCGCAGTCAAGCTCCCTTATGCCTTTGCACTCTGCGAATGATTTCCAACCATTCTGAGGGAACCTTTGAACGCCTCCGTTACTCTTTAGGAGGCGACCGCCCCAGTCAAACTGCCCGCCTGACACGGTCCCCGTACCCGATTAGGGCACCAGGTTAGAACCTAGATACGATCAGGGTGGTATCCCAACGGCGCCTCCGCAGAAGCTTGCGCTCCTGCCTCACCGGCTCCCACCTATCCTGTACAGATCGTACCCAAATTCAATATCAAGCTGCAGTAAAGCTCCATGGGGTCTTTCCGTCTTGTCGCGGGTAACCTGCATCTTCACAGGTATTAAAATTTCACCGGATCTCTCGTTGAGACAGCGCCCAAGTCGTTACGCCATTCGTGCGGGTCAGAATTTACCTGACAAGGAATTTCGCTACCTTAGGACCGTTATAGTTACGGCCGCCGTTTACTGGGGCTTCGGTTCACAGCTTCGGGTTACCCCTAACCACTCCCCTTAACCTTCCAGCACCGGGCAGGCGTCAGCCCGTATACTTCGCCTTACGGCTTCGCACAGACCTGTGTTTTTGCTAAACAGTCGCTTGGGCCTTTTCACTGCGGCCCCCTCGGGCTATTCACCCTACCGAGGCACCTCTTCTCCCGAAGTTACGAGGTCATTTTGCCGAGTTCCTTAACGAGAGTTCTTCCGCGCGCCTTAGAATTCTCTTCTCGCCTACCTGTGTCGGTTTGCGGTACGGGCACCTTCTCCTGGCTAGAGGCTTTTCTTGGCAGTGTGAGATCATGACCTTCGCTACTGTAATTTTCGCTCCCCATCACAGCCTGGCCTTAGTAGTGTGCGGATTTGCCTACACACCAGCCTCACTGCTTAGACGGACATATCCATCAGTCCGCGTCACTACCCTCCTGCGTCACCCCATCGCTCATAGCGGATTACGGTGGTACAGTAATTTCAAACTGTTGTCCTTCGACTACGCCTTTCGGCCTCGCCTTAGGTCCCGACTTACCCTGAGCGGACGAGCCTTCCTCAGGAAACCTTGGGCTTTCGGCGGATCAGATTCTCACTGATCTTTTCGTTACTCATACCGGCATTCTCACTTGTATGCTGTCCAGCGCTCCTTACGGTACACCTTCAACCTACATACAACGCTCCCCTACCCCAGATGCAAAGCATCTAGCCATAGCTTCGGTGGTGTGTTTAGCCCCGTTACATTTTCGGCGCAGAGTCACTCGACCAGTGAGCTATTACGCACTCTTTCAATGGTGGCTGCTTCTAAGCCAACATCCTGGTTGTCTGTGCAACTCCACATCCTTTCCCACTTAACACACACTTGGGGACCTTAGCTGATGGTCTGGGCTGTTTCCCTTTTGACAATGGATCTTAGCACTCACTGTCTGACTCCCGGCAAGAAGTACATGGCATTCGGAGTTTGACTGAGCTTGGTAACCCTTGCGGGCCCCGCACCCAATCAGTGCTCTACCTCCACGACTCCATTCACCGAGGCTAGCCCTAAAGCTATTTCGGGGAGAACCAGCTATCTCCGAGTTCGATTGGAATTTCTCCGCTACCCCCACCTCATCCCCGCATTTTTCAACATGCGTGGGTTCGGGCCTCCAGTGCGTGTTACCGCACCTTCACCCTGGACAGGGGTAGATCACACGGTTTCGGGTCTACGTCCACATACTAAATCGCCCTATTCAGACTCGCTTTCGCTGCGGCTCCGGCTTCTCACCTTAACCTTGCATGTTAAACGTAACTCGCCGGTTCATTCTACAAAAGGCACGCCATCACCCATAGAAAGGGCTCTGACTTTTTGTAAGCACACGGTTTCAGGTTCTATTTCACTCCCCTTCCGGGGTGCTTTTCACCTTTCCCTCACGGTACTGTTTCACTATCGGTCGCCAGGTAGTATTTAGCCTTAGCAGATGGTCCTGCTGGATTCATACGGGGTTTCACGTGCCCCGCACTACTCGGGATCCGTCTCGGAGAGAACACAGTTTAGGCTACAGGGCTTTTACCTCTATCGCGGGCCTTTCCAGACCTCTTCGCCTACCATATTCCTTTGTAACTCCATGTGAGACGTCCCACAACCCCAAGAGGCAAGCCCCTTGGTTTAGGCTGTTCCGCGTTCGCTCGCCGCTACTGACGGAATCACTATTGTTTTCTCTTCCTCAGGGTACTTAGATGTTTCAGTTCCCCTGGTCTGCCTCTGCGTATCCTATGTATTCAGATACGAGTAACTGCGAATTACCACAGCTGGGTTTCCCCATTCGGACACCCCCGGATCAAAGCTTGCTTACAGCTCCCCGAGGCAGTTTCGTTGTTCGCCACGTCCTTCGTCGGCTCCTGGTGCCTAGGCATCCTCCGTGTGCTCTTAGTAGCTTAACCAACGCTCCGGTATTTCGCTTGTTCGCACAATCGAAAACCTTCGCTTAGTAGCAACTAATAACTATTTCAACTTGTTTACACAAGTTTCAGCTAAAAGATGTTCTAAAACGCAAATTCATTTCGGTATCCAGTTTTCAAGGATCAAGATGCTGTTATTGTGAAACAATCACGGCTGTGATGTTCGGAATAACAGACAATGTGCATATACTGTTGTAAAGAATAATTGGTGGAGCCAAGCGGGATCGAACCGCTGACCTCCTGCTTGCAAGGCAGGCGCTCTCCCAGCTGAGCTATGGCCCCAAAGTAAGTATTCAATTGAAGTGTTATATGGTGGGCCTTGGTGGACTCGAACCACCGACCTCACCCTTATCAGAGGTGCGCTCTAACCAACTGAGCTAAAAGCCCATATAACAAAACATACAGTAGTGAAGCAATCAATGAATTGATTGTTCGCTTGGCGGCGTCCTACTCTCCCAGGACCCTTCGGTCCAAGTACCATCGGCGCTGGAGGGCTTAACGGTCGTGTTCGGGATGGGTACGTGTGGAACCCCTCCGCTATCGCCACCAAACGCATACGAAAGAGACTTGCTCTTTCAAAACTGAACACGAGTGAGTGTTCGAACCCAAAGGTTCTATTGTGGAAGCTTTAGCTTCCGATTTGAATGTTTCCGTTGCAGGAAACGATTCTCCATAGAAAGGAGGTGATCCAGCCGCACCTTCCGATACGGCTACCTTGTTACGACTTCACCCCAATCATCTACCCCACCTTCGGCGGCTGGCTCCCTTGCGGGTTACCCCACCGACTTCGGGTGTTGTAAACTCTCGTGGTGTGACGGGCGGTGTGTACAAGACCCGGGAACGTATTCACCGCGGCATGCTGATCCGCGATTACTAGCAATTCCGACTTCATGCAGGCGAGTTGCAGCCTGCAATCCGAACTGAGACCGGCTTTGCTGGGATTGGCTCCACCTCGCGGCTTCGCTTCCCGTTGTACCGGCCATTGTAGTACGTGTGTAGCCCAGGTCATAAGGGGCATGATGATTTGACGTCATCCCCACCTTCCTCCGGTTTGTCACCGGCAGTCACTCTAGAGTGCCCAGCTCAACCTGCTGGCAACTAAAGTCAAGGGTTGCGCTCGTTGCGGGACTTAACCCAACATCTCACGACACGAGCTGACGACAACCATGCACCACCTGTCTCAACTTTCCCCGAAGGGCACCTGATGCATCTCTGCTTCGTTAGTTGGATGTCAAGACCTGGTAAGGTTCTTCGCGTTGCTTCGAATTAAACCACATACTCCACTGCTTGTGCGGGTCCCCGTCAATTCCTTTGAGTTTCAGTCTTGCGACCGTACTCCCCAGGCGGAGTGCTTACTGTGTTAACTTCGGCACCAAGGGTATCGAAACCCCTAACACCTAGCACTCATCGTTTACGGCGTGGACTACCAGGGTATCTAATCCTGTTTGCTCCCCACGCTTTCGCGCCTCAGCGTCAGTTACAGCCCAGAAAGTCGCCTTCGCCACTGGTGTTCCTCCACATATCTACGCATTTCACCGCTACACGTGGAATTCCACTTTCCTCTTCTGTACTCAAGTCACCCAGTTTCCAGTGCGACCTCAGGTTGAGCCCAAGGTTTAAACACCAGACTTAAATGACCGCCTGCGCGCGCTTTACGCCCAATAATTCCGGACAACGCTTGCCCCCTACGTATTACCGCGGCTGCTGGCACGTAGTTAGCCGGGGCTTTCTTCTCAGGTACCGTCACTCCGGCAGCAGTTACTCTACCGGACGTTCTTCCCTGGCAACAGAGCTTTACGATCCGAAAACCTTCATCACTCACGCGGCATTGCTCCGTCAGGCTTGCGCCCATTGCGGAAGATTCCCTACTGCTGCCTCCCGTAGGAGTCTGGGCCGTGTCTCAGTCCCAGTGTGGCCGTTCACCCTCTCAGGTCGGCTACGCATCGTCGCCTTGGTGAGCCGTTACCCCACCAACTAGCTAATGCGCCGCAGGCCCATCCCCAAGCAGCAGATTGCTCCGCCTTTCATTCTCTCTTCAGGAGAGGAAAGAAATTATCCGGTATTAGCTACCGTTTCCGGTAGTTATCCCAGTCTTGAGGGCAGGTTGCCTACGTGTTACTCACCCGTCCGCCGCTAAGTTAATCAGGAGCAAGCTCCATCATAACTCCGCTCGACTTGCATGTATTAGGCATGCCGCCAGCGTTCGTCCTGAGCCAGGATCAAACTCTCCAAATTGGTATTTAGAAAGAGCGATTGCTCATTTTGAAACATCTGACGAGAATTGTTACATTCTCTCATTTTGGATCTCGCCGAAGCGATTTCCCACTCACTCGTTGTTCAGTTTTCAAAGATCAATGTCTCATTTTAGCTCTTCACCGCATCTCAGCGGCGACCTTCATAATATATCATAGTGTTTCGTTGTTTGGCAAGCTTTTTTTTGAAAAAGTTATTTTTCATTATTTCTTGCCTGCGTCTTCTCTTTAAACATTCAAAAGGAGCGCGAGATATAATGTATCATGTCGGCTCCCTTTTCGTCAAGCTATTCGATTCATTTTATTTATTCCGGTTATCAGCCCCATCCAAACCTAGTGCTTGAACTGCGAAGAACGTCCACCCCACGCATACTTAGACAGCTCTTTCTGTGGAGCAAAACGCGCATACATACGGAAAACCGTTTTATATCGATTGGCAATCGCATGCCTAATGTTCTGATCTAAACGCTGGTCACTCATATCCAGTAGCATCTCATCCAGCTCTTTGCGCAAAACATAGTCCAGTTCCTTACATTCCTTCTCATTGAATAACATTCCCAACATAAGCCTGGCCTCCTTCATGAAATTCATAGTTATCCAAAATCATCAAACGCTATTTCATCTCACTCAAAAAAGCCATTTGATGTGGGAAGCTCTTATTGAAGTGCTTACACTAAATTAACCGGAGTACTGAATCTATAACCATAATACAGATTCAAATGTTTCGGCTTTACTGTTATGCACAATTCCCCGGGATTTTATGATAAAAGCCAAAATGTAATTGTGCTCTCGATGATTGCTGCAACTAATAACAGAATCACGATCCAGACAGAGGCGGTGAAGGTCTGCCGCATAAAGGCCTGCCAATTCACCGTCTCTGCCCTGCTCCGCTTCATTACTCCCAAAAGTGCAGACAGCACCTTGCTGCCGAACTTCAGCCCAAAGGCGCAGGCAATAATGATGGCCGGAATCTCAATAATGCCATGCGGCAGCAGTCCTTTTACAATCAGCGTGAACAGATCCTGTCCCTGTATTGCGGACAAATGAATCAGATAACCGATAACCGCACCGTTGATTAACAGGAAGAACGCGGGTAAGAGGCCGAATAAGGCACCCAGATAAATGATGACTACGCTTTTGATACTATTGTTCAGAAAAATGAATACGAAAAAGCTCCACTGCGGATTGGACGACTCTCTAAGGTTCCCGCTAATCTTACTGATCCCCTTCAATTGCTCATTCAGCAGCTGCTGCAGACTTCCTGTGCCGATCCATCCCAAGATTCCCCCTGCTATGAACAGTACTGTAGCCAATAGAAGTGCTGTGTGAATTGTCCTTAAATCCTTGATAAATGTATTAAAAGATAACATGCGTACCTCCTGATTTGGACTCAGCCTAATTGCAATTCGTATCGATTGATTCATATCTGAGGTCATAAGCGCCCTGTACGAGCATACATTTAGAACAAACAAGCATTTCGCATGGGAGAGGAGCGCTGACTTTATGAATTCTTTTTATGTATTTAGCGGCAAAAAGATCAAACGGTTCCTGTACATCTTTGCCGCTGCGCTTCTTACCGCCGGCGTTGTCTATGTGGAGAGGGGCAATATCACTGTATTCTCTGAAGCTGCCCCTTCTGCCATTTACAGTGTTCCGACGGAAAAGAAGCAGATTGCCTTAACCTTCGACATTAGCTGGGGAGAGAAAAGGCCCGAGCCGATTCTGAAGGTGCTGGAAGACAAAAAGGTGGATAAAGCGACATTCTTCCTGTCCTCACCTTGGAGCAAAACCCATCCTGAGATTGTTACAAGCATCAAAGACGCCGGGTTCGAAATCGGCAGCCACGGCCACAAGCATGTGAACTACAGTACGCTAAGCAATGATGAAATACGCACACAGATCAGTACGGCCCATACAGTATTGACGGAGTTAACCGGTTCTCAGCCCAACCTGATCAGAATGCCTAACGGTGATTTTGACAAAAGAGTCCTGCAGGTGGCTACCGATCTAGGCTACAAAGTCATTCAATGGGACACGGACTCACTGGACTGGAAGAACATAGGTGTGGATAACATCGTTAACCGTGTAACCAGCAAAGCCCATCCCGGAGATATTGTGCTGCTGCATGCCAGCGACTCCTGCAAACAAACGCATGAAGCCCTGCCTCAGATCATTGATAAGCTGCGCAGCCAGGGGTATGAGTTCGTAACCGTCTCTGAGCTGATCAGCCAAAGCAGTGCAAGCGGCAAGGAAGTCCGCGATTCCGCATGGCTGGATGATGGCCTGGAAGATGCTGCAGGATTGTAGCTCGTTTAGCCCTGCATAACATTTAGCATTAGTGGCGCGGAGAGATCAGCTGAGAGATATCCGGCGTCGGCGTATTCAGCTTCGGGTAGCTCAGGTCAAGCCCCTCCAGGGTTTTGACCACAATCTTGAGCGCCAGATAGTTGCGGTACCAGCGGTGATTTGCAGGAATCCAGTACCACGGGGCCTTATCTATGCTGCTCTCCCGGAAAACATCCTCATACGCTTTTTGATAATCGTCCCAGTATTCGCGTTCCTGCAGATCACTGGCATCGAATTTCCAGTGCTTCGCCGGATCGTCAAGCCGCTCCTTAATCTTCTCCAGCTGCTTCTCCTTGGAGATATGCAGAAAGAGCTTAATGACCGTCGTTCCCTCTTCCGCCAGCATTTCCTCGAACTGGCGGATGTAGCGGAACCGGCGCTTGGCATCTTCTTTACTGAGACTGTCATGCACGCGGGGCACCAGCACATCCTCATAATGCGAACGGTTGAATGCGGCGATATAGCCTTTGGGCGGGGTCTTCATATGGACTCTCCACAGGAAATCGTGTGCTTCCTCCTCCAGTGAGGGCTTCTTGAAGCTGGTTACGATGAACCCCTGCGGATTAATGCCGGAGAATATATGTTTGACGGTTCCGTCCTTTCCGCTTGAATCCATTCCTTGCAGGATGACCAGCAGCGAGTGCTTTTTTTGTGCAAAAAGGATATCCTGCAGCTTGACCAGCCGTTCCTTCAACTTCTCCATTTTGGCTTCGGCTTCTTCTTTGGATTTGAAGTCTCCCCGTTCATCTGGATCGAGGTCCTTCAGGCGTGTTTCACTTGTGTCTTTTATCATATAGCGCTTGATGTTCATATATTCCCTCCTCCACTCTGTTCTTTAAGATTAACCTCTTCATCTTCATTCTAACCGCTCTCTACAGGCAATGCCAAAACCCCGCTCCCTGGTTGTATACAGAGGGGCGGGGTTTTGGCGCGATTGCTATTGTTAGTGTGGGGCCGGCTTCAGTACACGGTGCAGCATCAGAATCTGGAACGCATTACAGGCGACAAGCGGTACAAGAATAAAGATGGTGGCGCTGTCCACCCCGATCCGCAGGACGCCGATAATCTCCACTATAGTAATAGCTGTCATGAAGAAAAAAGTCGGGACCCAGGCCGAAGCGTTCGTACTGCGCATTTTGAACCAGGACACAATAAGTGCGGTTAACAGAATAGCCAGGCCCAGCGTCAAATCCGATCGGACGCTGCGGTCTCCGCTGACAAAGGTGCGCAGGAACATTAGCTCAAGCAGAGCTAGCACAGCCAGCACCAATTGTATGTAACGCCAAGCCTTACGCGGGAACACCCCGATGCCCGTATAGTTGAGAATCAGATAAGCAAAAAATCCGAGCTGGGCGTATACGCTTACAAGCGCTCCGTACCCAAGAAGAATCAGGGCGTAGAGGAAAAAGTCGGCGGTGCTTTTAAATTGAATTCCGCCATTCACTATCTGCAGAGCAAGACCGGCAATCACGGCTCCGCCTGCACCGATCAAAAGCGTGGTCCAGAACAAATAAAACCATTTTCTTAAGCTCAGCGCCTTCACCTCCCCGTGTCAGATTTATTTTACCAAGGTTACCGTCAAAAAACCATTACACTTCAACATAAATGTACCTGCGGGCGGCATACTACAATCATTGATTCTAATAAAGGAGGGCAGCGCCAATGAAATGGAGGGCTCTATGGTCTGGAGGCTTGGCACTCGGCTTGGCGATCACGTTAACCGCCTGCGGAGGCGAACAGAGCAGTTCTTCTTCCGGTGGACAGGGCGGATATAAGGAAATGAAGACGATGGTTGTAGATATATTGAAGAGCGACGAAGGTAAAAAGGCAGTAGAGGAAGCCCTGTCTACCCCCAGCTCAGATGAGGGTGGCGGCGGCAGTGGCGGAGTAAGCATGAAAATGATGCCTATGCAGACGACAGAGCAGGTCCGGATCGCCGTTAAGGATACCCTCACAGCACCCGAGTATCAGAAGGAAATCGAAAAAATCATGACCGACCCGCAATTTGCCGGGGATTTTGCCAAAGCGATTAATAAAGAGAGCAAGGAATTACATCTTCAATTGATCAAGGACCCGACTTATCAGAAGTCTGTTGGAGAAATCATGAAATCGCCCGAAATGATGAAAATGTTCCTCGATCTTACCAAGACTCCGGATTACCGCAAGCAGTCCATGACCATTATGCAGGAGGCTATGCAAAATCCGCTGTTCCGTATGGAAGTCCTTACTCTGCTCAAAAGTGTAGTTCAGGATGAGCTGCAGCCCAAGGTTGAGAAAAAGGATGCAGGGAAAGGCGAAGGCGGCGGGGAGGAAAAAGAAGGCGGTGGAGAAAAGCAGGAAGGCGGCGACGATTCCGGTTCAGGATCTGGTTCGTAATTCAAATAAGGCCTTGCCCCAGGAATGGGGCAGGCCTTATTTTTACATGCGCATCGCGGAATGTTACTTATTGCTCGTATTTGGCAATCAGCTTGTCTGCAATGTCTGCGAACAATATTCCGGTAGCCGTGTCCGCCTTATAGACCGACGGTGAGAAGTCCGGCTCGGAGATATGGTTATCCGGTGCACCCAGCGGCACCTGGGCCAGCAGCTCTGTATGCAGCGTTTCAGCCAGACGGGCTCCACCGCCGCGTCCGAAGATATAATCCTTTTTGCCGCAGGAGGAGCACTCATAATAAGCCATGTTCTCGATGACCCCAAGGATTTCATGCTCGGTCTGCAGAGCCATAGAGCCCGCTCTCGCCGCCACAAAGGCAGCCGTAGCATGAGGGGTAGTGACAATGATCTCCTTGCTGTGCGGCAGCATCTGGTGGACATCAAGGGCCACATCGCCCGTACCTGGAGGCAGATCCAGCAGCAGATAATCAAGCTCGCCCCAACCCACATCGGCGAAGAACTGGCGCAGCATTTTGCCCAGCATCGGCCCTCTCCAGATCACCGGACTATTCTCACGGATAAAGAAGCCCATGGACATGACCTTCACTCCAAAACGTTCTACCGGAATAATAGTTCCTTCATCAACGACCGGTCCCTCTTCAATCCCCATCATATCCGGGATACTGAAGCCGTAAATATCTGCATCAATCAGGCCGACTCTCTTGCCCTTGCGGGCCAGTGCCACCGCCAGATTCACGGTTACTGTTGATTTCCCGACCCCGCCCTTGCCGCTGGCAATTGCGATGAAGTTCACCCCTGAGTTCTCATTAATCAGCTCATGCCCCTCAAGGCCCGCTGCGTGCCCTTTGAGCTTCTCCCCTTGATCTGAATCCGGCTCGTCTCCCCCGCCCTCTCCGCGAAGAATAGCCCGTTCATAATCGGTAGCATCACGCAGACGAATATGAATCTGCTCTGCCCCACCCTCCGTAAGGAGATCACGAACCTGCTGTTCCAGCTCCATCCGCTTCTTCTCATCTGAATCCAGACATACGATGGATAACGAAATACGGTCCTCTTTGATCATGATATCGCGGATTAACTGTAGTTCGATCAGGCTTTTTCCGGATTCCGGGTCTGTAAGCGGCTGTAAAAGTTCCTGAATTTGTTCCCTGGTCTGCATGGAAAGCACCTCTGTTCCTATCCGGTGGTAAGCCCCGGTATTTGTACCCATTATAGCATTACCCCCTGACGGAAGAGTAGTCCCACCCTATGCCTCTATGGCTGCTCGGAGCTGTATCGCAGGATGCCCCGGTAGATGCTGGTTGCCACCTTCCGCTGGTACAGATCATCCCCAAGGAGCAGGGACTCCTGGGGATGTGACAGGAAGCCTACCTCAACGAGCACGGACGGCATTTTTAGTACTTTTAACAAATAAATGGTGTTCGCTGTCTTCGCCACACGGTCCGTATTCTCAAGCGTAGCCCGAAGTTCATCCTGTACCAGCCCGGCCAACGCCTTGTTCCTCTCGTTGCTCGGATAATAGAAGGTCTGCGCCCCGCTCCAGCGGTTGGAAGGAATACTGTTCATATGTACGCTGACAAACAGATCGGCCCCCTTCTCTTCAATACTCCGCACCCGCTGCTTCAGATCCTCTGTCTTACGCCTTGCGTACCCCTTGGTGCTGTCCTGGGCCAGATCATAATCCCCTTCACGGGTCATCACCACAATCGCCCCAGCCTGCTGCAGATAATCGCGCAAGTACAGCGACACGGAGAGATTGATATCCTTCTCAATCAGGCCTGACCGGCTTACCGCTCCCCCATCCGGCCCCCCGTGACCTGCATCAATGGCAATGACTTTGCCGGAGAGCGGCAGGCTCCAATAATTGACCGTCTTGGCAGTCGGCATGTCGTAGGCGATGATACCGATCATCACAGCGAGCAGTACAGCGCCTAAGAAGCTTTTTTTGATCCCGCGCCAAGAGATCCAGACCGAGACTTTATGCTTCTGCCCTCCTGACATAACAAAGACCCCCTCGTCCCGATAGATTCTACTCATCTATATGGGACAAGAGGGCCAAATAGTACTGGCTGTTTAGGACTTTACAGAGACTTCCGGTGACATACCTTCAATCAGAATCTGCGCCACCTCAGGGCGCGTGAATTCAGGAGGCGGGCAGTGTCCGTCACGCAGCAGCGCCCGTACCTTCGTACCCGAGAGCGTCAAGTGCTGGTCAGCCGGGTGCGGGCAGGTTTTGCTGGAGGCCATATTCCCGCATTTCACACAGAAGAAGCTGTGCTCGAAGAATAACGGTGTAATCCCAAGCTCCTCAGCGGTGAAGTTAGCAAAGATCTCCTGCGCTTCATACGTACCGTAGTAGTCTCCCACACCTGCGTGATCACGCCCGACAATAAAGTGTGTACAACCGTAATTCTTGCGCACCATGGCATGGAAGATGGCTTCACGGGGACCTGCATAACGCATCGCTGCCGGGAAGACGCCAAGGAAGGTACGGTTCTCCGGATAATAATTCTCCAGCAGCGCGAGATAACTCTTCATCCGCACATTGGCCGGAACATCGTCCGATTTGGTCTCCCCCACCAGCGGGTTCAGGAAAAGAGCGTCTACAACCTCCATAGCGCACTTCTGGATATACTCATGGGCCCGATGTACCGGATTACGCGTCTGAAAGCCTACAACCGTTCTCCAACCCTTATCTGCGAAGATCTGTCGGGTCTCGGCGGGGTCAAAATAGAATTCAGCGAACTTCTCCGGCTGCGGACGGTTCAGTACCGTTATAGGTCCGCCTATATACGTTGCCGGCCGGGACAGCAGCTTGCTGACTCCGGGATGCGCCGGGTCAGTTGTCCGGAACACATTGTGTGCCTCAACCTGCTGATCTACAGTATAAATACTTTCAATATCCAGCAGACCGTAGATAACACCGTCGTCTTCACCCGTAAGTGTAACTCTGTCTCCCACTGCAAGAGTTGCAGCCAGATCATCACCCACCGCCAACGTAACCGGTATACTCCATACGGTCCCATCAGCCAGGCGCATGTTGCTTACTACCGAGTGATAATCCTCTTCGTTCAAGAATCCGGTCAGCGGCGAGAATGCTCCTACACCGATCAGATCCAGATCCGATAAAGTCCAAGTATTAAGGGCAATCGATTGCTGGGCTGAAGCTTGCTTCAGCAGTTCTTCTCTCTCTTCTCCGCTTGCTATACGCCGGATCAGTGTTCCTCCGTGAGGAAGTATTGAAGTCATCCCTGTTCTCTCCTCCTGTGCAATGCCTGTGCAGTGCTGTATAGAGTGCTGGTAACTTAGTGCGGATAAATTAGTGATCATATCTAAGCGATACTTATTTAGGCGTATCTTATTTATGCAATCCGCATTCTGTCTTGTCCGAACCGGACCATCTACCCGCACGCGGATCTTCACCAGGCATAACCGCCCGGGTGCACTGTTCACAGCCGATGCTCGGGAAATTGCGGTCATGAAGCGGATTATACACTACCTCATTCTCGCGGATATAATTCCATACATCCTCTGTAGTCCAGTTGGCAATCGGATTGAACTTGACGAGTCCAAATTTGTTATCATATTCTACCTTTTTGGAATTAGCACGGGTAGGTGCCTGATCCCGGCGGATGCCGGTAATCCAAGCGTCGTATTGTGAGAGAATACGGGTCAGCGGTTCCACCTTACGAATGGCGCAGCACTGATTCGGATCACTGTTCCATAGAGACTCCCCGTACTGAAGCGCCTGCTCTTCTACCGTAATCTGTGGAGACACACGTACGAACTCCATGCCGTACTTCTCGGCCATGATATCTCTAGTCTCATAAGTTTCCTTGAAATGATAATCCGTGTCCAGATAGAACACATCTGTCGAGGGACTCACCTTCTGGATCATATCCACCAGCACCACATCCTCCGCTCCAAAACTGCAGGCAAAGGTTATATTAGGAAAAGTCTCCACCGCCCAGCGGATAATCTCCTCGGGAGTAGCATTCTCCAGCTCTTCCGCTTTAACTTTGATTAAATCCTCTTTCTCGAGCAGGTTCATCTCAGTTTCCTCCATCCGGATATTTCATAAAACATCAGGCTTCCGCTAATTCCAACTATTCTTATATGGAATAGTATAAGGCATATGGGGCGGATGCACAATGGTTTTATCCATTTTGGGCGAAAGTTTTGGATGGAGGTTTGGGTGCGGATTAAGTTGATCATTTGCGGGACAAAATGATCCTGCTGTTATAGTCGGAAGGAATCTTACTGAATGGTCCTGCTCGATGTATCGTCATCACCCTATAAAAGTCATAGCTGTTGCCGGAGATCCAATCGATCTAACCGGAACTATGATTTAAGCTCTATCTGTTCAAGCGTCAACATCGCAGTTCTCTTCCTTTAACAAGGCCGTTGGAATAACCATAAACAGATCCTGCCGCCGAGTATACATAAGCAATGTTAAAATCACCAAGCCTAATGTTGTGCCAGTTTGAGCCACTGCCCAGGACATGGACATGAGTGCAGTATTCACAGCATCTCCGCCAGAGATGTTCGAAACCCGAATCCAAAAGGCGATAGCCATTTTGAAGGTATAAGCACCCAGGAAAAAGAATGCTGCCAGCATGAACAGGCTGACTACTCTCGCCCGGAACCTCTTGCGGAAGTACAAAAAAAGCGCGGCCATAAGCAGCATCGCACAAACGAATGAAATACCATATGCAATTAACAGCACGTAATCAATGCCCCTCATTGTCTGCACCCCGATCATAAATTAAAAATTCAGCAAATCTGTTATTTAAGATCTCGTCCTGAATTTCCTTGGAAGTATCCTTATAGTTACCAATAGAGACTGTAATCCTATCTGATGCTTGGTCCAGTTCTCTCTTTGGCACGGTACGGGGGAATAGTCGTTGATCCAATGACTTAAAACGGTTTCCGCCCTTATCCTCACCACTGCCGTTTACGGCATTTTGGTCAATTATGAGTCTCTGCAGTACTTCAAGCGTCGGTGCCATGAAATCGGAACGCTCTTTATCCAGAATCGCTTGCAGCCTGT